>JBHHYH010000005.1:0-78007 GCA_046757465.1 Candidatus Scalinduaceae bacterium | reverse complement strand
TATCCATCGGCGCTGTAGCGCCTATTAAACACAGCCCCACAATTAACCCAAATAAAAATGCTTTCTTCATTACTGACCTCCTTCTTATTAAAAATTATTTCATCTTTTACTAAACATGTGGAAAAGCAATTTGCTAATTAATCAGTAGGAGTTCTGATAACTGAAACGCTATTTGAAAAATAGTTTGCAGCATAGCAGAATTTACCATCAGGTGATAGGCAAACTGAACTTGGCCCCAGACCTACATCCACTCTCTGAACCAGGTAGTCAACCATAAGCGTCAGGTCATTCTTTAAATCATCCAACTCTTCCTGTGTACTGTTAATAACGATATCCGTCATCTTTTCCAGATCAAGAATCGTTACCCTATGCATACTCCTTATACCAACATAGACATACTTACCACCTGGATCAACTGCTAATCCATAAGGATTTCCATCATAGTTGTTCTCCTCATCCAAAGGCATACAGGCAACTTTTCCACCAGGTTTGGTCTCCAGTATTGCAAGATTATTCGAAAATATCTGAGCATTTTCTGCCGCACACACAGGTAACCAGTTCTTAGGCTGTTCCATCGTTACAAGTACAAAAGCTCCATCTGGTGTGTATGCTACTCCTCTTAAGTTAGCACTCTGTGGAATAGTCCTTGTTTCCGTAATCCTGCCTGTTGCAAGGTCAACGAAATCTACTGTTCTATGAGTACTGCCAACTGTATCATTGATTATGGCAGCAGATTTCCCATCAGGCGAAATAGCGATGTCTCGAGGGCCGTAATGTGATGTCTTAATCTCACCAACCTTTTTATTCCTAGACGTATCAATGATATCAATGGAGTTCCACATGTTACCAGAACAGGCCACATAAGCCTTACTTCCATCTTTTGATAACTTAATACTGCATGGCCAATCGCCTACTTTTATGCTTTCCTTTACTGACTTACTACTAATGTCTATCACTGATACATTATCACTCTCAGCATTACATACATATACTGTACGGCCATCACGTGATACTACTGAAGCCTCAGGCTGAACCTCCACTGGTATCTCTCCAATGACCTTTTGTGACCGTGCGTTTATTAAGGTTACACTATGACCTGATTGGTTTGTTACAACTAGGATTTTCCCATCTGGCGATGTCGTGACGTGAAATGGGGAAGGATTATCTGTTCTTACCCTTGTACCCTGTATAAAACCGGCATTGCTGCTTTGAGCCAACACCAAACTAATCAACCCTGTACCTAAGATGCTCCATAATAAAGCTCTTTTCTTCATTCTTCACCTCCTCAAAAATTTATAAAATTATCAAAAATTAGTAGCTTGGAACATGGGGGCACGTACCTGATTTTCGACAAACCGTTTCTAATGGCTTTCCACATTCTTTGCATTTACCTGCTTCTTGGTCTAATAATGTAGGAATATATTCTATCCGTTCGTTAAGCTTATACCCTGTACCTGGTTGGTCAAATGTCTTACCACAACCTGTACATTTGAAGTCAATCTTCGACCAAACCTTTTTGCTGGTAATGTCATCCATGCAGGTCTCACAGATACCCGGGTGCGGAATACATTTCCCATAATCTACACACGCTTTGTTTATGCAGCTGTATGCAATCCTCTGGCATCCCCACGCCTCTGGCAGGTCTTGGTGTGCCTTGGCATCTGCATATTTCCCACTCCCCGCCTTGTATTTCTCGAAATCCCATATATAATCAGCGGTATCACAATCCTTGAATTCTCTTATCTCTTTGCATGTTGCACACCAGAATTGCAATTGGATTTTCTTTTTAGGGCAAGCGCCTCCTTCTGCCGCAACGGCATTGTTAACCTGACTAATCAAAAAAGATGTTATAATCAAAAAGGCACATAAACTCAAAGACTTACAAATAATCCTTCTTAAATTGCTCAACTTCCACCTCCTTTCAATTGGTTTTTCGATAAAGTGTACAAACCTTGTTTAAAGCATATTATGTGCCATAATATTTCAAACCTATATATCTAATGTAAGTCCTTGTATATAATGACATAGCATTCTTTTCTTCCCTTTTCCCTGAAGATAGATTTGGCTTATTTACACCAGTATAGTTGTTTAGGCGCCAAATATCAAGATATTATCAAATATCCTTCTAATTGTCAAATTCTTTTATACTTATTTTTGGCTTTATTACTCATATTTTTCAAGCCTGTACCTAAAGGTTCCTCTGCTAAGGCCGAGTAATTTTGCCGCTTTAGTCTTATTATTTTTACTTTTTTTCAATGCCTGCAATACAAGGTGTTTTTCAAGTTCATCTAAAGATATTCCCTCTGGAGGTAAACTGATATCCATCATCTTCACTATTTTGTACTTACCATTATCATAATTAGAAAGAGATTCTTTGACCAGAACAGAAGGAAGATGTTCTTCGGTTATCAAGTCTCCTTTACATAATATAACCGCTCTTTCTATGCAATTCTTCAATTCCCTTACATTACCTTCCCACTTGCAAGAAACAAGGATCTTTTCTACATTTTTTGACATTTTTACAGAGAATTTGCCCATTTTAACCGAATAATGCTCAAGGAAATGCCTTGCTAAGCTCAAAATATCTTCAGGCCTTTCTCTGAGCGGAGGAAAATTAATAGGAAATACGTTAATACGATAGTATAAATCTTCTCTGAATCGCCCGTTTTTAACATACTCTTCAAGATTCTTATTGCTGGCACATATAATTCTTACGTCTACTTTTATTGTTTCTGCTCCTCCAAGCCGCTCTAATTCTTTTTCTTCAACAACCCTTAACACCTTAGCCTGGATAATAGGATTCATTTCCGATATCTCATCAAGAAACAAAGTACCTCCGTTGGCCAGTTCGAAACGACCTTTTTTGCTTTTTTCTGCCCCCGTAAATGCACCTTTTTCGTAGCCAAATAGCTCACTTTCCAATAGATTCTCAGGTAACGCAGCGCAATTAATTGTAATCAATGGGCCGCTCTTCCTCAAGCTATTAAAATGTATAGCTCTGGCCACAAGCTCTTTACCTGTTCCACTTTCTCCATAAATAAATACCGTTGAATCCGTTTTTGAAACATCTCCGGCCAATAAAAGCACTTCCAACGTCTTAGGCGAATTACCAATGATATTTCCAAAATTATAATGCGATTCTAGTTCCTTCCGAAGATACCTGTTCTCCATCGTCAGAGACCTCATTTTAAGGGCTTTTTTTACTGCAATCGTGAGCGTGTCCTCTTCAAATGGGTTTGTGATATAATCAAAAGCGCCTTCTTTCATAGCCTCCACCGCAGTTTCAATGGAATCATCACCCGAAATAACTATGATTGGCAAGTCTATATCTTTTGATTTAATGTACTTCAAAAATTCCAACCTCCCCATTTTTGGGACTCTCAGGTCAGTAATAATTAAATGAATCCTCTCACAATCAATAAAATCAACTATCGAAGAAATACCTTGCGCCTTAATAACTTCGATATTCTCCATTTCATCGAAAATCGTTTTTATATTACGCATTATGCGCTCTTCATCATCAGCAATTAATACCCTACTAACCATAAAGACACCTTTGAAAAATTGAAATTAAAACTTTATGCTTATCAAAATGCAAAAATACTAAAAATATCAAAACCAATATTTAAATCTGTAATAACAGAAACGATAGAACATACCAATGAGGATAGCATAAAACCGACCATAAGTAAACCAACGATAAGAATTGGGATCCCAAATACCTTTGCTACAAACTTGGCCCCGGAAGAGGCTGGTTTTATTTTGCATTCCTCTAACTGATCTTCATTTTTCAATCTTTCGTAATATACTCCTCTTTCATGTATTATATGTTCTTCCGGAACTCTTCCTGTAAACATTGCTTCGTCTACAGGGATATTCTCAGGAAGCATATGTGTATGAAAGAAATGGATTGTAAAGATAAAACCAGCTGCCAGTATGGCTTCATACTTATGAGCTACTAGTGCTATACTTGGCAAATCGATAATATTAGCGACACTAACAGGCATGATGCTTGTGGACTGAACTGGAAACCAAAGGATAAACCCGGTAGCACCCATAACTAATGTGCCCCACAAAAGTGATAGATATTCAAATTTTTCCCAATAAATCCATCTATCAAACTTTGGTCTTGGTCCCAACCTGAAGAACCATAAAACATCCCCCAAAATGTTTAATACATCCCTGGGCTGTATTATTAGTGAATTTGGACCCCAGAAAAGTCCTTTATTTTTCTTTACTGTGGCCTCAAAGGTTAAAAATGCAAAATGTAAAAATGCAGCAAAAAAAGTAATAAGCGCACATATCCTGTGGATATACCCAGCAGTAGGATAACCCCCAAGGAGTTTGTACAGGTAAAGAGCCCACCCGTAATCCTTGAAAACAAGTGGCATACCAGTTAACACTAAACCAAAAAAACTAATAATAATAATGAAGTGATTAAACCTGTGAAAAAAATTAAATCTTAGTAAAGTATTATTTTTTGCCATGTTCTGATTCCTTTCCTTCTTTACGCTCGTCTAATACAGTCCCAAACCATGTGAGAAGTGAATGCATACCGAAACCGGCAAAAGTCTGGATTAATATACCTATATACAGCATGAATATAATTGTTATAATTATTTGCGGGCTTTTAAAGATGCTCTTGATTTGTTCAGGATCTTTCCTAATGTTCTTGAGGGCAATTAAAGCTGATTTATAATATTGTAAATTTTTATATTCAGGATGTGCTACATGTTTGACAAAACTATCATTTGCATCAGGGTGGCATCTACCACAAGTCTCAATAACATTTTCTGAACCCAGGGTAGATTCGGGTTCCGATGAGTGCAATATCGTATGTTGACCATGGCAGTCAACACAAGTCGCTATGTCTGTATCCAGGTGTCCTAATGCAGTAACTTGACCGTGTAAATTATTTCGATACGAATGCAGAAACTTTTCATGACAACCTCCACACTTCTCTATCGTGTCTTTTCTATGATATAAATCATCGGCTCTAGGTGTATCACGTTTGGATTTTTCCCCGGCATGACAGTGTTTACAAGTAGGTGGTTGTACATCATTTTCCTTCATTAAAGCTACATGTTTACTCTCCAGAAACTCTTCGCCAGGGTCATCGTGGCAAAACGTTATACAGTCAACAGGTTGCAAGTTTGGATAATGTCCTCCTTCAGTTTCTTCCAGGTCAACGTCTTCCAGGTCAGCGTGACAATCAATACAGTAAAAATCCTCTCCACCGTGGGCAGAAGCATGAAAGGCATCCTCATCAACGAGCATCGAGACAATCTCTACCTCGCCTGTAACATGATCAACCCTTACCTTAATGTCTACCTTTGCTGGATCCGTATGACATTCCAAGCACTCACTATTTTCCTGTGCGAAGAGATTTTTTGAAGAAAAAGTAGAAATGAATAAAAAAAGGCATGAAAGGAATAATAATCTATATAAGATTCTATTATTATTAATTGAAACAGTAGAGACTTTTAACAAAGATGCCACTTTATGGTTTCCTCCTCTCCCTATAAAAAGGCAGTACGCTATTTTGTGGGTTTAAGTCCTTACTACTATTATGCTACGTGCACATGCATCAACAAAGGAACAACATTTAACTTTCCCATTTCTTTCGAGAATGGGAAGTTAAGTCTCAATTAAAAAACTGCGTAACTTATCCTCATCAAATTTGACTCAGGAACAATTATCACTTTTAATGCCTGACGTTACTTGGCGTTACTTGGTTTTGTTTTAAAAAGAGGGTCTTGCTCCAGGTAGCCCTTCCATTTCTTTTTATCTGCACTCGACATCTTCTTTAAAACATCATCAATTGCATCATGATCCCTATGATCGTCCAACTTGAAATATTTCTTAAATTTCATTACTATGGGCCTACCCTTTTCGTCTTTGTCGCACTTAGGGCACTTATCCTTGTCATTGACATCTTCCCAATGACACTCTAAGCACTGCTCTTTTATCGTCTTATACTTATTTATGCCAGCAACATATAAGCCTGCATCATATTGAACCTTTCTGGCCATCATCGGGTCTTCTTTTAACAATTTCTTAAAGGCATCTTTTCCCTTCTTTTTGTAATTTTTCTTTACCTTTACGTACCCCTCACCTGGGCCATGACACGCTTCACACCCAACATCTTCGATAAAGTTCTTTGTGCCCTGCTTAGATTTGCCCCTTTTTATCTTCATGCCCAGAGCCGTTGCATGACACTTTAAACACTTTGGATTGCTCTTCTCTTCATCGGTTTTCAGTCTTTCATCAAAGGTATGTGAATGTAGCCTTTCTTTATATTCTTCACCCTCAAAGGCCCCCTTTGACAAGTGGCACTTGCAACCAGCGTTGCCAAGATATTTGTATTTTTGCTTTGCTGCGCCAAAACTTTGGTTGCTTTGGACGATAATAAGCCATGATACTGAAACAATTGCAAAAGCTATAATAAAATTTCTTAACCTACGACTAAACATTTGTATTCAATCTCCTTTCTTTCTTTAAAAATTATACCACGCCAAAACCTCACGATAAATTCCAAAAATGTAGCATATATTTATACAGATAATCGCTTGCAACCTTTTTACATTAAACAACTTAAACCATTCGGCATATGTCAGAAAATAGATATTCATTAAAAGTGCGGGATTTTATCAAGAGCGAAACATCGTGTCAAGAAAAAAGTGTAAATCTGGTGTTACACACATAGTTACTTTATGGCTTATTTATTCCTTCTCATTAATGAGGTTTTCAACAAAGTTGGTATTTACGTCACCATTAATAAATCTTGGGTCCGTTATAATATTCATATGGATAGGTATTGTCGTTCCCACACCTTCAATCCTATACTCACTTAAAGCCCTTCTCATGCAAGCAATTGAATCTTCTCTTGTTTTTTGATGCACAATTAATTTGCCCAATAACGAATCATAATATGGTGGAATCTCATATCCTGAATAAATGTGCGAGTCTATCCTCACACCCTTTCCACCGGGCACACTGCACATTGTTATTTTGCCAGCATACGGCCTGAAACCATTATTTGGGTCTTCAGCATTAATCCTGCATTCTATTGCAGAGCCTTCACTTCTTACCTTTTTCTGTCTCAAGTTTAGTCTTTCACCATAAGCAATTTTCAATTGTTCCTTAACCAGGTCTATTCCCGTAATCATTTCTGTGACAGGATGTTCAACTTGAAGGCGAGTATTCATTTCAATAAAATAGTATTCCCCATCTTCATCTACCAGAAATTCAACGGTACCAACGTTAGTATAACCAACTACTTTGGCTATCTTCAACGCTGCTTTACAGATTCCGTCACGTAGTTGACTAGATATATTAGGAGACGGAGCTTCTTCTAATAACTTTTGATGTCTCCTCTGTATGGTACAATCCCTTTCGCCAAGATGCACCATATTTCCGTATTTGTCCGCCACGATCTGAACCTCAATATGACGTGAATTTCCTATGTATTTTTCAATATATATAGAAGGGTCTTTAAATGCTGCTTTTGCTTCACGTTGAGCAATTGCAAGCGAATTGACTAGACTTATATCATTATGCGCCACTCTCATGCCTCTACCGCCCCCTCCAAAAGATGCCTTTATCAAGACTGGATAACCTATTTCATGAGCAACCTTCAGGGCATGATGTTGATTCTCTATAGTTGAATCACTACCGGGGATCACATGAATTTTATTCTCGATCGCTATTTTCCTGGCCCGAGTTTTATCACCCATCTTCTTCATAACTCCGGACGATGGTCCAACAAAAACAATATTAGATGACTCGCAAACCTCTGCAAAATGGCTATCTTCCGCCAAGAAGCCATATCCGGGATGGATGGCCTCTATATCAGTAATCTCTGCGGCACTAATAATGCTTGGAATATTTAAATAGCTTTCCGATGCTTCTGCCGGTCCTATGCACACATGAGCATCTGCATATTGCAAATATAGTGCATTTTCATCAGCCTTTGAGCATATGGCGACGGTCTCGATGCCCAATTCTTTGCATGCTCTTATTATTCGAAGGGCTATTTCTCCCCTATTCGCAACTAAGATCCTCGAAAACATTTATTTCTTTTATACTCCTAAGGTGCCCTTAGAACATTTTTGACTTATATGGTCGATGACATATGCAAAATGCAAAAATAGTTTAACAAGGTGCACACCACATCTATTTATTACTCTCCTTCTTCAGATGCTTCAACGCGAAAAAGAGGTTGCCCAAATTCAACGGCAGCCCCATTCTCCACTATTACCTCGACAATCTTCCCTTCAGTCTCAGCCTTAACTTCATTCATTATCTTCATCGCTTCAATTATACAAACAACGGTCTCTTCATCAACAGTATCTCCTATATTTATATAAGGATCCGCACCCGGTGCACTACTGTAAAATGTACCAACCATAGGAGCTACAATTTCCGAAAATTCCTTATCCTGTTTTGACGTCAAATACTTATTAGAACCTTCTTGTAATGATGCCTTTATTGAAGGTAATTGGATGCTTGTTTGCACTGAATCCAGGTTATTTCTTTTCAAGCGTATCTTGGTACCCTCTTCCTCGACCTCGATTTCTGTAAGGTTATTTTCATTCATCAACGATATTAAGTCTTTTACCTTCTTAATTACTTCCATTTTTATAAATTTTTTAAAAGAAACTAATAACTCCAGTAGTTTTACATTGTTTTATTTGGGCAGGAAGCACATATCGTAATGTTTAAATAGTGAAGGATGTATGATATGACGAACTATAGTAAAAGTTCAACACACTGCAGAGAATGTTTAATTTGGAAAGGTAATATTGTGAAAAACAAAATAGTTCACTAATTTATAGTAAAAATTCTCTCAATCAGTTTGTGACCTCTGCAGTGATCTACTTACTGAACACCTTAACAACCAAACGCCGTTATTTTAGCATTTACTGCAATCCTGTCAAGATAGAATATAAAAGATCCATTTTATGCTTCACAAAGTTAACTGGAATTTTACGGAGTCAAATTTCCGTCCCTGATTTAATGTTCTAAAACGTTGACCTTTCTCTTATGAGAGTAAATGCCTTTTCTACGGCCTCTTTAGCATTTTTACATTTTATTATACCGTATCCATAATCTTCTAACGGCTCCAACTGATTCAAATCCCAGGTACAAATGCCAATTACGGGTTTCTTTCTTATAAGAGCAAAGCTAATTTCAGAAAGGGTTCCAAGTCTACCACTTACGGCAATTATTGCATCACCTGAATAAGCAACCAGAACATTTCTGGCAAAACCCAAACCGGTTGGTATGGGAATATCTATATAAGGATTTGCATTGTTTGGATTTTCACCAGGGATAATCCCAATTGTAAGGCCACCTTTTTCCTTTGCCCCTTTTGCTGCTTCAGTCATCACCCCACCAAGGCCTCCGCATATTAGAACTGCTCCTCTTGCCGCAATTTCTCTGCCTACCTCATTGGCAATTTTGGCTATTTCGGGACTTAGTGTTCCGTCACTATTCCCACTGCCTATTACGGATATACAGGTTTTTTTCGGCATTTGCGTTATCTGGCAAAATAACCATAAAATTTAGCTTCTTCTCAGTCGGTATTATTCATTTTAGTGATTTTCTCTTCAAGCTCTACTAAATCAAGATCCGCAAGGAGGTCGAGACAAAATTTAACTTCCACATTACTTTCCTTAAGTACCCTTGCCAGTTTGGCGGCTTCCTCTTTTGTTAAACCAACTGTTACGGCGGGCAACAGCTTCCTTCTATTTACTACCTGCATTTCTTCCTCCTTTCCTTGAGCTGGAAGCGCTACTGAAAATTCTTTATCAAACTTAACGTCTTCTTCAAACACTCTTTCATGTGTTGTAACTACTTTATTGGACAATTCTTTTTTCTTATATGAAACAATGAGATTATTTTGTAAATCCTTATAAAAAGGATTAATTTTTGCCGCTTTTTCCCACGTATTTATTGCCGGATCAAGAACGCCCTTAAAATAATACGCTAACCCAAGGTTATACAATCCTTCCACATGATCAGGGTCAATCTGCAATACTTCTTTATAAACTGAAACCGCATCCTCATATTGACTTTGTTCAAGGTGAATAGTGCCTATATTATTAAGGGCAAAAATATTTCCGGGTTGAAGCGCAACAACTTCCTCAAATTCATGAATTGCCTTATCTTTTAAACCATTGTTTTTGTAAGCAACACCCAGGCTATAATGTGTATCCACATCTTCAGGTTGTTTCGTCAAAATTTGTTTATACTCGACGATTGCCTCTTTGAACATTTTATTTCTATTGTAAACAAATCCTAGATTATAATGTGCATCTATAATGTCCGGATTTATTTCAAGCGCTTTTTTCCATGCATGAACAGCCTCGTAAAACATCCCCTTCTCATCGTACGCATTCCCAAGGTTGTAATAAGCATCTGCGTTGTCAGGGTCAATCTCGATCACCTTTTCCCATGCAACAATTGCCTCATTTAACATACCTTTGTCAAAAAAAATGGAACCCAAATTATTATAGGCATCAGCATAATTACGGTTTATGTTTATTGCCATTTTATATGCCGAAAGCGCTTCGTCTAACATGTTTTTATCGTAATTGGCATTTCCCAAACTATTGTATGCCTCGGCATAATCAGGTTTCAGTTTTATAGCGTTATTATATTCTTCAATTGCGCTATCTATTTCACCTATGTTGATAAATGCAATACCAAGGTAGTAATGTATCTCAGGATCGTAAGGATTGATTTTAATGGCTTTTTCATATATATCTATTGCTTCTTTAAACATGCCGTTTTTAATATATGCAACCCCCATATTAAAATGCGCATCTATATCGCGTGGAGTAATTTTTATCACTTTTTCCCATGCAGAAATCGCCTCCTTTAACATACCCTTTTCCTCATAAGCATTTCCCAAATTATAATATGCCACTACATATTCCGGATTAATCTCTATGGTTTTTTCCCACGCAGAAATCGCTTCATTTATCATACCCTTGTCATAGTAAGAAACGCCAAGGTTATAATAAAAATCAGGTTCATGCGCACAATAAACTATGCGTTTGGGTAGTATAAAAATTGAAGTGATAATCAATAATGGAATTATGTGTTTTCCCATTAATTTGTAAATTTGTCTCGTCATCTTCTACAAAAGTTCATCTCACTGTAGAAATCGAGGATAGGATTATACTCTGAAACTTTTAAGCACCAAGGTTTATCCAAACACTCTTTATCTGCGTATACAGTTCTAAGGAATGAATACCTAATTCCCTACCAAAACCACTTTGTTTAAATCCGCCAAAGGGTGAGCCGGCGTCAAAAGTATTATAAGTATTTATCCATATCGTGCCAGCCTTTAGGTCTCTCGCAAGCTTGTGAGCCTTCTTTATGTCCTTAGTCCATACTGCTGCTGCTAAACCGTAGATTGATAAGTTACTTTGTCTTGCCATTTCATCCACGTCATCAAACGTAATTGTAGATACTACAGGGCCAAAGATTTCTTCTCTTGCTATTTTCATATTGTTATTTACTTCATCAAATATGGTTGGTCTAATAAAATATCCTTTGTCCCCGAGTCTTTTACCGCCTGTCACCAATTTAGCGCCTTCTTGTTTCCCACTATCAATATAGCCCAATATTTTATCAAACTGCTCTTTAGAAACCTGAGCCCCCATTTGAGTACTACTATCTTCCGGGTTTCCGACACGCAGACTAGAAGCCTTGTTTGATAATTTATCTATGAATTCATCATGAATACTTTTTTCAAGGAATAATCGAGAACCAGCACAGCATACCTCCCCCTGATTGAAGAATATGCCTGTCATAGCACCATTCACGGCACTGTCTATATCAGAATCTGCAAACACTATGTTCGGAGATTTTCCTCCTAACTCTAACGATACTCGTTTTAAATTCCTTGAGGCTGCCTGCATTATGAGGCGACCCGTAATATATTCACCCGTAAAGGCAATCTTATCAACATCCATGTGTTCAGCAAGTGCTGCTCCAGCCGTAGGGCCATAACCAGGAACGATGTTCAAAACACCATCCGGCAAGCCGGCCTCCTGGCAGATCTCACCAAACCTTAAGGCAGTCAAGGGAGTCTGTTCAGCAGGTTTTAAGACCATTGTGTTGCCACAAGCTATAGCAGGCGCTATCTTCCACACGGCCATTAGTAAAGGGAAATTCCACGGTATTATCTGGCCAACTACTCCAACAGGTTCCCTGATGGTATAGTTAAGAAATTCACCTCTTACCGGAATTGTCTCTCCATGGATCTTGTCCGCCCATCCTGCATAATACAGCAAACAATCTATGATGAGTGGGAGATCGGCAGTTGTTGTTTCACTTATGGGCTTGCCATTATCCAGAGTTTCCAGCCGGGCTAATTCTTCTTTGTTCTTTTCTACTAACTCCATTATTTTCAATAGAATTTTACCTCTGTCTCGCGCATCGGTCTTTCTCCATGGTCCATCCTCAAATGCCTTGTGTGCGGCCGCAACAGCAAGGTTAATATCCTCCTTATCTCCTTCTGCAACAGTCGTAATAACCTCTTCTGTAGCAGGATTTATGGTGCTAAATGTCTTACCGGAAACAGAATCAACCCATTTCCCGCCAATAAACAACTTACCTGGTTTTATTTTTAATTGCTCTTTAGTAATCATTTTATTAACTCCTTAAATAATTCAACCTCAAAGAACTTTATTGAAAGTAGAGAGTAACAAGTAGAAAGTAGAGAGAGTTATTTCCATTTGTCAATTAAAGATGCTAACATAGCTCTAATCTCATTCAGTTTTAACACACGTTTATTTATTGTTTCTTGAGAAAACAACCTTTTCAATCTTTTATATCTCCCTCTTGCCTCTCCCGCTGAACCTTTAGACATTCTGAAGAAATTCTTGATTTCCTTACCTGATTTGCGTTCATATCCTTCTTCCATATTCGCACAAATAGAGTCTAAGCATCTTAGTTGATTACCCGCTAATGTTCTACCTGCAAAATCCTTTCTAAGAACAGGTAAATCCTTTTCTAAAAAGTCATCAAACAACTTCACAGCTTTTTGATATACCTCAAAATCTTAAACGCTTTTTATTTTTTTCTTTTCCATCTCTCTACTTTCTACATTCTACCCTCTACTATTATAACAAAAGGAAGATTGCCAAGAAAAACAATGAACCTCCCAAAAAATGTTGAGAAATATCCTTTACAATATTCCTGGTTTTTAAACCAATGATTTTCCTATGTTTTTCTATAACTCCTCTGAAAATGTTCTTAAGCTCATCTCCTGTTGCATCATGAATATATGTACCACAAGTTAATGTGGCAATTTCTTGTAATAATGCAGGATTTGGTTTTGTCGTGATAGTATCGCCTTCCATATCAACCTCATATCCAATTGTGTGTCCCTCTTTATCTTTTTTGGGGATTGGCGAAGCTTTCAGTGGGTCTCCAATACCAATCAAATAAATTGAAATATCCCTCCTCTCCATTAGCATTTTAACTGCTTCTGCAACCTGACTTCTCACGGCCAATTGCTCTTCACCATCTGTAAGAAAGATAAGGACCTTTTCTCTTTTAACATTACTGAACGATTTTATTGCAATAAGCAGTGCATTTCCAACATTCGTACCGTAGGGCACAAACCGCGCATAGTTCTCGTTAACCATGTGCAGGATCCTCAAGAAAATACTATCATAATCCATAGTTAAATAAGGAAGCATGGAAAATGCATGCCCTGCAAATACTACCAGACCAAGATAATCATTTTCAAGGTCTTTAGTTAAGCTTTCCACCTCTATCTTTGCCCTTTGCAATCTGTTAGGCTTAACATCTTCCGCCAACATACTTAACGACACATCGAGAACAAAGACGATTTCCATACCTTCTTTTTCATAATACTCTTCAGTAGTTTGCCATTTTGGCCCCAAAAGTACCATACAAAGACCGCAAAAAGAAGCACTAACCATAAAGCCCTTGATAATATTACGCGCAGTAGGTGGTATTTTGCTAAACCGTTGCAACATACTAAGCCCACCGAAATCCTTCAACCACTTTCTTTTTTTTCCCGATGAATAAAGATATACAAGAAAAATAAGCACAACACTAGCATATATATATGTTAAATACTGCTCATGTGCAAAAAATAGCATCTTTTATTTGCTTTAAAGGAAAATATCGTTTTCTCAGTACTGGATTGAAAATAATTATCGTAAAAGAAAAAAGCAAGTTAACAAAATCCCCCTTTATTAAAGGAGGACTAAGGGAGTTTATTTATATAAATAACATATAAAATGCAAAAACCTCAAAGTTGGTAATCCCAGCGAAACAAGCTCTTATAAAGTTAAGTAGGAAGGAGGTTTCGCTTAAGAAGAGGTCTTTGCAGTGGACTCGCGTTTGATTTTACCATCTAACCTTTTGTTCACCACTGTATCTATATTTATTTCCCCATGGAATGAGCTTTAAGGACTGTATTCTTTCTTCTCGTTCTTGCTTTACTGGACTAAACAATGTTGAGAGTTGTTTCTGCCCTAACCGCATTCTTTCAAGATTTTTCTTTGCTTTAAAATCCTCAGAATCTATCTTGAGCGCCTTTGTATATTCATCTGCAGCAGTAATGAAATCCATATTTGTTGCTATTAAATTCGCCCTGTTATATATTGCGCTCTCTTTGATTATTTCATTGTTTGACTTGATGGCCTTCTTGAATTCTATCCCGGCTCTTTTATTATCTCCCATAAGCATCAATACTACTCCCGAGTTGTACACAAGATAAGGGTCTTCTCTACCCAAAAACCTGGAAAGTTTATATAAATTCGAAGTCTTTGCTTCTTCCAAAGACTCAAGGGCCTTGTTATACCTTCCCATTGATACATCTTTATTAACACTATCGACTAATTTGCACTGATTCCAATATCCCCTTCCATAAGCTATTAAGAGGATAGCCAGGATAAAAAGTGATAATTTGATAATATTACTCTTTCTCATCTATTACTACCCTTTCAAGGAAACTTCAACCAAATATTTTCTATTAAGACCATCCCCAATAAAAAGCCGATACTGATGACAGTAGGAAAAAAGAATAAGTCTTTCTTCTTCACGACTTTCTCTGCTACTATCTTGTCCTTCTCAAGTTTGTTTATCTCTTCATAAAATTGCTCTACTTCCCCATAATTCTCTGCTGCAAAGTACTTTCCGCCGGTTGACTCAACACCCTTTCTCAATGACGCTATCCTTTCAGCAGCCTGTTCATGTTCAACACCTGTTTCACCAGATGCAGGTACGGCAACTACATGCACCTTAATTCTTAACCTTTTAGCCAGGCGCAGAGGCCTTATGGGATTTATACCTACGTTATATATACCATCAGTAAATAAGATTATTACCTTATTTTTCATTGAGCCTTTTTTCTCAATCTTTTTTGCAAAGTTAAGGGCATACTTGCCAAGTCCTCTTTCTTTATTTATACTTTTTCTCAATTTCTTAATCTCATACTCCTTACCCATATCCTTTTCAACCAATGCAAGTATGGAAGTAAAAATCCCTTCACCTATAGCTGTTCGGTAACCTATCTGATGCGGCTTAATGCGTTCCAGCGATTTTTCTAATAACTGAGTCTCCCATGTAGGTAATACTACAAGCGCTGCATCTGTTCCGTAAATAGTTATACCAATCAAGTCATTACTTCTTTTTTTTATAAACTCCACCATAATATCCCTAACTGTCCTCATCGCTTCGCCGGTCATACTAAATGAAGTATCTATCGAAAGTATTATTTCACGTCCCTGGAAAGTTATCTCTGTTTCATGATAATCCGATTGAGGTTTAGAAAAGGCCAGGGTAGCAAAGAATATGGCTATAAAGCATAAAATTTTTGGCAAACGCCTTATTATAAAGGTTTTAAAACTTCTAGTCCCTTTTAGATGCCTTACACTTGAATAACCTAAATATTTCTTTTCCTTCCTTAAGAAAATTAAAAAAACAAATGGAATCAATGCTAAAAGAAAGATAGGATCTGCAAATTGCAATATTTGAACCCCCTTAATAATATCCACGCTTTTTGGTCTCTTCCAAAAGCTGCTGTACCTCATTCACGGCTTTCTCAATTTCTCCCTTATCAACATCACCAAAAATCACAGAATCAAAAATCCCAAGAGTGTTGTTTGCAGATTCAACTATTTTCCCCGCCATATTCTTGCTTCTAAGTGTATCGACAATTTTAGTTGTGGTGAATGAAAGCACTTCTTCTCTGGATATTTCCGCTAAAGCTCCCAAAAAGACCCTTAAAGCGCAATCAATATTAATAACAGACTTTTTTAATTCATTAGTCTCTGCATCAGAATCAAAAACAGCAATTAATTTTTCTAATCTTTCTGCGTGTGCAAGTGGAGCACCTGCTATCTTTTCCTTAACAGCCTTCGTAAACCTGCTTGCATACCTTCTGATTTCGTTTACACCTAAAACAATTATTATTACGATTCCAAAAATAATAGGCAAATGCCCTCTCATACAAGTATCCCTTTTCGAGTAAGTAAGAGGACCCTTTATGCTTTCTAGCGGCACATCAATTCTCTTTAATAAACTATTGACTAATACAGGAATAGCAGGAGTGCCTATCTCTTGCGTTTTAATCATATCTTCTTCACCTTCTCGTTTTGTTTCACCTTCATGCTCCAAATAATACAGCACTGGCAATGATGGAATTTCAAAACTCTCTTTGGTACCGGGGAAATCATAAACCGAAAGTTCATATTCCATAGTTGTCTTTTTCAATTTACCTTCTGATTTCTCTACAATATTGAAATCCATTACTTGAAATGGACTAAAATCCAGCTTTTCCATATTTTCCTTAAGTATCTTCACATGCCTTTCATGCCACAACGTAAGTTCATAGTGAATTCTATCACCAATATCTACCACATCTCTATCCACTTTCGTATCTAGCATAATTGGAACTTTCTTTAATGCTATGGGAGATGTTTTCGCCCGTCCAACTTCTTTGTTTACTTCATCCTTATAAGAAATAGAGAATGAGGGTATCGTATATACTCCTCCTTTTGCATCATCAGGTAATGATAAGATATAGGTTATAACCCGAAAATCACAATCATTATTAAATATTTGCCTTTCTCCAATAGTTACCTTTTCTATCTTAAAAGGAGAAAGATCAACATTTTTAAATTCTTCGATATTCACGTTAACACCCAACTTCCATATCATCTGCAAAGTAAAATGAATCCTCTTCCCGGTAATGAATCGATAGTTGCCTACAAATATCCATAATTCAACCGGTGCACTTATTTCGGGAATTAAACTATCTGGATCACCCGTTAGAATACGTGTTTGTGCAGACTCCCTATACTGTTCCTCTTGCCCATAACCTGATTGTTGAGCCTTGCAGGTTTCATAACTCAAAATGCATATAAGCGAACACAAAAAGTATATAAATAAGATCCTTTTCATTTTTTTACTCTACTTCTTTTTCTCATTCTTCTATCAAAGAAATCTGATAAGGCCCCTGTCCATTGCTCTTCTCTCTGATCGGTCATTAATGTAAGATGATCCAGATCAAGTTTGTTAAACAAATTAATATGTTGTAAACCTGTAATCAGGCCTTGTGACAAATCCAGATACTTCACATTATGTGTTTCTAAATCCCTTACTGCCACAAAACCTCTTGCCTTAGGAAACACTTCTTCTCTTATATCAGATATGATTATGGGAACAACATCATGTTTATTTGCAAGATACTTTAATGAATTCTCATAATTAAATGGTGCAAGAAAATCGGATAGCACAAACACAAGTGAAGGCGTAGACTTCATATTATTTAAAAACTCAAAAGCGCAATTGACGTCCGTAAGCACACCCTTGGCTCTGTCATGTATAATGTTTTCTGCAATCCTAATAGTCTCTTTTTGGCCTGATTGAGGAGGAATGAATTTCTCTATCCTGTCAGTAAACGTTATGAAACTAACTGGATTACCGGTTTCTGCCGCAGATTGAACTAAAATGGAAACTACAGATGACTGAATATCTTCTTTAGCAAAATTTGTTGAACCAAATTTCTTTGATTCGCTTCTATCTATCAAAAAGAATATGTTGGTTCTTCTATCTACCAATTTTAATCTGACATGTAAAACTCCCGTTCTCGTAGTAGCTTTCCAATCAATAGATCTGAATTCATCACCGGGCTGGTACTGTCTCAACTCATCAAGTTCAATTCCCCTTGTGGAGTTTAAATAACTGGAGAAGACACCCTCATAAAGATTAGCCACTAATCTTTGTATATGTAACCTTATCTTGCTTCTCAATAAATTAGTTACTCCTCGCCTGACGGACGAACAGGCGTTCGCTGATTTAAATGTTTTGCTATGAAAATAGACTGGGCTCTTCCAGAAATGGAGGTAGCCTCGCTCTCACCCGCCTGAATGACCTTGTCGGGCAGGGATCGGGAATCTATTTTCAGATCAAATCGTGGTCCAGACGTCATTAGTGTTTGCGAAGCAAAACAAAGTTTTTTATAAAATATAAAATTTTCAATTACAGAATCGCGTCTTACTATTTAATGTTTTCCGGCCACGCATATTTCACATTTAACACATTTTTATGGTTTCTTCTGCAACTTCGGTCTCGATGCCTAAACTATTGGCCCCATTCTAATATAGGTACTTTACTCAGTATAGTTTCTATTAAATCGTCTGGATCTATCCCCTGGGACTCTGCTTCATGAGTCAAAATTATTCTATGCCTTAAAACAGGATAGGCCATTTTATGTATATGCTCTGGCAGTACTATATTACTTCCTGTTAAAAAAGCATAAACACGCGCTGCCTTCGCAAGATAAATAGAAGCACGAGGCGAAGCGCCGTACATAACCAAATCATTAATATGTCCATTATCAATATAACCATCGCCATCCGAATTTGGCCTTGTTGCCCTTACGATACGTGTTGAGTATTTCAGAATCATAGATTCTTTATGCAGAGGAATCTTATCTGCAATGAAATGCCTTAATGTAATTATCTCATCAGGTCTTAAGATAGCATTAAGCTCAACTTCTTCATCAAGAACCTGTCTCTCGGTAATCTCTCTTTCTTCTGCATAAGAAGGATAAGTAATCTTGATTTTAAACATAAATCTGTCAACCTCTGCCTCCGGCAGGAGATATGTACCTGATATTTCTATCGGGTTTTGAGTAGCGAGAACTGTAAATAATTTTTCCAGCTTAAAAGTTTCTCTGCCTATCGTTACTTGTTTTTCCTGCATACTCTCTAGTAAAGCACTCTGAACCTTTGCTGGAGCCCTGTTAATCTCATCTGCCAGAAGTAAGTTAGTAAATACAGGCCCTTTTTGAACCATGCTTTTTCTAGTTTCAGGATCGCATAATTCAAAACCTGTAATATCACTGGGTATCAGATCAGGAGTAAATTGAACTCTTTGAAAGTTCGCATCAATTGCCTTCGACAGGGTCTTGACAGTTATAGTCTTGCCAAGTCCAGGATAGCCTTCTAAAAGAACATGACCATCAGAGAAAAGGGCAATAATAATAGCCTCAATCATTTCGTCCTGGCCTACTATTACCTTTTCCACTTCTTTTTTAACCTTATCAAACTTTTCATTTATGTATTGAATGCCTTCTAAACCTTTAGTCTGAACTTCTTCAGCCACTTTCTACTACTCCTGTATTAAACATAAAAAGTTCTTCCAAATTTGTATACCAAATCTTAAAATACTATTTTTTGCAAAACAATACATAAATGCATATTCCTGGTCAATCAAAAAAATGCTGTTATAAATTCAAAAAGATTAACCTTACCATAAATAATAACAATTTAGTTATGGCTATCATATAATGATTTGCAGAAGATACCTAAGTGTAGACAAACTTTTGCTTCGATACTTGCTTTAATTACATAATTCTCTATACTAACTTTCTCCCGAAAGGTTGATGACAAAATTAAAATGTATAATATTCTCATAAGATAATTTCCTTAACTAACATATCATTCCAATAGGTTTTACTTTATCTATATAATCCACACAAATTATAATATTTGTTGAAAGTTTCTACCTTTTTATTTCTACTTCTACTGAACCCGTATACAGACTGTTTCGGTCATACATTACTTCCAACGTCTGAAACAACACATCAATATCCTGCTTTAATTTACCAGAGAACATTTGTTTCCCATTTACCATAACAACCACAGACTCGCCCATATCGACAAGTTCCCCGTCTAAAAAAAGCTTAAACTTTTCAATATTTTCACATGTAACATTTATTTTGTTATCATTGATTTCTGTGTTCAGTATGGCATAATCTGGTTTAAAACCACTTTTTTCTAATTTTAATCCTGTATGATAATCAAAAAGTTTTTTATCAATTTTCACATCTGGTGGTCCAGCAATATTAACAGCTTTTTCAATCTTTGACCAGTAAATCCGCTGAGGGTTCGGTTTGCTATTTTTGTATTTGACTTTACGAGGCCTTGGATTTCTCTGTTTTTTATCCAACCATTCCAATATGGCATTGTTCCTGCTAATCGGATATCTATGCTTCAAATTAGGTAATTCCTCATACCTATATTCATATCCTAATGCTTCCAACCTATCTTTGGCATCCCGCGCTGCTGCAACAGGTATTACAGAATCCTTAATACCGTGAATAATGTATACGGGTACATTCATAAGATTCGAAATTTGATCAGGAATCGGGCACTCACCGGAAATGGTAACAATGCCTGCAAGTAAGTCAGGGTGTCGTATTGAAAAATACCATACACCGTGCGCCCTACTAGAAAATCCTGTTAAATAGACTCTATTGGTATCTACATTATAATCTATGCATGCTCGTCTCAAAGCATTTATGATTAAATTATTAGCATCTTCTTCCCACCAATAACCTGAAGCGTAATACGGACAGATAAAAATATACTTATTGTCATGTTTTGAATAACTCAACCATAAGCGAATATAAGCCAACCCACTTTCTCCCACTCCATGCAAACTCATAATCAACGGCCATGTTTTTTTAGGGTCATACCCTTTTGGAATATAAACTATGTACTCACCTTTTTTATTATCAAAGGACACTAATTTTCTATATATGCCTGTTTCTTTTTCAGGAAACGGAAACGAATCTTTAAGATGTATCTTTAGTTCTTTAGGTGAATAGCCTATCTCTTCTATCCAATTAATTACTTCATTTTCCTTTTTTGCTTCATTTAACTCCAGGTATTCACGAACCAATGACATAGAAACTTGCACGTCTTTATTATTATTGCTAATACGCTCCTTTCCATGAGTAACTGTTGTAGGATAAACAGCAAAACAAATAATAGTAACTATAAAATATGCTTTCATAGATCAATAGCAAATTATGTAGAATGCATAAACTCTACAATGATAATTCATCGAAAATGGATTTTAGGAATATCTTTGATTGTTTTTTATCCAGTTCCAACTATAGTTAAACATTGTAATTGTGTATATTAGATCACAATAACAAATTCAACGCATGATTCCATTACGTAAAGATACATTAACCAATAACTGCATTTTGTTTTAGAACAATTATATGAGAATTAGTTATACTGTCAATTAAGATTAATTTTGTAATTGCTGTTAAAACAGTAAGTTAACATTCTTCACATTTGAAGAGAGTGGGGAAAAGATTAATTGGTTGGATAAATTTTTATCAGGGATGAATTAAATCAAGAAGGATTGGGATGCAGTACAGTATTATTTGCAAAAATAAAGAGAATAGATACTTAATATTTAACAAAATAAAATGCTACATAGTTCTGCATGATACATAACGAGTACGGTAATAAATTCCTTCACGTAGGATAATTTACCAACTTACTTTTTTACTTTACTATAACTACGGATGATTTTCATTAATTTCAACAATCCTTTAATTATTGTTGCGGGAGTTGGGGGGCAACCGCTAACGCGAGAATTAACCGGTATTACACTGCTAGCTCCCTCCCTGGTTGCATAGCTTCCTTTATATACGCCCCCATTAATCGCACAATCTCCGCATGCAATGACAAGCTTTGGTTCCGGCATTGTAAGATAGGTTTTTTTGAGGGCAAGCTCCATCTGTCTTGATACTGGCCCTGTAACGAGTAACACATCAGCATGGCGTGGTGATGCCACAAAATCTATACCAAATCTCTGGATATCATAAATTGGATTCGTAAGCGCCGTACATTCCCATTCACAGGCATTGCAGGAGCCTGCGTCTACCTGCCTTACTCTCAACGACTTGCTAAAGATTCTATTCATCTTTTTCCCCGGGGAAAATGTCTCTATTATTTTATCGGGCGATGTTTGAATAGATTTAGGGGGCTTAATCGCCTGCTTCTTGCTTATCATGTTCCTTAAAATCTCTAACCACATAAATGTATTCCTTTAAAAATATCACATGTAATGAAAATACGGTAAATATCTGTAGCGGAGGTCTACCCGCCTGAACGTACCCGTTCGGTACGGGCGGGTAGACCTCCACCCATCATGGGATCAACTCCATGTAAACGTTCATATAACCATCTTTGCTAACTATCTCATGGAGGTGGAGACCAGGTTTCCGCTACATGCTATTCAACATAAAATAAAAAATCCTTTCTCACATATCACAACCTGAGTAAGAAAGATTAAAACTTTTATTGCACAATGGGAAATCTGGCACTATATTGCCATGCACAGCAAAAGGTACTGATGGCCAGTTACAGAATGATGGAGACCTTAATTTGACTCTCAACGGCTTGCCGTTTTGATCGGATTTAACCCAGTAAAACACAGAACCCCTGGGGGTCTCTGTATAGCCAAGGGCATGTGAATATGGAAGTATCTCCTTTGCTTCTATATACAAACCTCCCACATACCGCCCCTCAATAATGGTCTTTATCATAACCATTGAGCATTTTGCCTCTTCAGCCCTGGCCATCATTCTTGCAAAGACGTCTCCTTCCTGTCTGGTAAAATGTGTAAATTCAAACACATCATTATAGATAAGGTGCGGGTGCGACCTTCTTATATCATCATTGAGTCCTGACGCCTTTGCGGCAATTCCGGTAACTCCCAACTGTGTGGCTATTTCTTTTGACAGCTTTCCAGTATCCTCAAGCCTTTCAACATGCGAAACTGTGCCGAGAAGCAATTTCATGAATTTTTTGTATTCCTTTGCAACCGCATCTATCGTCGTGGATATATCATCGGTCTGTAAAAGGATATCCTTTGTTACACCTCCAATCATATTTACGCCTCTCAGGTATCTGCTTCCTGTCAGTCTCTCATTAAGCTGCATAAGCTTCTCCTTTATAACCGCTCCCATTGCGTTGCCAACAGTAAACCCCGTACCTGCACACATGTTACCGATATCTCCTATGTGATTATAAATCCTTTCGAGTTCAAGAAGAAGCGTCCTTATTGCTTTCGCCTTTTCAGTAATATTAATACCTGCCATTCTTTCCACTGCCATACAGTATGCAACAGAATGCGAAAATGTTGACGTTCCTGATACACGCTCGGCAAGCTTAAGGCCGTCAAAGAAACTCATGCTCTCAAAATGTTTTTCTATCCCCTTATGGGTATAAAATAATCTAGACTCAAGGTAATATATGGTTTCTCCAACTGCGCTGAATCTGAAATGTCCAGGTTCTATAATTCCTGCATGAATAGGTCCAACCGGAATTTCATAGACACCTTCTCCTTCTACCTTCATAAAGTCGTAAGGGACTTTTTTGACAACCCCTTCGCCCCATTCCTTCAGATCATTTTCTGACATTTCCCAGTCCTTCCTGAGTGGGTGCGAATCTGCGGGAAATGAATCGTGAAATACCAACCTTCGCGGGTCAGGATGACCTTCCGGAATCAGACCAAACATATCCCTTATCTCACGCTCATACCAATGGGCTGCCGGAATGCAGTCTGTAATGCTCTTATATTTCAGGTTGTCTTTCTGAAGCTTAAAGAATGGGATGTGAAAGAGATCCTTGCCTTGTTCAGAAAATACGGCATATATCTTAAAACAATCATCCATTGCCCTTTCATCCGTAGCAAACATAAGGCGGAGAATAACCGCCTTGCTATTATAGAGCGAGATGCAGTATTCTCTGAACTCATCGCTCCGAACTTCTATATATTTTTCATTTTCAGTCATTTTGTATCAGTTTCCGTAATTGCTCAGTATCAAGTGGGATTATGTACCCTTCCTTTCGGAAGGATTCCAGCGTTAACTACTGGAATCCCTGCGAAAGCGGGATTGACATTCTCGTTAAATAGCATGATATTCCACTTGATACTGAGCAATTATCAGTTTCCTGTTATAACTTTTACAGAATTATTTAACATTCCATCAAGAAATCCGGGGATATAAAGACCCAGCACGAGCATGATCGATGCCATTGCTACAATGACAATAAGGCTCATTTTATTTCCTCCCTTTTTCTCTTGCTTATGGTCTATATCTATTCGGGGTTTGCCAAATGCCATACTCCCGAAATGGTGTAGCACTCCACCAAAGATTATGGTGGCAAATAGTATAAAAAGCGAAAACGTTATCCAGTTACCCTTGTCAACAGCGGCCTTAAGGATTGTGTATTCACTTAGAAAGATATTAAATGGTGGGCTTCCCGCAATAGCCAACGCCGCAAGTAACATCATTGTGCCTGTGACAGGCAGCACAACCATAGCGCCCTTTACCCTGTCAATACTCGTGGTATGATATTTTAGTCTTACCCTGCCTGTTGTAAAGAATAACAGAGGTTTTACAATTGCATGGTTGAGCATATGCAGTAATGATCCGTAAATACCCCAAAAACCACCTATTCCCATGCCGATTGCTATAATGCCAATATGTTCTATGCTATGATATGCAAGTAATCTCTTAAAGTTATTTTGTAAGAGTATAAATGCAGTTGCAATACCCATTGAAACCAATCCAAAAATCAGAAGGAGATAACCACAATAGGATGTTCCCAAAGATTCATTTCCGAGGATTACAAATCGTATGATTCCCAAAAAGGCGCATTTAATTAGAACTCCTGAAAGAAGGGCGCTTATGGGTGTCGGCGCCTGGCTATGGGCATCCGGCAGCCAATTATGAATAGGCGCAAAACCAGCCTTTGCCCCAAACCCTACCAGGATAAAGATAATGGCCAACTTCATGGTTTTAGGATTCATATTATATGCTATATCTCTAAGCTCTGTCCAGTTCAGCGTGCCTTCCCCTCCCGATACGGCAGCAGAGGCATAATATACTATAAGTATACCGAACAGTCCGAAAATAAGGCTTACCGTACAGAGGATAATATATTTCCATGCAGCCTCCACAGACTCCCTGTCTTTGTAAAATCCCACAAGCAGAGATGATACAATAGTTGTGCCCTCTATCGCCATCCATAATATGGCAATGTTATTAGAGGCAATTGAGAGTGCCATCGTAAAAATGAATAAATGTAAGAACGCATAATAATACCTGAGTTCCTTTATACTTATCATTCCCTCCTTGAATTCAAGCCCCATGTAATCTACGGAATATACTGCCGCAACAAACGAAACAAATATCAGTATAGACATTAAGTACGAAGAAAGGGCATCCATAAAAAGCATATCTCTCAAGAAAAATATGGGTGTTGTACGCGAAGTCGCGATAGGAAATATCGAGGTGATTGCCAGAATAACAGCACCTGTAAGATTAGCATACTCAATGCCTTTTCTGCTTTTTGAAGAATAGCATACCGTAGCCGTAATAAGTGGTATGAGAAGTAATATACCTATCATCCTTATCCCTTCAATGTAGTTAATTGGTCGTGCAATGTTGTTAATCGGTCAAGATCAACAGAATAAAATTTGTGCCTGATCTGTACGATAAAAATACCCAAAATTATCACACACATAAGCATGTCAAACAATATCCCAAGCTCGATAATTGTAGGCATTCCGGAGGTAAGCGAAAAACCCGCGAGAAATAACCCGTTTTCCATAAATAAAAGGCCCAAAACCATAGTTAATGCCTTTCTTCGAGTTATCATTATGAATAATCCTATCATTATTACTGCAATAGAAACCTTAAGGACATGACTTGAAAAGCCTGTAATAAAGATGCCTCCACTCAGAGAGGCATAAACAATTGTGATTAAAAGCCCTGATATACCAAGAGACAATGAATTACCTACATATGGTTGTACTATGTGGGTTACCTTCATCTGGCGGACAATCCTATTTAAGAATATGGGCATTAAGATTCCCTTTGAGGCTAATGTCAGAAAAGCGGCTATATAAAGGTGTGGATTGCCTGTCTTGGCTGCCACAAAAAATACTAAAATTGAGAGGAGCCAGGAATTAAATATATATGCCCTTACGCATGATTCAAGACGCTTCAGTGTGTTCAGAGCAACAGCCGAAAGAAGTATCCCGATGGATATAAAATCATTCACAAGAGACAAATCAATCCAGTTTTCCATTTACTTACCTATCATTATAAAGGTTAAGAGTGACAGCACAGCCAGGACAAAGGAACCACCAAGTAGTGAAGGAAGCTGAAAAAACCTCATCTTTGCCCTCGTTGACTCTACTATTGCCATTATGCCTGCCATGAAAATCATCTTTATTGAATAAATACCTGATGATATAACAAGTTCAGTCATTCCGGTACCATGCGCAATTCCTACGGGGAAAAACATGTCCATTGCAAGGGTAAATAAAAGCATCTGTTTCATATAGTGAGCCCATTCCATCAATGCAAGATATTTACCCGAATACTCAAGGAGCATTCCCTCATGAATCATAGTAAGCTCAAGGTGTGTGTCAGGGTTATCCACAGGGATCCTGCCGGTGTCCGCTATAATGGCTACCATAAACGCCAGCAGGGCTAAGACATGAGAAGGTGTAACAATGTAACTCTGATATTCTGCAATCCTTGCTATATTTGTTGAACCCGCCGTTATTGCTACAGTAAATACACAAAGCATTATCATAGGCTCAACGAGTATTGAGACTATCATCTCCCGACTACTCCCCTCACCTCCAAAGGCAGTTCCTGCGTCAAGAGCAGCCAGCGCCATAAAAAATTTCGCCAGTGCAAATATGTAAATCAATGCTATGACATCGCCCATTATGCTGAAAGACGATTTTGTAGTTATTACGGGAACCAGCAAGGCAGCAACTATAGTAGAGATAAATACGATATATGGTGTGATCTTAAATATCCATGACGTAACACTGGATAAAACCATTTCTTTCTTTAAGAGTTTTATAATATCGTAATACGGCTGTAATATACCGGCGCCAACTCTGCCCTGGAAGCTGGCCTTAAATTTCTTTATAATCCCCTGAATCAACGGGGAAAATATTATGATTATGATAAATTGTAGATTTTCCATCTCAACTCCAGAATATAAGGAGCAATATAAGGGTTGCAAGTATGTATCCAAGGTAAAGGTGTAGGTCACCAGATTGGAGATACTTCACTTTTCCTGCGATACTAAGGATAAAAATTGTGACAGGCTTATAAAAATACCGGTCGAAAAACGGCGTAATCTCACTGCTATATTCTATTGATTTCACGAAGAGGGGCTTTAAGGTATACGATATCTTTACATCCCGTCTGGGACGATATATCCTCTTGAATATTATCCTTATAGGCTTTGTAAATGCCGTTGCCGTATACTGCATCCTTGGTGTTAGAGATGTTATCCCACAGTCCCAGGAATCGCCGTATGTTATCCTTCTTTTTCCCCCAACAATGCGAATCAAAACAACTGCTGCGAAGAATATGGCAAGCATCGCAACAAGTATCGCCAAAGGCGACAGTCCTGAGGAAATTTCGCTTATATATAAAATGCCCTTACCTGATGATGACATATATTCAGCGCCCGTAAGACTAAGAACCGCAGGAGAAAAAAGTTTTATCGTGTAACCCGGGAATATACCGAATATGAGACAGAGCAAGGCAAGAATTGCCATTCCTGCTACCATTGATGGAGATGATTCTTTTGCACTTTTAGCATGATCACTCCTGGGCATTCCGAGAAAGGAAATACCGAATACCTTCACAAAACAGGCAACTGCCAGCGCTCCCGTAAATGCCAGTGCCGCACCACCCATAGGGGCGACTACCTTTGCTGTGACAGATGCAGATTTAAAACCAAAAAGCAGGGACTGGTATGTAAGCCATTCACTTACAAAGCCGTTAAAAAACGGAAGGGCGCAGATAGAAATCGAACCAATTAGAAAGAAGAAGGCCGTATACGGCATCAGCTTAATCAATCCTCCCATATCTTCCATATTCTTTGTATGTGTAGAATGTACAACAGAGCCTGCACCAAGGAATAGCAGTCCCTTAAATATGGCATGGTTGAGGGTATGATAAAGCCCTGCCGTCATGGCTATGGCCGAGAGCTTATATAAACCGTTGCTTGCCAGTATCATTGACGCCCCAATACCTAATAAGATAATCCCAATATTTTCCACACTATGATAGGCAAGAAGACGTTTTATATCATGCTCCATCAGGGCGTATAAAACCCCAAGCACAGATGACACTGCTCCGATAACGATTATGGCAATACCCCACCACTCCGGACCTATTCCTAATACATCTACCGCAATCCTCAGAAAACCATATATTCCCATCTTTATCATAACACCAGACATCAAGGATGAGATATTGGATGGGGCGGCGGGATGGGCCTGAGGAAGCCACGTATGAAGGGGTATAATGCCCGCTTTAGTACCAAAGCCTATGACGGCAAAGATAAATATAATTGTTTTTATTGCATCAGGGATATCCTTTGCCGCTGCCTTTATTTCTGAAAAGTCCATATGTCCTGTATATTTAAAAAGTATTAAAAAAAGTGTTATTATAAAAGCCGTTCCGGCATGAGTCATCATGGCATATATAAGACCTGCCCTTGCCGATTTTTCCTCCCTGTCAAAGGTTACAAGAAAGTAAGAAACAATGGACATGGTCTCCCATGATATGAGAAACGTAATAACATTTCCCGACAAAACAACGGCATACATACTTAAAATAAATATGCTAAAAAGGAATCCCATAGTACCTTTATTGGCAATGTTCTTTGTATATCCAACAGAATAGATTGATACTGAAAATGCAAGAATGGATATGACAAGAATGAAAAATCCAGAGATGGCATCACCCCTAAATACAAATTCAAGGATAGGTGTGACTGATATCGAAAAGATGTTTATGGATGGAGAAGACAGTAAATATGCGCCAAATATTACAAGGGTTACAGCTCCTGTAGTTGGAAGAATATATGCATAGTTTTTTGTTTTCTGAACGGATATAAGGGGAACAACCGCCCCAGCAAAAAATAACATAATACCTAAATATAAAATGCTTGTCATTTTTTTATTTCATTCAATAATGTCCATATACTTAAAGGATATACCAATACTGCTCGGCACAGTTTTTGTTGTAGGTACAAAGTGCTGGAACTAGTCATTCTAATAGAGGGATCTCTTGGCTGGAGGGTATTCAAGTCAAGATTCTTCGCTCAGAATAAAACCCTTAAACGTTCTCTGAAGCTATTGCAATGATGTCAAATTGAGTACAAACAGTTTTAGTGCCGAGCAGTATTGGTAACTAATTCTTTAGCATTACATTTAGATTTTTCTTACTAGAGTTTGTATAAGGTGAGTGCAGGTTTACACGTGGTGTTTTCAGTTGTGTTGGTTGGAACGTGTTTCCTGGTAGATGGCTACTGCTTTCTCTTTCTTAATTTTAGCCTTCATTTCTTTTTTTTGTTTTTTCAACTTATTATAAGCTTCTTTGATTGCTTTTAATTTTGATTCTTTTGAACGTAGTTTTTCAGGAAGTTTATCACTACGATTTTCTTTTCCGTTATTTCTTTCTTTTCCTTCTTGCATCTTCTTAATTTATCTCTCTGGTTTTTATCTTTTTAATAAAGGCTGTAGTTTGTCCAGGGCATCTAAAAACATAAGCTTGGATGACGATTTTATTATGCTTGCTGATGAAAAAACAAAGGTGTGTTTTATTTCTACATAATCCCCAAATTCTTCCAAAATACTTCTGAAATATGAGTCATATTCTTTAATATCCTTAAATGCATATATTATTATGTGAGTTATATCTGTTTCTGGTATCGCATAAGACCTTATCGAATTTACAGGTTTTATAACTTTGTCCAGTTCATTATTGTCAAACTTCTTAAATACACTGGGCAATATCTTTATCAAGGCAATTGTATGTATGTTTATGCCTAATTTTTCATAATCCAGGCTTAATTCCTGGATCTTTATAAGTCCTTTTTCATAAAGCTGTTTTCTTATTTTGCTGACACCCTGCGAAGTTATTTCAATTTTGCTTGCAATATCCTGATTTGTAGTCGATGGATCCTCGACAAGCAGCTTAATGACAAATATTTCATTTTCGGTTAGTTTCATAATGATACTATTTTGGCAGATATTTATCTAAAATAGTTTCATTGTGAATAAATATTTAATTATTTGTTACAATAGTAAAAATTACTGTAAATGTCAATGGTATTTGCAATATTTATTTTATTCTTAATATGTGTTAGTTGTAAAATGACGACTATATTTTGCTTACAAGACAAATCTGTGACCCAAATACAAATTTCTGGAGCGATCAAATTTATTAAAAAGGTTTTCCTTTCAATCAGGATTAATTTAGCTCTTGACGGTAGAAGATGCAGCGTTAAAATAACGCACTTTTAAAAAAACTTTGTTAATAAAAGGAAGATAATCATGACTGATGGAAAAATTGGAATAATTGGTGGAAGTGGTTTATATAACATTGAAGGTATAAAAGATGTTGAAAGTATTAAGGTCGAAACACCTTTTGGAGAGCCCTCCGACCAATATACCACTGGAACCCTTGAAGGAAAAAGCGTTGTCTTCCTCCCCCGTCATGGAAGGTCTCACAACATATTACCAACCGAATTAAACTTCCGCGCAAACATCTTCGGCATGAAAAAAATGGGAGTGGAACGAATAATTGCCGTCAGCGCTGTGGGAAGTATGAAGGAAGAGATTAAGCCACTGGACATAGTCATTCCGGATCAATTTATAGACCGTACAAGGGGGAGAATAGGTACCTTCTTTGGTGATGGCATTGTTGGACATGTCAGCCTTGCTGACCCAATATGCCCTTCCCTCGCCGAAAACCTTTATGAAGCTGCAAAATCTGTTGGAGCCAACACTCACAAAGGAGGCACTTATGTTTGTATAGAGGGGCCACAATTCTCAACCAGGGCTGAATCTTTAACTTATCGCCGGTGGGACGTAAGCGTCATAGGTATGACAAACATTCAAGAAGCCAAGCTAGCTCGTGAGGCCGAAATATGCTACAGCACACTAGCGCTTTCTACTGACTATGACTGCTGGTATGAAGGAGAGGAAGACGTTACTGCGGATATGGTCATTCAAAACCTGAAGAAAAATGTTGATACGGCCAAGGCCATTATTAAGCGTGCCATCCCTTTGATTGAAGGTAAAAGAAAGTGTGGATGTGTAAATGCCTCAAGTAACGCTATTGTGACGCAAAAAGACAAAATTCAGAAAAAAGTAAAAGAGAAATTGAATGTCATCTTCGGAAAATATCTCTAATATTTATACCTTACCCTTAATTAACTTTGTTTTTTTGTTTTAAATATTTATAGCGTAAAATAAGTATAAAAGCACTAAATATCAATGCAACCAGATTAGCTCCAATGATTATGACATCCTTCAGGTGTATTCCATAAGAAAGCCACATAGAAAATCCAAAAATTATTACTATATACATGAGTGGAGAAACATCCTCCAACTTCTTAGTTCTTATACCTCTTAATAATTGCGGTATAAAACCTGATGTAGTACTTACGGCTGCAATTATACCTATGATCTTCCATTCCATAAATTAGCTCCTTTACATCCTGTGTAGCACCCGTCCTTCGTAGCAATCATACTGCGAAACGAGGACTGTGGAGTGCGATTAGTAACTAATTTGCACTTGTTCTGACTTGTAAAATGACAAACAAATGACATCTTTATAATTAAAATTGAATATATCATTTAGTTATGTTAAAATAAACATAAATTTGATGACATCTTACATGGAATATTACTATATCTTGGAGAAATACAATTCATGGTAAAGGAAATCAATCCAAATAAGTCACTCTTTCCTATCAGTGTGGCTGCAGAGATCCTTGAGGTAAACCCTCGCACCTTGCGAATTTATGAGGAAAAGGGACTCGTCAAGCCCTCTAGAAACGACGGGAATCGACGCCTTTATTCGTTAAAGGACATCAGTCTTTTAGAGTATGTTCACTATCTAGTCCAGATAAAGCGGGTAAATGCTGCTGGGGTTAGAGAAATCCTCGCAATCCTTAGAGCTTTACCAGAAAATAATCGTGATGAGTTAACCTCTCGTGTCGAAAAGACTATCGAGAAACTTCCGAAGGATAAACTGGAAATGTTTAAGAAGGGGGATAATGAGATCACTGAGGATCTATTTTCTGAGTAAGCTCCCCGTTTTTGGCAATACCTCAATAGTTTTTTACGATCAACACTCCTATTAAATAAAATTCACACCAGTTTTGTATTTTGCATTGCTTTCTTGTGTGCAACACTATGGGGAAGATTATGTGCCTTTCCCCCCTTTCTTCATCTTTAACTATCCATTTATCTGCATTAAGTTTTAAGGACTTTATCCAACCTCCAACTGCAAACCTATATTAAGTTTACATGATATCTGCAAATAATATTCACTAAAAAAAGTAAATATCCTTGCATATGTTATGTATATTTGTTAACTTGCAAAGTATAATTATCATATACCAAAAGAAGGTAAAATTATGCGATAAACCTGTCATACGTTCACCATGTATTGATAGAATCTTCTTTGCTTGGCATGACCAAGGTTCAAGTATCTTAAAATCACGACAAAAGTCAATAATAGAGCGTCCAGACGTCATTTCAAAGGATTTCCCAAAGGGTGCAATGCCCAGAATACAGTAAGGAGTTTTTTAACACTGTAAGTTTTGGTAAGACGGCCATGAGGAAGAAATTCTTTTTAAATGAAAATAATGCTCATACCATTTTTTGAAAAAGGGATAATTTATAATATAAATTTTAAGAAAGGAAAAAAAATGTCACAGGCAAAGGCAGGAGATAAAGTAAAAGTTCATTACACCATATCTTTAAAGGATGGTAAAACGGTTTTCTCATCGAAGGAGCAAGAGCCGGCAGAATTCACTATAGGAGAAAAAAAGCTCATACGTGGTTTTGAAAATGCAGTAATTGGAATGAACGTAGGTGAAACAAAAAAAATTTGTATATCCCCAGAAGATGCTTTTGGTAACTACAATGAAAATCTCATAGCTACTATTGAGAAATCACAACTTCCTCCAGATATCGATCCTCATGTAGGAATGAATCTTAATACTAAAACAAATGATGGAAAAATCTCCGCGGTGACTATAACAAATATTACTGACAAGACAGTAACCCTTGATGCCAATCACCCCCTGGCAGGAAAAGAACTCTCTCTTGAACTAGAACTTTTAGTAATAGCATAAGAAGAAAAGCAAGGGCGAAAAAAGCTTAAGATTAAATTTATTTAGTAAGATATAGGTATTATACAATTTCTTTAATAATAGATTTTGAACTTATTATGAATTATGAACAATGCAAAATGAAACGATAAAATCAATTTTAGAAAAGGCTGCTAATAAAGAAAATGGCACTTATTTGTTGTATAAGAATTTAGAAGGTCGTGTTGAGGATATCCGAACAAGAGCTATCCTAGAAAAGCTTGCAGAAGAAAAGTTGAGACATAAACAGGTTATTGAAAACTATAATACAGAAGCATTAAACAAAAAAGAAATAAAGGATATATCCCGACATGGAATTTCAGAATATTTTACTGAGGAGACTTTTGATGAAGGCTCAGAACTTAAGGATGCTCTTATTTATGCAGCTGAAAAATGATTAAAAATTTTAGCTGGTTAATAAAGGGTGAAATTGCTGGTATGGCAAGGCCGGATTCAACAATTAATGATTTTAAAAGACTTAAAAAGAAAGATATTGAAGCAATTGTATCACTTACAGAGCCTTCTCTTGATAAGGGATTAATTGAAGAATTCGGTTTTGAGGTTAAACATATTCCAGTTGAAGATTTTAGTACTCCAAGAATAGAACAAATTGAGGATTTCTTGGAATTTGCTGAAAAAATCAGAGCAGTTGGCAAGAAGTTAGTTGTGCATTGTGATGGTGGTATGGGAAGAACTGGAACCATGCTTGCATGTTACCTTGTAAGTAAAGGAATTAATGCTGCAAAAGCAATCGAAATAGTCAGAAAAAAAAGGCCGAATTCGATAGAAACAGAAGAGCAAAAGGAGATTGTATTCAAATTCTGGAGAAAAATTAGAAAAATAAGCAAGGAGTAAGCTATGTATACAATTCTTCTTGTAGAGAACGATAAGAAACAGCTTTCGCTTTATGAACAGGAATTAAGGCTTGAAGGTTACGAAGTTATAACGGCTACTAATGGTAAAGATTCCTTAAACAAAGTACAGAAGCAACCATTAGACCTGGTCGTAATGGATATAAATTTACCAAAGATGGATGGTCTCGAAACAATGGGCAGGATTTTAAGTAAACATAAAAATATTCCTATTATAATCAATACTGCCTATAGTAACTATAAAGATAAGTATATGTCATTGATTGCCAGTGCATATGTTGTCAAATCCTCAGATTTATCTGAGCTAAAAAATAAAATTAAAGAACTGCTCACAGAGAAATTAAAACCGTCTAAATAAAAATTCTAAAATGGAAAAAAAAGATGTCAAAAAAAAGACGTTTATATAAAAGAACTTAAGATACAACTGGACAAGTGGTATGCAGAGATTTATAAACTGGAGGCCAAGGCCAGGGAGGCAAAGGCGGATGATAAAGCGGAGCTGAAAGAGCATATCGAGAAACGTGATGTAGCGCAAGCAAAGCTGGACGAATTAATCAAGGAAGAAGCAGAAGAACTCTGGGAAGGCCTAAAAGAGGGGGCAATGAAAGCCTTTGATTCTCTAAAAGAACTTTTTGAAAAGGGGCAACAGAAAAACAATAAAAACAGATAATTCCAATTCGTAAATAGAAAAGATTTATAACAAAATCCAAAATTTCTAAATTATTTTTATAATTGATTAAATAAGGAAAACGAAGGAAGTGTTAAAAAAACTTAAAAGATTGGGTCTGGTTTTAATAATTATTATTTTCTTTACAAATACTATAACAATTGCAGAGGAATCTTCAAAAAGACCTCTTTTTATAAAACCCTATGATGCTACACTAGCAAAAGAAGTAGAAAGAGCTAGACAAACTGTAAGGATGATTGATGACATGTATAAGACATTCATTGTTCTTATTACAAAACAATATGTGGATGATCCATCGGTATTGCCTGCAGCAGCTCTATCCAAAAGGGTTTTTGAGGCGATGAGTAAGAAGGGATGGCATAAGGCGAGATTACTGGATGCAACTGGTTCCCCATTTAACCCAGACAATAACCCTAGGGATGATTTTGAAAGAGATGCAATAGATGCAATAAAGTCGGGAAAATCATATTTTGAGAGGGTGGAAAGGATTGATGGCAGAAATTATTATAGAGCAGCTACTGCCTTAGCAGCAGATATGGAAGGATGTACATTTTGTCACCCAGATAAAAAGCTTGGAGATATTTTAGGTGCAATTTCATACGGCATTCCTTTGTAGGAATATTTTTAGTATAAAAATATGAATGGTATCAAAACAATGTACACGGTTTTAAGTAGACATAAACGTATTCCTATATAATTAATACTGTCTATAGTAACTACAAAGATAATTTTATGTCATGGGCTGATGATGTTTATATTGTTAAACACATAATTTAACAAAATTAAAACATAATATCAAAGAAATACTCAAAGAGAGAAAAATGATAAGGTGTAATGAGCTGCCATGATTCAGGCCCCGAATACATGGCAGCGTGGGAGGTGGGGAGCTGTGAGGCTCCTCCCTATCCCGTTTTACAGAGTGAGGCAAAAAATATTAATAAATCATGGATAATATAAAAGACTGAGTGAATCTCAAACTGGAAATTCATAGTAAGATACTTTGTGCTGGAAGAAAAAAGGCTGTTTACTACTATATAGACAGAAAACTAAATGTCCGTTTTTTAATAAAAGAACTACAATATAAATTCAATATATACTAATAAAACACCCATCAATGTTATGAAAAAACCTCACTCTTCCTCGCCTCTCTTGGAAATTAACGATTCCCTCACACTAAAATACATGAATAGGTTTATTTGTACCGGCTCTGAATGTGAAGACTCTTGTTGTATAAACTGGAAAATCTATATCGATAAAGACTATTACAATATGCTTGAGAAACGCATGAACACCACAAGGGCTAATAGAGATAAATTTCAGGCATCTGTGGAGCGAATCAAAAATCACGGGAATCCAGAAAAATATGCAGCTTTGAAGCTCCGTACTGATGGGACATGTTCATTTCTGAACAAAGACGGTTTGTGTAATCTGCAGCGAGATTATGGCGAATCGATTCTTTGTAATACATGCGCTTCTTATCCTCGTATAATTACTATAATTGGAAAGCGTGTTGAATTGGCGTCAACCTTATCCTGCCCCGAGGTAGCGAGGCAGTGCCTCTTAGAAGAAGATGCTACGGATTTAGTTAAATTCGATCTCGGGACGCTACCGCGAGAAATCCCCGGTATAGCGATAGAAACCACAGGCACAGACCCCTTTCTGAACTATGTAGATGTTGTAAAGCACACGATATTTAAACTTCTGTCACTACAACAATATAGCATTAACACACGTTTGTTTTTTTGTGTTTATTTTGCAAAACGTACCTCGCCTTTCTACCACAAGAATACCACTAACTTTTCCGAAGACAGCCTGGCAAAGGAAATATTATGGGTTGAAAACCCGGAAGTAATTGATGAACTGTACAAGAAATATAATGCCATGGAATTCCATAACACTTTTACCATGACATTAATACAATCGATCCTTATTTCGAGCATTAAAGAGCCGCTCAATATTAAATTTGAGCGACTGGCATTGGATTGTCTTAAGACTTACCAGGCAGTAGGAGATGTGACGGATAACAGACAAATAGAAATGTTGATATCCTGTGAAGAGTTGTTGGCAAGGTATGAGGAACGAAAATTATACTGGGAGTCAAATTACGGCGAAAGAATTGATATTTATTTCACCAACTATTTTCGGAATTGCTGGATAAAGGATATCTATGCCAATTCACCTGGTCTGCTCGAATATTTCAGTAATTTGCTGCTCCGCTTTGCTATTCTGCGCTTTTTATTCTTCAGTCATCCTGATCTGAAGAACTTGCAAATGGAAAGGTCTATTGTGATAGACTCTCTTGATAAGGTTATTGTGAAGGTAGTCTACTTGTTTACAAAACGCTTTGAACATGATAAAGAGTTGATTGAAGGTATCCAGGAAAGCTTGGAGAGAAAAGGCACCATAAACTTTGCGCATCTTGTGTTATTGCTCAAATTCTAATCTAACAACTTACATAAATTTTTTTTATTATAATTTTACCTACATTCCGCAGGTTCGGGATAGTTAATTCAGAATTTTAAGTCATTAATGTAATAAATTAGAAATTAAACAAAAATGTCTAAAATAAGAGTGCTGTTTCTTGATGATAACACGGTTGTAAAGAATTATATAAAGGAACTCCAGAATACAAAAGAAAATGTTGAGGTCGTTGGCGTAGTGGAAAGCGCAACACAGGCGGCTAAAATGTTTAACGAATTGTTACCTGATGTGATAATAGACTTTAAAATGCCCAATCTTAATGACGGCTTTGGAGAAACATATAGGATGGGGATGATAAACCCTGAAGTAAATGTAATAGTTATAACAGCATATGCCGATGAGGAGAATAGATATCAAAGCTTTCAAAGTGATGCTTCTGGTTATTTGATGCTTAAAGAATCTGCAACAATAGAATTAATTTCAGCAATTAATACAGTAGCAAAAAGTAATAAATTTATAAGCCCAGAAGTTTTTTGGATAATTGTTAAAAGATTAACTCAGGCATGTTAAGTTGACTATGGAAAAACAGGATCAAAAGATTAATGTTCTCATACGAAAAGGTAAGAAAAATGGGTTTATAACATATGAGGAATTAAATGATACCTTACCCGATAACGTATTGTTGCAACTAGAGAAGGTTGATGAAATATTAATAAAGTTAGAAGAATCAGGTATTGATCTTATTGAAGAGGCGGATATAGACTCCAGTGACACAATAGAAGGAGATGAATTACAGGGAGCTGGAAAGGGTCTTGGCGAAGATGAACTAAGGACGGAAAAGATTGATGACCCTGTAAGGATGTGTTTTTTACAAATAGGTAAAATCCCTATGTTGTCAAGGGAAGAAGAGTTATCGTTAGCCAAGAAGATTGAAACTACAAGGAAAGGATTGCTTAGAAAAATACTTGTATCTAACTATTCACAAGAAGCTTGTTTAAGAATTTTGGAAGATATTATTAATGGAAACATTTCGTTTGTTCGCGCATTAGCTATTAATGCAGTGCATGAAAGTCGGAAAGAAAGGATTCTCAGGCAATTGCCTGAAAATGCAAAAACACTAAAAATACTATTAAAGAAAAATAAAGATGATTATTACAAATCAAAAATGAGTAAAACTTCTGCAAAAAACAGGCTAAGACTATTAAGAAACATTAGAAATCGCCAAGGGAGAGGTGTGGCAATTCTAGAGAAATTAAATATCCGTACTAAGATGCTACAGCCAATAGTAAATCAATTACAGGAAATGTCTTATGAAATGAATAATAATGAAAGAAAGATTAAACTACCTAAGAAACGTGGCAATGCGCATGACAAACTGCGTAATTTAAAATCAAGAATTAATAGGCTTAAGGACATAGTACTAGAATCCCCTGATAAATTAAGAATGAGAGTTGTGTCTATTGAAAAGATATACAAAGAGCATGAAGCTGCAAAAAGGGAACTATCAAATGCAAACCTGAGATTAGTAGTAAGCATTGCGAAAAAATATAGAAATCGTGGTTTAAGTTTTCTTGATTTAATACAAGAAGGGAATACGGGTTTGATGAAAGCTGTAGACAAGTATGAATATCGAAGAGGTTACAAATTTAGTACTTATGCTACATGGTGGATAAGACAAACTATTATACGTTCTATAGCTGATCAAGCCAGAACAATTAGGATACCCGCTCATTTGATCGAAAAAATGAGTAAAATAAGAAATGTCTCAAAAAAGTTAGTACAGGAAAAAGGTAGAGAACCAAGCATTGCAGAAATTGCAAGGGATTTGAACATACCTATTTCTGAAGCAAGGAGAGTTCTAAAGATTTCCAGGCATCAAATTTCTCTTGATATGACTGTGGGCGAAAGCAATGATTGCGTGTTTGGTGATTTTATAAATGATGAGAAGTCAGAATTGCCAGCCTTAGAAGTTGCACAAAATATGCTTAAGGAAAAGGTAAAAAGTGTTCTTGATACACTTACATATCGTGAACGGAAAATAATCAAACTACGCTATGGAATAGGAGATGGTTATACATATACACTTGAAGAAGTCGGTAAAAAATTTATGTTAACCCGTGAAAGGGTAAGACAAATAGAAGCAAAAGTAGTCAGGAAACTACAACATCCAGTAAGAAGTAGGAAACTAGAAGGACACTTAGAGAGTGTTGGAATAACATAGGTGAAGGGGATGATAAAAATAATATTGGATAGCGATAAGGTACTACCATCTGAAGAGTTGAAGATGGTTGAACAGATAGCTTCATGACGTTTACTAATTCCGTGATACTGGTTGCTGGTGCTACACGGGCAGAAACTATTCACCTTAAGACAATCCTTAAGAAGGGGCGACATGTTTACAGAACAGCCGTCAATAGAAGAAAGATTAAAAGAAATGATTATTAAACAATTAGATGCAGACAATAAACCTGTCACGCTTGAATCAACTTTTATAAATGATTTGGGCGCAGATTCACTTGATATAGTGGAGCTTGTTATGCAATTTGAGGATGCATTTGACATAGATATACCAGACGAAGACGCAGAAAAGATACAAACCGTTGGTGATGCAGTAAATTATGTTAAGGAGCATACACAAAAAAAAGGCGCGTAGGGCAAATGACTACTACTAATTCCATGATACTGGTTGCTGGTGCTACACGGGAAGAAACTATCCATGTTGAGACATGTCTTAAGGGTTGGAAATATGATATCACCCCTCTAAATATTGAAGGAACAGGTATTGATTCTCCCATCCCCGAGACACCAAACATGATAATGGTATATGCTCAGAAGGATAAAAAGAATACAATTACTATTTGCGAACAGTTTCGCAAAGACACAAAAGGAGCAGCTATTCCTATTCTACTTATAATAGGTAGATATAAGATAAGTCAGTTTTACGAACTTCGCAGTCGTATGGGAAATATAGCGTCCATCATAACTCCTTTCAACCGAGAAGAGATACGTACCAAGATTGACGAAATTCTTGGCACCACTTAGTCAGTTTGTTGTATAGAGAGGACCAAAACAATGATAAAGAAAAATAGTTGTCCAAATTTCAATCACGGCCGTATTAACGCTCCGGTGCGCTTCTGCCCGACATGTGGAGGGGTGGTATGGAAATATACCAATTAAAAGCTGGTGCAGCAAAGAAGGACATGCAATAAAAAGACGTGAAAGAAGCAAGTATTGTATAGATTGTGGCAAGCAGCTTACCCAAGGAATATAAGAGCAATCCAGTTTATGGCCGGTGGGACAAATTATGGATAAAAGTTTAATAGTCAGAGTTAGTTACCAATTTTTAAAAAGGAGTAAGTTATGTGTACAATATGTGGTCATTTTTCCAAAAATGAAATATACTCACAAGATATTTACGATATGATGAATAAAATGCAGCATAGAGGGCCTGATTTTAATGGTATTTACATGGACGGGGAAGTTCATAAAACAGAAAATCTTGATGAACTGGAGAATCATCTTAAAACCTCCCGAATAGCCTTAGGCCATTCAAGACTCTCAATTATTGATCAGACATCCAAGACTCAACCATACAGTAGCTGCGGAAAAGAAATTTTCCTGATACATAATGGTGAAATTTACAATTATCAACAACTAAAATCTTTACTTTTAAAAAATCATAATTTTTCTGGAGACAGCGACAGTGAGGTAATTGTCCATTTAATTGAAGAAGTGTATGATGGGTCACTGGAAAAGGCTGTTAAAGACGTTATGCCACTTTTGGACGGCATGTATACATTTGCAGTAACTGATGGTTGCAATGTGGTGGTAGCACGAGACCCGATAGGGAAAAAGCCTCTTTATTATGTTGAAAATGATGGTATCATTTACTTTGCTTCAGAGAAAAAGGCATTATGGAATAACAAAAAAGAACCATTACGCTTAAGGCCTGGATATATGCTTTTGATAAATAATTCTGGGTACACAATTAAAGAAGGCTACAAAATCAATAAACCGTATATTGATATTGTTGATTTCGAAGAAGCCAAACAAATTTACAAAAATGTCTTAAAAAATGCCGTTTCCAAGCGATTAATAGGTCTAAAGGAAGAAAAAGTGGGAGTTATATTTTCAGGTGGGATTGACAGTGTCTTGATAGCCAAGCTCTTAATGAATGAAGGGCAGTCAATCGAATGCTATTGCGCAGGAACAGAAGATTCGGGGGATATCAAGAATGCAAGAAAGATTGCCCGAAAAATGGGACTTCCTCTTAACACATTTTTAATTACGGAAGACGTAATCAATAACTACCTGGAAGAAATAATTGAAAATGTAGAGGAAAGTGGATTGCTTCAGGTAGAAGTTGCATTTCCTATGTATCTGGCAGCGTTAAAGGCATCACAGGATGGAATCAAGGTCGTGTTTAGTGGCCAGGCTGCTGATGAACTTTTCGCCGGTTACGAGTGGTACAAAAAAGTAATGGCAAAAAGTATTGTGAATGTGAATCAAAGACTCTGGGAAGACCTTGAAAGACTCTATGATGACACATTAGAACGGGAAGACAAACTAACAATGGCACATAGTATTGAACTTCGTGTACCTTATCTTGACCGTGCCGTTATAAATATAGCAATGCGCATTTCTCCAAAGTTAAAGATTAGCACAGATAATGATAATATGGGAAAGTACATTCACAGGTTGTCTGCGGTTGAATTGGGTGTTCCATACGATATTGCGTTTCGTCCTAAAGACCCTGCTCAATCTGGTTCTGGCATGAACGATTTATTGGAAAAAGTAATCCTTACAAAAATTAAAAAGAATAAAACGAAGATTAGTGAAAGTTTATACGATACCAATATCAGAAAGGACAAAGGGAGTAAATATCGTTATGGCCAAGATGAACATACATATGGAAGTCCGGACGTAAGGTCTTACATTCAAAAAATTGGCAATAACATAAGACAAGGATACATTAACGCTAGCAATATGGAACTTACAGCTGTATGACAAATTTAGATACAAAACGAACTGTTGCCCTCGCACAATTGGCTAGTACGGCAGGTAATATTACAGAAAACCTGAAGAAGATTGTAAAAATCGTGAAGGCTAATGCCGATGCAGATATTATTATCTTTCCAGAATTAACGGTTCATGGTCATATATTTTCGTCATCACCTGCAAAAGAACTTATTGAGTTAATACGAAAAACTCCCAAGATTGACGAAATTACCGAACTGGCAAAAACAGAAAATGTAAGGATTATATTCGGTAGCATGGAAGAAAATGAAGGAAAGATATATAATATTGCCTACTACATTGGCCGTAATAAGAAGATATTCAAATACCTGAAAACTCACATACACTGGAGTGAGACATTCGACGCAGGAGGCGAGCTTCCTGTCCTTGATACTTCTTTTGATAAGATAGGGATGCTAATCTGCTATGATGCAGCCTTTTCAGAGGCCAGCAGAACTCTTGCCCTTAAAGGAGCAAGGGTTATCATTGTTATTGCGGCAGTTCATGTAGATTTTCCAAAAGAAATAATGGCACGAAGAATGGTTTCCATTGCAGTTTTTAACCAGGTTTTTGTCCTGTATGTGAACCATGGAGGCCCACACTTTAACGGGAATAGTCTCATTGTAAATCCTAAAGGAGAGATAACACACCAGCTTGGAAGTAAAGAAGATATATTAAAGGCTGAAATTGACCTTGCGGAAGTAGACGAATGGAGGCGCCTGGAACCTATTTTCCCTGGCAGGAAAACAGATATATATTGGAAGTAAACTCCCCGTTGGAATTTCACCGGGAGATCAAACACTGTGTGAAAAGAAATAGTTATTTATTTATCACCGTGCTTCCGTGTGGAACATCCAACGGGGTAAATAATCTGTTCTTGCTTAATTATCTAAACCGTAAACCCTCACTCCTTATATTCATTCAAAACATATATTTACCCACTGCTCAACATTCTAAAGACTACGATTGCCATAATCGTAAAAGTTAAGGGAGGCTTTGATGTCTATTTGGGATTGGATCATTATTATTACGTATATAGTATTTCTCATTTGGTTAGGATGGTATTTAGGCAGAAGACAAACAGATACCGTAGACTATTACCTCGGTTCGAGAAAGCTGCCGTGGTGGGGTATTGGCTTTTCCACCATGGCCACACAACTTGGCGCCATAAGCTTTATTTCTGCTCCTGCATTCGTTGGCCTCAAGCCTGAAGGAGGCTTAATATGGCTTGGTTATGAATTTGCTGTCCCTTTTGCTATGATAATTCTGGTATATCGTGTCATCCCCATCTTCCATAAGCTTAATATTGTTTCGATTTATGAGTATCTGGAGATGAGGTTTGATAGGAAGACAAGAACCCTTGTCAGTATCATTTTTCTGGTAAGCAGGGGGCTGGCTACAGGTGTCGGCATTTATGCCGCAGCTATTGTTGTCTCAGTAATCCTGAACGTACCACTCATTCTCACAGTTATCATCATTGGGACTGTTGCACTTATCTATGATTTTATGGGAGGGATAAAGGCTGTTATTTACTCCGATGTCATTCAGATGGCTATCCTCTTCTTGGGTATTATTATATGTACCATTTATGGATTGTTCTATATAGATGGTTGGAACTCAATTGAGAACACTCTTTCAAGAGATAGATTAACAGCAGTTAACTATTCTATATTTGGAATCAAAAGCGGAGAAGGCTTCGGGTTTTATCCTCTCCTATTTGGAGGCTTTTTCCTTTACCTTGCATATTATGGTTTTGATCAGAGCCAGGTGCAGCGTGAAATATCTGCAAGGTCAATTTCAGATTCACGAAAATCTCTATTTATGAACGGAATAGTGCGGTATCCGTTGGTACTCAGTTACTGTATCTTAGGATTAGTTATAGGAACTTTTGCCTTAAAGAATCACGAGTTTATGAATTTAATTCCGGCAGGAAGTATAGATTACATGGTTCCTTTATTTGTTGTGAACTATTTACCTCCAGGGTTAACAGGGTTCATTGTCATAGCTATTTTAGCTGCAAGCATGTCTACTTTGGATTCAGCTTTAAATTCGCTCAGTGCTTCTACAACGAAAGACATCATTAAATCATATTTTATTAAGGATTCTACAGAAGGTAAAATGTTTTTCTGTTCTAAACTTTCTACTCTGTTTTGGGGAGTTTTCTGTACAACATTTGCATTTCTCGTCGGGAAGATATCCGAGACTGTTTTAGAGGCAATCAATATGATAGGGTCCATCTTTTATGGCCCTATTGCCGCAGTCTTCTTATTGGGAATGGTAACAAGAAGGACAACTTCAAAAGGTGTTTTTCTCGGAGGTTTGGTAGGTGTAATTGGTAACGTGATTATTGCTTTTGGGGCATTGCCATTATCATGGTTGTGGTGGAATGTTACTGGTTTTTTATTGACTGTGGGTGTAGGTTATATATCAAGCTTACTTGACAAGTCAGAACCATCCGAACGATTCATACAGGAAAGAAAGACTAATTATCCTGTTTTTGATATAAAATTCGACAAGAAATCGGATTATAAATGGATTATTGCTTATTTAATCCTGTTTGCTTATGGTATTGGAATTATTATTTTTTCAACAAAGATTCATAAAATAATCTTTTAATTTTATTTTGGAGAAATACAATCCATGGTAAAAGAAATCAATCCGAGCAAGTCACTCTTTCCTATCAGTGTAGCGGCAGAGATTCTTGAGGTAAACCCGCGCACCTTGCGAATTTATGAAGAAAAGGGGCTCATCAAGCCCTCCAGGAACGACGGGAATCGGCGCCTTTATTCACTAAAGGATATCAGTCTTTTAGAGTATGTTCACTATCTAGTCCAGATAAAGAGGGTAAATGCCGCTGGGGTTAGGGAGATCCTTGCAATCCTTAGCACCTTGCCAGAAAATAATCGTGACGAGTTAACCACCCGCATCGAAAAGACTATTGAGAAGCTTCCGAAGGATAAACTGGAGATGTATAAGAAAGGTGACAATGAGATTACTGAGGATCTAGTTTCTGAGTAAGCCCGTTTTTTGGTAACACCAGATAGTCTTTTCGATTAACACACCTCTTAAATTCACGCTAGTTTTTTGATCCAAATGTGCATTCTTGTGTGCAAAACTGTGGGGAAGATTATGTGTCTTTTCCCCCTTTCTTCATCTTTAACTATCCATTAACTCCATTAAATTTAAGGACTTTATCTAAACTCCAACTGCAAACCTGTATTAAGCTTACATGATATCTGTAAATAATATTCACTATATGCAGTAAATATGCTTGCATATGTTATGTATAGTTGTTATCTTGCAAAAGTTAATTATCATATACCAAAAGAAGGCATAATTATGCGATAAACTCGTTATACGTTCACTATTTACTGATAGAACCTTCTTTGCTTGTAATGCCTACCTTCAAATTGGACAAGAAACGACTTGTAAAGACCCTATCGAAGTAGTTATCTCTTTTGTTGCACTTCGAGGTTGAATATAGGTGTTATTTTAGCTTTATAATAAAAATTCTTTTTAAAGGAAAATAATGCTCTCACCACATTTTAAAAATGGAATAATTTATAATATAAATTTAAAAAAAGGAGAAAAAATGTCACAGGCAAAGGCAGGAGACAAAGTAAAAGTTCATTATACCGGATCTTTAAAAGATGGTAAAATGTTTGACTCAACGAGGGGGATAAGGCCGCTTGAATTTACTATTGGAGAAAAGATGCTCATTTCAGGTTTTGAAAATGCAATAATTGGAATGAACGTAGGTGAAACAAAAAAAGTTTGTATACCACCAGATGATGCTTATGGTAATCATGATGAAAATCTCATAACTACTATTGAGAAATCACAACTTCCTCCAGATATCGATCCTCATGTAGGAATGAATCTTAATACTAAAACAAATGATGGAAAAATCTCCGCGGTGACTATAACAAATATTACTGACAAGACAGTAACCCTTGATGCCAATCACCCCCTGGCAGGAAAAGAACTTATTTTCGAACTCGAACTGGTAGCAATAGCTTAAAATGAAAGCTAAAGATGAAAATTTGTCATATTTATTTAAAACTTTCGTTGAGTAAAAATGATTAAAAATTTTAGCAGGTTAATAAAGGACGTTGCGTAAGCAAAACTCGATGAATTAATTAAGAAAAAAGCAGAAGAACTCTGGGAAGGCCTAAAAAAGGCAACCACGAAAGCCTTTGATTCTCTAAAAGAACTTTTTGAAAAGGGAAGGTCTTGTTTTTAAAAACAAAGATTGCAATGCTCACTGTAGCATTACTTTATTCTATTGGTGCTCAAGCGATGTGGGGCAGAGCCGAAATCGAGGATAAAACCACTATTAAAGTCAAGCAGGAATCCTTTTAAAAACCAATACTTATAACTATTTCTATTATCTTATAAAATGTGTGGAATCCTTGGTGTTTTTGGGAAATTAAATAAAACCGAATCTCAGTTTGAATCGATGTTACAAACGTTACAGCATCGTGGGCCGGATGATAAAGGAACTATTATGTGGTCTGAGTTTTTTCTCGGCCATCAACGGCTTTCTATTGTTGACCCAGAATGTGGACATCAGCCTATAGAATCTCATGATGGTATATATTTAGTCTGTAATGGTGAGATATATAATCATCAAAGTCTAAAAAATCAATTAAACTACAATTTCTCATCTAATAGTGATTGTGAAGTCATAATACCACTTTATCAGCAAAAAGGCTCAAATTTTTTGAAATATCTTGACGGAATGTTTAGTTTTATACTCTCAAAAAAAGATCAATTTTTTGTTGCTCGTGACCCAATTGGTATTAAACCTTTATATTGGGGTTTTGATGATGAAAATATTTATTTTTCGTCGGAGATAAAGGCCTTGCTAAATATAACTGACCGTATTAGCGAGTTTCCCAAAGGTAGTTACTTTGATTCTAATGAAGGATTTAAAACCTATTACCAATTACCACAGGTTGACGTTTTTATTACGGATATAGACAAAGCAATTGAAAAGATCAAAAAAACGTTAAAAAAAAGTGTAAAAAAGAGGTTAATGTCTGATGTTCCTGTTGGCGTTTTTTTAAGTGGTGGATTGGATTCAAGTATTATTGCTGCCTTGATGAAAGAAGAAATACCAGAGTTGCATTCATTTTCGGTTGGGCTTTCCGAATCACCTGACATTAAAGCTGCAAGAATGGTAGCACAACATCTTGGCACTATTCATCATGAATATGTTTATTCAGAAGACGAAATGCGGGAAGTTCTTGCAGATGTTATATATTATCTTGAATCTTATGACCCTGCTTTAGTAAGGAGCGCTGTCCCGTGTTACTTCGTTTCCAAACTGGCAAGCCAATATGTCAAGGTTGTCCTTTCGGGGGAAGGCGCAGACGAACTTTTCGCCGGATATAGTTATTTTGAAGAATATGACGAACCACAAGAACTTCAACCAGAATTTATCCGAATCCTAAGTGGCTTGCATAATATAAATCTACAGAGAGTAGACCGTATGACAATGGCGCATGGATTAGAAGGCCGGGTACCTTTTCTTGATATTGAATTTATTGAGAATGTCTTGGGTCTTTCACCCGAACTTAAGATGCAAAGGTCTTTCGGTAAAGAAAAATGGCTTTTGCGTAAGGCATTTGAAGATGTACTACCTGCTGAGATTGTATGGAGGGATAAATTAGAATTTGCTCAAGGCTGTGGTTCTTCTACTATTCTTGAGCAAAAGGCAGCAGCTAGTATTACAGATAAGAAATTACAGAAAGCGAAAGAGCGTGGTATACCTGTCTCATCAAAGGAAGAACTTTTTTATTACAATATTTTTGAACACCACTTTGATCATCCAGATGCCATTAATTTAATTGGCAAATGGAAAGGTAAACTTCATTAGCATAGAAACAAAACAGCAATGCAATCAAAAAAAACTAGAACTTACACTGAAGCTGTAAAGAGGGGTGACTATGATCGATATTCGGGTAATCTATTTGGGAAATATGATAATGTACGAACATATTGGGAAGATCAACTTACGAGATTTGTTTTACGCCCTTTTTTATCCAAATTAGTAGCTCATAGGCGAAAAAAAGGGAAAAGGCTGAGAATCCTTGATCTGGGTTGTGGGACAGGCCAGGGGTATGAATTTGTTACAAAAATAGATAAACGAGACCTGGATTTAGGCTTACAGTATGATCGTGTACTTCCTGAAGACGAAATTGAAATCTATATGGGACTGGATTTGTGCCAGGAAATGGTGGACAAGGGAAATGAAATTTTTGAATGTAAACCGAACGTGAAGTTTAGACAAGCAGATTTAAGAGAGCATCTGGATGCAGTTAAAGAAGAAAAACCTTTTGATATTTATTTTTCATCTTATGCATCTCTTTCCCACCTTAACAAACCTCATTTAGTACAACTTCTGATTGATATTTGCAATCACAGCAGTAATGGGAGCTTGATAATTCTCGACTTTTTGGGGAGGTATTCAATAGAGTGGCCGGATTATTGGAATGTGAAAACTGAAGCAGAAAAGATACGCGACTATTCGATGAGCTATCTTCATTCTGAATTGAACCAAGATGTTGAGATCGAACACTTTCCTGTTCGGTTTTGGACCGGGACAGAAGTGGAAGAATTAGTTGAAGAACTTATTATGGAAACAAAGGTACAAGTAGAAATATTAAAGAAATATGATCGTTCTATCTTAACAGGCCGACATACAGATACGAGGCAGTATAATCCCATACTTAAACCCATACGAAGAACCGTCAACCGTTTACATGAGGATTATATGCGAACTGATCTATCGGAGTTAATAATTGACACCTCTATAGTTCCAGACCAACCGACAGTTGGTCCTTTTCTCAATGAACTCATCAGAAGTTGGAATATTTTAGTAAACTTTTGCCAAAAAAGGCTCGAAGAAAATGCGTCCTTAATAGAATTGGAAGATTGGTCTGAATTTTCAAGTCATCTACAGTTTGCTATAATGAATATTGATAGAGTTATTTCTGATACGGGATGGATGCGGCATGGTGAACCAAGGGCCAATATTATTGAACCACAATTAGGATACGCGCTGCGCAGTCTGGAAATTAATATGCAAAAGGGTATTGGATGCGGGCATGGTCTGGTTGCTATTCTTGAAGCCACAAAATAACTCTTAAAGTTTGGTCAAAAACAACCTGGATATTTTTGTGTACAGATTTTGGCCGGATCTGATTTTACCAAACCCTCATAGACAATGATTAAAGTCTCCTGCCTGACTAAAACATTTGATGGCTCGAAAGCCGTTGATAATATTTCATTTTCTATTGAATGTGGTGAGACGCTTGTGCTGCTGGGAACTAGTGGTTGTGGAAAAACTACCACACTAAAAATGATTAACAGGCTTATCGAACCAACTTCCGGTAAGATAGTTATTGAAGGAAGGGATATACAGAAGCAAAAACCGGAAGATTTGAGGAAACAGATTGGTTATGTTATTCAAAATATCGGACTATTTCCACATTATACGGTTGAACAGAATATTGCCATTGTTCCAAGACTTCTAAACTGGGAAAAAAAACGCATTGAAAAACGTATTTTAGAGTTGATGGAACTTGTGGGGTTCCCGATAGAGTATCTACAACGCTATCCGAGTGAACTCAGTGGTGGGCAACAACAACGGGTGGGGCTTGTCCGTGCCCTGGCTGCTGATCCATCGATTGTGCTATTGGATGAACCATTCGGGGCATTAGACCCGATTACGAGGAGACAAATCCAAGAAGAATTTAAAAATCTGGAAACATTGCTTCATAAAACTATGGTTCTGGTTACTCATGATGTGTTTGAAGCAATATCCCTCGGCGATAAAATATGTTTGATGGATAGAGGCAAGATTCAGCAAATAGGCACCGCCAGGGAACTGATCTTTTCACCGGAGAATGAGTTCTCCAGAAGTTTCTTTCATACCAACCGATTTCAACTCGAATTAAATGCAACAAAACTAAAAGACCTTTTGCCTGAGATACAAACCTGTGAAACAAGTACCGGAGATTTTAAGGTGTTTAGTGGGGACATTAGCCTATTGGATGTATTGGAAACAATGGGAGGGGCTTCTTTAAAAAACTCTACACTACAAATCCGGGATGCGGCTTCTCAGACACCAACCATAAACACTACATGCGAAGAACTTATTTCAGCATTTTACAAAATAAAATCTAAGCGAAAGTAATAGTTCCCGTTAGGCCCTCCTTACAAAGGTAATTGTTACAAGTGGTAAATTTTTACGATTTTGTCCTAAGCCATCTAACAGAAATTGCCGACCAAACCATTGAGCATATAGGACTAACCCTTATAGCGCTGGTAATAGCCATAATCATAGGGTTGCCTCTAGGCGTCTTCTTGACTAGATACAGGAAGATTTCCAATATAGTCCTTGGAGGAGTTGGTATTATTCAGACTATTCCAAGCATAGCTCTATTAGGATTTCTTTTGCCGTTCCTTGGCATAGGCCCCATTCCAGCTATAGTCGCGCTTTTCCTTTATGCTCTCCTTCCAATCGTCAGAAATACATTCACAGGGATCAATGAGGTCGAATCGTCTGTTACAGAAGCTGCCAAGGGGATGGGGATGTCGGATATGCAGATACTACGTAAGGTAGAGTTTCCCCTGGCGGTGCCTGTTATTTTCGCGGGAATACGTACCGCTACCGTAATTAATGTAGGTGTGGCGACTCTCTGCGCACTTATTGCTTCCGGAGGCCTTGGGCAGTTTATATTTCGTGGGATTGCGCTTAACAATATGAATATGATTTTGGCGGGTGCGATTCCGGCGGCAATCCTGGCACTGTTCTTTGATTTTGTATTGGCCCAGATCCAAAAATACATTAATCAAATAATCAAGCCTCTTCTTATTTTCTCATCTGTAATTATTTTTGTAATAATCCCTTTTCTGTTTATTCCTTCACTTTTCTCTCATTCATTTCGAGCGGGATTTACAGCAGAATTCATGGAACGCGCTGATGGATATCCGGGGCTCAAGCAGCACTACACGTTTTCCATGGATACTGTAGAGCTCGATCCGGGATTGATGTACCAGGCGCTTAGAAAAAAAAAGGTCGATGTAATTGGCGGTTTTACAACGGATGGACGGATCAAGGCGTATCAGCTTCAGATACTTGAAGATGACAAACACTACTTCCCCCCCTATTATGCAGCGCCACTTATCAGAGGCGAGACGCTAAGAAAATTTCCATTTCTTTATGATGTCTTTTCAAAACTTGAAGGGAAAATCTCAAACGATATAATGTCTGAATTGAACTTTAAGGTAGACCATAATAAAGAAGACCCGGCTCTGGTCGCAAAGGATTTTTTGAACAAAATTGGCCTCAAGACTTCAGATAAAAAACAAGGGAAAGCAGATATTGCTATTGGCTCCAAAAATTTTACCGAACAATACATATTGGCGGAAATTTTTGGACAGCTTATTGAAAATTATAGTGATCTGAATGTAGAGCTGAAAACGGGGCTTGCAGGGACAAAAATCTGCTTTGATGCCCTTGTCAATGGCGAAATTGATCTATATCCTGAATATACAGGTACGGGGTTACTGGTTATTCTAAAAGCAGATGAAAAAGTGAGAAGTTCAATTATAATGGATAAGGACAAAGTTTACGCCTTTGTCTCTGAAGAATCAAAAAAACGCTTTGATATTGAATGGCTCCAACCTCTTGGATTTAATAATACTTATGCTCTGATGATGAGAGGAAATCATGCAAAGAACATAAATATAAAAACCATTTCTGATTTGAAGAAGTACCTCAATAAATTAAACGATTTGTAGGGGCTGTTCCCCCTACCTGTTGCAGACTGTGTCACAATAAAAACATACGAACTTTACATCATATGGAGGAATAATTATCCGAAGTTCTTCTCAGACCTTTCTGTAGATTATCTCGCCTATTTCTGCTGTATAGCATATGTCCTTTTTGCCATTTAACCAATTTTTAAATGACTTCAAACTTTCTTTAAATTCCTCATCACTATAAAGATCAAACGTTGAGTATTTTTTATTGATCACCTCTGCCAAAATTTCCTTTTCTGTCGCTTTCTTTTCAAAACTCAATTCATTTACATTGTCCAAATTAAATTCTTCTACCCTTTCTGCGGCACCTTCGAACTCCTCCTTATTGTACAATCTATCTTCCTTGTCAGCAAACTTTGGAAAGTTTTTTCCCCAGAAAGAACGATCGTTCTGTTCCCTGAATCTACTAAAAACTATATAGCTTCCGCCTTTCCTCAGGACACGAGCACACTCCTTAAGGCTCTCTATCAAATCGAAATGATGTATGGCATTTGTACTAATAAGGACATCGAAGTATTCGTCTGGAAATGGCAAATTGTGAACGTCTGCCCTCAAAAAACTCACTCTGAGATTGTCATTTCTTGCCTTTTTATGGGCGGTCTCCAGCATGCCTGAAGACAAATCAGATCCAAAGAGCCTAAGATCAAATTCTGTTGCAATAGGAATTAAAAACAAACCCGTCCCACATGCCACATCCAATACTCTTGAATCTTTCTTTGTTAGTTTTCTTAGCGTCTCACAAAGAGGTGGTAATATCTCTTTACCCCTTAGTTCATCATATCTTGATGAAATTGACACAAAATAATCTTTCAAATCTTTTACAACCTCTTTATATATGATTGTAAGTGTTCAAAAGAAAACAGTAATGGGGGTTTTGTAGAAAAGTAAGATTATTTATGATGCTTATGGGGTTATTTCAAAGCAGGTATATTATCTTTTAATAACTATACCAAAAGGGTTTTACTTTTAAACCCCTTTTGGTTCTGACTTATCTAAGTTAGGAACGATTTTAGCACTTTCTACGCTATCCCAACCATAATCAAACTCCTGATATTTTTCTCCACCGCCGATAAATTCTCTCACCATTTCCTTCGCAACAGTATCAGGATATTGAACAGGTGGATGCTTCATAGTAAAGGCTGAAATAGCAATCAAAGCCCCGCTAATCTTCCTATCCAGTGCAAGCTTACAGCACCTGATGGCATCAATAGCCACACCGGCGCTATTGGGAGAATCTTCAACAGATAATCTAACTTCAATATTCATAGGAATGCTGCCAAACATCCGACCTTCCATCCTTAAAAAGCAAACCTTATTGTCATTTTGCCAGGGGACATAATCGCTGGGACCTATGTGAATGTTTTCTGCTTCGAGCGGCGTGTCTAATTGGGATTGGACGGCTTCCGTTTTCGAGATTTTTTTAGAGCTAAGACGACTTCTATTAAGCATATTTAAAAAATCAGTGTTTCCACCCGTATTAAGTTGATAAGTCCTATCAAGCTTCACACCACGATCCCTGAAAAGCCTGGTTAAGGTTCTATGGGTTATTGTGGCGCCAAGTTGTGCCTTGATATCATCGCCTATAATCGGCAATCCTCTATCCTTAAATCTCTTAGCCCATTTTTCGTCGGAGGCTATAAATACTGGCATATTATTTATAAAGGCAACACCCGCTTTCAGACAGCACTCTGCATAGAATCTCGTTGCCTCTTCTGTGCCAACTGGTAAATAATTCAACAAAATATCGGCATTGCTAATATGTAATTCCCTAACAATATCGCAAGGTCCTTCATTAGAAGGTATAAAGGTTCTATCTTCAGGATAATCCTTCATATGTTCAGATATACCATCAAGTATCTTTCCCATCTTGACAACTGTTCCATTACTTTCGATATCTTTCTTGAAGACCTTCGTATTATTGGGTTTTGCAAATATCGCTTCTTTAATGTCTCTTCCAACTTTTCTTTTGTCGATATCAAATGCAGCGACAACCTCAATATCACCAGGCTTATAACCTTCCAGGTCATAATTCATCAGGCCTATAGCATTACTATTATACCTATAATACTCAATCCCCTGAATCAATGAACTAGCGCAATTTCCCACACCGACAATAGCTATCCTTATTCTATCCTTCATATTTCAAACCCCCCTTTCTCTTATCGTAGAACACCTTTACATACCACAAAAACCAAATGCCCATAACATTTACATGGTTTAGTGATAAGTCCTTAAATCACGATTAGTTCGTCTATTTTCTAAACATGTTTTAAGTTGCCTATGACACACTAGCAAACAGAAAATTGGTTTTATATAGTCCTCACTTGAAATTTCCTACCAGATACTTGTAAAAAGGTCCACGAATTGTGCACATAGTATCAAAAACACCCACCAAATTCAAGGCCTTTTGTGTAAACTAAACAGTACTGAGGAAAACAAATCAGATATGATACTATCTAACCATAATGCACAAAACATCTAAAGTAGTTTGAAAAACGTCAAAAAACCTGAGAAATGCCTCTCGAAAAGATGAAAAATGTCTAATGATTGCAGTTTAGCCTGGAGTTAAATGCGGTTTATAAAGAATCCTCATTTAGTGCTTGAAGTGGCGTTCTCCTGTGAAAACCATTGAGATACCATGTTCGTCCGCAGCCTTTATCACTTCCTCGTCTTTTTTGGAACCCCCTGGTTGGATTATGGCAACAACGGCTGCCTTGGCTGCGAAGTCAACGCTGTCCCTAAAAGGGAAGAAGGCATCTGAGGCCAAAACAGACCCGGAAGCCCGATAACCTGCCTTCTGAATTGCGATATTAGTAGAATCCACTCGGCTCATCTGGCCAGCTCCCACACCAACAACCATCCTATCCTTCGTGATAACTATGGCATTTGACTTGACGTGTTTGCAAACCTTCCAGGCGAATAATAACTCTTCTATTTCATTATCTGATGGGGCTTTTTTTGTAACAATCTTTAGCTGTCGTTTGTCACCAGAAAGCACATCTTTATCCTGAACTAATAAACCACCCATTACGTCCCTGAAAACCTTTAGTGTTTTTTCCGCTGACTTTTCATTCAAGGAATGTAACTTCAATAGCCGCAGGTTTTTGCCCCAACCGCGCTTTTTAGTTAGCATTTCTACAGCTTCATCTTCAAATCCAGGTGCTGCGATTGCCTCGACAAAATGGCCTGGCTGGGTGATAACGTCTGCAGTCTTTTTATCAACTGTTCTGTTTAGCCCAAGTATACATCCAAAGGCTGAAACTGTATCAGAATTGTATGCCCTGCCGAACGCCTCATTGAGTGTATCAGCAGATGCGACACCACAGGGATTTGCATGCTTGATTAAGACGGCAGATGGCTTCTCAAATTCCTTCACGATATCAACAGCAACGTCGAGATCCATTATATTATTAAAAGATAGCGCCTTACCGTGCATCTGATCAGCATTTGAGATACAAGGTGCATCAAAGTTTTTATACACATAAAACGCTGAAGATTGGTGGGGGTTTTCCCCATATCTTAAGTCTTGCTTCTTATACAGTTCAAGGCTTATGATTTCAGGGTATGCTTCTTCATGCCCCTTTTCAAAATAATTAGAAATTACTCTATCGTAGTGACTCGTATGCTTAAATGCCTCGGTAGCCAATCTGTAACAGGTTTCAATAGAAAGTTCACATTTCCTTTCACTTAGTTCATTCAAAACAGCTTCATAACGTCCTGGATTAACTACAATTGCTACATGCTTAAAATTCTTAGCCGCTGACCTAATCATGGATGGCCCGCCTATGTCAATGTTTTCTATAGCTTCTTCCTGGGAGACGTTATCCTTCTTTATCGTCTTCTCAAAAGGATAAAGATTGACAACCACGAGGTCTATAGTTTCTATACCCAAATCTCCTATTATCTTCATGTGATTCTTATTATCCCTTACTGCAAGCAACCCACCATGTATTTTTGGATGAAGTGTTTTTACCCTGCCGTCCATTATCTCAGGAAAGCCGGTGTATTCAGATACTTCTGTAACATTAATGCCGCTTTCCTTCAGCAGTCTACCCGTACCCCCTGTCGAAATAATCTTAATATCAAGACCTGCCAAGCCTTTAGCTAAATTAATTATTCCTGTTTTATCAGATACGCTTATTAAGGCTGTTTTTATTTTGTCCATATAGATATTTGCCGGGAAAAACAATTTTTTTAAAGATTAAGATTTAACGGAATGCTATCAAAACATCATTATTATGTCAAAATATAAACAGATAATTTTCTTGTCAGACATAAGCATGTTTGATAGTATCAGTAGCTTTTTTTAAAATTAGAGGATCGTATTTCCTAAACGTTAAAAATACCAAGAGAGGTGTTATTATTATGAAGAAAAAGAAGTATATATACTTTTTTAGTAACGGTCGTGCCCATGGTAATGCCTCAATGAAGTCTTTACTCGGCGGGAAAGGCGCTAACCTTGCAGAAATGGCAAATCTTGGAATTTCCGTTCCTCCCGGGTTCACAATTACGACAGAAGCCTGCCAAGCTTATTATAAAAATAACAAAAGTTACCCTGTTGGACTTCAAAGCGAAATTGATAAAAACCTTTCACACCTGGAACACCTAATGGGCGCAAAATTAGGGGACGCTAAAAACCCTTTATTAGTATCCGTTAGAAGTGGCGCTGCTGCTTCGATGCCTGGAATGATGGACACAGTATTGAACCTAGGACTTAATCCGAACTCAGTTCAAGGTCTTATCAGGAAAACAAAAAATGAGAGATTCCCTTGGGATGCGTACAGGCGATTTATAACCATGTTTGGTAATGTTGTGATGGGCATTCAACATCATGACTTTGAAGAAATAATGGAAAGATACAAAAAAAAATCAAATGTGAAGAATGACACTGACCTTAGCGCCAAGCAATTAAAGGATATTTGTAAAGACTTCATTGCCATTTACAAAAAGAGAACGGGCACCTCATTCCCACTCGACCCCAAGGAACAATTGCGCAAAGCGATTCTTGCAGTATTTGAATCCTGGAATAATGCAAGGGCAATAAAATACAGAACTATATATGACATTAAGGGGTTATTGGGAACAGCCGTAAATGTTCAATCAATGGTCTTCGGAAATATGGGCAACGACTCTGCAACAGGTGTGTGTTTTACAAGAAATCCATCTACAGGTGAAAACAAGTTTTATGGAGAGTTTTTACTCAATGCACAAGGTGAGGATGTAGTAGCAGGGATACGAACTCCTGAACCAATAACCGACTTACGAAAAGAGATACCCAAGGCATATAAGATCTTGGTGGGAATAAAAAATAAATTAGAAAAACATTACAAAGACCTCCAGGATATGGAATTTACTATACAGGAAGGCAAGCTGTTTATGCTTCAAACACGAAATGGGAAGCGCACAGCACACTCAGCCGTAAAGATAGCGGTAGATATGGTGAAAGAAAAACTTATCGGTAAAAAGACTGCCATTAGCAGGATTGATCCAAATCAATTGGATCAGCTCCTTCATCCCACATTTGACCCGAAGGCTAAAAGAAATGTGATTGCACACGGATTACCCGCTTCACCAGGAGCAGCCTCTGGTAAGGTAACATTTCACGCTGAAGATGCAGAAAAGCTAGCCGCAAGGAAGGAGAAGGTCATACTTGTCAGAATAGAAACTTCACCTGAAGATATTGGAGGTATGCATGTAGCACAAGGAATCCTTACAACAAGGGGGGGCATGACTTCACATGCTGCAGTCGTAGCCAGAGGAATGGGAACATGCTGTGTGGCAGGATGTGGTAACATACAAATAAGTTATAAAAAAGAGGAATTTACCGTTGATGGAAGGGTTGTTAAGAAAGGAGACTACATTTCTCTTGATGGTACCATGGGTGAAGTGATATTGGGGAAATTGCCTACTGTAGAATCTAAGCTCAGTGGAGATTTTGGTAAACTTATGAAATGGGCAGATGAGGTTCGTAAACTCAAGATCAGGACAAATGCCGATACACCTGAAGATGCAAAAAGAGCCAGGGACTTTGGCGCTGAGGGAATAGGGTTATGCAGAACTGAACACATGTTTTTTGATGAAACCCGCATTGACTATGTTCGACAGATGATACTTGTTGCAGGTGACGTAAGGAACCTTGAAGCGGTTGTTGAAGATATGAACACTGGGCTTGACAAAATACCAAAAGAGAAAATCTCCTCGTTTAAGGAAGAAATAAGGAAGGCAAAGAAGAAACTTGATGAAGTAACCAAACTCTACAAGGGTGCATTGAAAAAGTTGATGCCCATGCAAAGGGGTGATTTTGAGAAGATCTATAAGATTATGAATGGTCTCCCCGTAACCATAAGACTTCTTGACCCGCCCCTACATGAGTTTTTACCCAAAGAGGAATACCTGCAAAAAGAAATAGCCAAAAAGATGGGGATGAGTTTTAAAGAGGTGAGGGACAAGGTGCACAGTCTACAGGAAATTAATCCGATGTTGGGACTCAGGGGATGTCGTTTGGGCCTTATTTATCCTGATGTTTATAAAATGCAGGCACGGGCAATAATGGAAGCGGCATGTAATGTAAAAAAGAAGGGTATCAAAGTAATCCCGGAAATAATGGTTCCTCTTGTAGGAACTGAGGGAGAGATGAGTACCCTGAAAAAAGATATTAAAACTGTGGCAACTAATGTTTTGGCAGAAAAAGGCGAAAAGATAAATTATAAGATTGGTACAATGATAGAGGTACCAAGGGCGGCATTAACTGCAGATCAAATAGCAAAACATGCAGAATTTTTCTCTTTTGGCACTAATGACTTAACTCAAATGGCATTTGGATATAGCCGTGATGATGTTGGCGCATTTGTGCCAGAATTTACAAAACTTGGTATACTGGAAAAGGACCCTTTCCAGGTACTTGATCAGGAAGGAATCGGACAGTTGGTTGAAACTGGTATTAAAAAAGGACGACAAACAAGACCAGATTTAAAGATAGGTATTTGTGGTGAGCATGGGGGAGACCCATCATCAATCGAATTCTGCCATAAGAATGGTATGGATTACGTAAGTTGCTCTCCTTTCAGAGTACCAATTGCACGTCTGGCAGCTGCTCAAGCTGTAATAAAAGAAGACAACTCTTTACCACAGAAAACAAAGAAAAGACAATTAAATGATAAATAATATTTTAGGTTTTTTGTTTTGATCTAATCTCTGAGTTCCTGGCAATAAGCTGAACAATTCCCGAAGAAGATGATGGAAAGTTTATATACAAAAGAAAATAAATACATCCCGCAATTGAAAAAAGAAAATTTTATCTTAAAAATCATAAGATTTATAAAGGGGCTTTTTTCATGGTATTTTCATCAAAGAGAAACTCTTGAGGATAAATTAAAACAAAAGGAAACACAAATAGATGACTTGAAAGCACAATTAAACATTGTGAATCATATGTATGAAGAAGGAAGAAACCTTTTGAAGGAACAAAAAAGGGATTTAGAAGAAATGTTAAAGATGGAACGTAAAGGCGCAAATATTTCTTCCTTGATACAGCTAGGAAGGAAAAAGGTTAAGATTTCCCAAAGGTCTAAGGTAAAGATAAATAAGCTGAAGGCAAAGATAGAAAGGTTAACAAAGGCTGGAATCCCCACTATTCCGGAAGGATATTTTGAATTAGGTTTAATAGCCTATTACGACGACAAGGTCGATGTAGCAATTAAGCAATGGGAGACCGTAATCGAGCTAGATAAGAACAACATGGATGCTAGCCACAATTTGGGAATTGTTTATTATGAAATCGAAATGTTTGATGAGGCTATTTCTGTATTAAGTAAGGTTACAAAGGTTAATCCAAAAGATTCATCATCACATTACTGTCTTGGACTCGCTTATAAAGGGAAACGGAATTTTGATGCTGCTATTCCCGAATTTAAAAAAGCCTTAACCTATAATTCTGCAGATGAATCTATATATTATAACCTTGGATTGTCTTATAGCGAAAAAGATGAAATCGATGAAGCAATTAACGCCTACAACAAAGTAATAGAACTCAATCCGAAGCACATTAACGCTACTCTTAATCTTGGTGTTGCTTATAGAAAAAAAGGTTTGATCGACAAGGCGATTCCTGAGCTTAGTAAAGTATTGAAAACGGATAATTCCCATGTAAATGCACATTATTACCTGGGACTCTGTTACAAAGAAAAAGGAATGATTCCAAATGCAAAGAAAGAATTTGATAATACCTTAAAAGTCAATCCGGAGCACGTTAACTCACTCTATAATCTTGGAATTATTTACAAAATAGATGGAAATAATAATGATGCAATTTCTAGATTTAAAACAATCCTGAACATTGATTCAGCACACCATGATGCACATTATAACCTGGGGCTCATATATCATAAAGAAGGAAAATACGAGGAAGCCATTTCTGAATATAAAAAGGCACTAGATACTGATAAAAACAATGCAGATATTCATTATAATCTTGGTCTTTCTTACTTCAAAAAAAAGATGTTTGAAGATGCTATTTCATCCTATAAAAGTGCATTAAAAATTAATAGGAAACATATTGACGCTCTTTTCGAATTGGCCATAACCTACAATAATGAATCAAATCATGAAAAGGCCATTCCTTTATTTAAAAAGGTTTTAAGGTATAATCCCGATAATGCGACATGTTATTATAATCTGGGTATTGCTTACAGGGCGAAGAATAAATTGAATGAATCATACGAAGCCTATAAAAAGGCACTTGAAATCAACTCAAGTTACGTTGAGGCATGGAATGATCTTGGAACTGTGTGTAGAGGAAGAGGAATGCTTGATGAAGCAGTTAAAGCACATAAAAAGGCTTTAAAAATAAATCCTAATTATGCAGAAGCTTATAATAATCTTGGTATTATATATGACGACAATGGAAAATTAGAAGACGCCATTACAAATTATAAGAAGGCCCTAAAAACCAAGTCTGATTATGCCGAGGCATACAATAATCTTGGTGTGACCTACTCTAAACAAGGTAAGATAGACAAGGCAATATCATTTTATAAGGCCGCTCTGGATTTAAATCCCGGTTATGCTGAGGCACATAACAATTTGGGAGTAGCTTACGATAGCAAAAAAATGTTTAATGAGGCAATTGAACAATACAAAAAGGCAATTGAAAATAACTCGAGATATGCAGAGGCATATAATAATCTCGGGATTACTTATGGAAAGAAGATAATGTTCACTCAGGCAATTTCACAATACAAGAAGGCGATTAAGATAAATCCTGAATATGCAGAAAGCTATTTTAACATTGGTATCGCCTACAGTAAAAAGAATATGTATAACAATGCTATTGATTCGTTTAGAAAGACTATAGAATTGAATCCAGATGACGAATCGGCACATTACAATCTGGGTATAATCTATAGTAAGAAGAAAATGTATAATGACGCAATACTTGAATATAAAAAAGTGATAGAGACCAATCCTAGTTTGCCAGACGTACACTACAATCTAGGAATGGCCTATCGTGAAAGGGGAATGCTCCTTCAGGCAAGGAGAGAAGTATCTTTATATAAAAAACTAAACAGTCGTAAATAAAATTTTAATCTGCGTCAACACCCCACCAACATCGTGGAATTTATAAAAGCTTATTGAAGCTAAATAGCATTTAAGGTACATAACCTGCCAGACAAAGATCGTACTGGTGTAGCATAAGCAAAACTGACCAGGTTATTTCTCCAGTAACTTCCGTAATTCATCAGCATGATCTTCTTCATCTGCCAATATGTCCTCAAGCATTCTCGTGGTTGTGATATCTTCCGAAACCTCTTTTATATATCCCTTAAAATCTTCAATTGCCGTTTTTTCTACCTCATAGTTCGCCCTGATCATGTCCTCAAGTTTTTCCGGAACATTTAACTTGTCAATCTTGGTGGTTGGTATACCGCCGAGTGCAGTTATTCTCTCGGCAAGGGCATATGCGTGTTTCATCTCGGTAATGCTCAGTTCTTTAAAAAGTTCAGCAACAGTCGGGCTATTAATACCTTTAGCCAAATAGTGATGTTGCAGATACTGCATTATTGCCGTAAGTTCTTCAGTTCTGACCTTATTCAAAACCTCAATTATTTTTTCTTTACCCATAAATATCCTCACCTTTCTTTTTTAAGTTTCTTTAATTACCATAGCTTGACCACAACAGACTATTGAAACTCCCTGCAGAAGCTGCAGGGATTGTGTTCACTTCGTATTCGCAAATGCCTTACTATTTCTCATCCGACGTTTGTTTTGTATCACTCTTCTCTTTATAGTTATTTATTGCAGCTTCTATAGCTTCTTGAGCCAGGACTGAACAGTGCATCTTATTTGGTGGCAAACCATCCAGTGCTTCCGCCACTGCGTCGTTTGTAATTTTCAACGATTCGTCCACTGTTTTACCCTTAATCATCTCAGTAGCCATGCTGCTGGTTGCAATTGCAGCACCGCAACCAAAAGTCTTGAATTTTGCGTCTAATATTTTATCATCCTTTACTTTTAAATACAGTCTCATCACATCGCCACAGGCGGGATTACCTACTGTTCCCACGGCATCAGCATCCTTTATTTCTCCCATGTTTCTGGGATTCATAAAATGATCCATCACCTTTTCACTGTATGGCCCGAGCATGTCGTCTTTAGGCATAAATAAAACTCCTTTCAATTGACAAAAACGAATATCTAATCATTATTCCTATATTCCTTTGACCACATTGTTAGTATGGAAATTACAAATTGTATTAAAAAAGCTATTACGGTAAAGATACCTCCAACAAGTACCGTAATTGCAAAGATTGGTACCAATTTTGTTAGCCACCAGGAAAAAATATCCATCATTAAAGAACCAAAAGGGAAAATTAATAAGGCTATTTTGAGCTTCTCATTAATCGGGGTAAACAAGAAGATAGCTCCAGTAAGAGCGAATATCATACCTATGCTGATCATATGAATATGGCTTAATGTTATAAGCCTGGATACTGGCACCCCTTTATTAATCCTTGTAAAGGTATCAGCTATCGATGACAGTTTATCAAATGGTGCAAAAGCAGACTTTCCACCAGCAGTATGACATCGCAAACAATTCTTTATAATGATACCTTTAATTTTGTTAAATTCCTCTTTTCTGGCACCCCTTTTTGCCCAATTAATTAAACTATTTCTATCACTCTCATCATCAAGACGTTCCCTCATAGTACCCTTGAGTTTTGACTCGATAAGTAGTATATCAGGTTGTCCATGGAACGTTATGACTATATCCTGTAATGACAACCCCATTCGTCCATCCGCCCTGTTATAAGAAAAAAATAAGTTTAACTGGCAGAAGGTATATCCTATTCCCATACAAACAAGGAAAAGTGTACACAGCAACTTACCGCCAGTTGGTAACGTATTGAGCCTGAATTCACGTAATCGGAACATTTAACCCTTCAGGACTTCTACTATTAAGTTTATAAGCCACCTTCTTTCTACTTTCAAACGTAACAAATTCCTTATAACCAGCTTGTTTTGCGAGTGAAATAGCTTTATCAAAATCTCTACCCACATCACGGGGAGCATGAGCATCTGAACCAAAGACTATAGGTATACCGTACTTCTGGCATAAGCGAAGAATTTCATAAGATGGATATATTTCATTCACAGGTTTCCTTAAACCGGACGTGTTTATTTCTAAAGCAACTTTGTGTTCTTTAAAGACTTGTGCTGTATCAATTAATTCCTTTGAGAGCCCAGTACTTGGACGATGTCCAAACTTCTTTACAAGGTCACAATGTCCAATTATATCAAAAAGTGATGTACGTGCAGATTTGCGCAGTAATTCAAAATATTCCTTATAAACCAGATCGACCTCCTTCCTGTCCCATTCATCAAGTTTTCTTGGATGGTCAAATGCCCACGTACCAATGTAGTGCACAGAACCAATCACATAATCAAAGGAGTATCCTGCCAGGATTTCTTTTATATAAGATTCATTGCCCGGAACATAGTCGGCTTCTATCCCTAATTTGATTTGAATTTCTGGGAATGATTTACGCAAAGACATAACCTCACCTACATAATTTGGTAGTTCATCGAGTGTCATTGTAAGGTTGTCTTCTTTGCCACCTTTCATAGGCAAATGATCGCTGAAACCTATTTCATCAAGTTCACCTCTTATTGCCTCCCTAACATAGTCTACCATTTCTCCTGTCGCATGACCACACAGTTTTGTATGTATGTGATAGTCTATCATAAATCTTTTAGCTATACATTACCTCCCAGAATAAAGCCTCAATATCCTCTTTGTGTTTCGATTCTTCTTGTGCCAACCAGACAAATAGTTTTCTCAATTCAGAATCATCCACCTGCTTCGACATACTACTGTAAAATTTAAAAGCCTTTTTCTCTCTCTTAGCAGCGTAAATAAGAACATCCTTAAAATCCGAGTCCTCGCTAAGACCTTCATCCATACTAATAAGATAATCTGATATCCCATGTCGATGCTCCTCTTCTATCTCTATTTTTTGCTCCTTTAGGTTCCCTATGTTGAAGTCTTCTAATGCCTGTTTATGCTTTAGTTCTTCCTCAGCAAACTCACTCAGGACAGTCTTTATATGAGCGTCTTTCGAATTACCTGCAGCATTTTTATATAGCAAATACGAGCCATTTTCTTTATCAGCAGCTTTTTTTAAAATAGATTCTATTGTTTCGTTCTGCATAGTTTTCTCCATACATTTTAAATTTACTTTAACACCATAAGCTTTTCACAGCATTTAAGAAAACCTCCACCATCATTAGTAACTTTAACTTCCGTGCCACATATCTCACACTTACATTCCCTTCCAGTTCTATCCATTTTAGGAACGTAATTTGTAACATCTATAAATTCACATTCTTTACCACATGAAGGGCATTTTTCATAAGGTTCCTTCGCATCGTATTGATAACCACAATTATCACATTTCCAACTGGTCATATAAACATCCCTTCAAGGTAGATTAAATGTACTTTCTTAAATCTAATAATGTCTAAATAGGTTGGAGAGATCCCTTGAAATCAACAATCCTGTTACCCTAACATTCGTTCAGTTATTTTAAGTTCAATACCACAGGCAGGACATGTAATTTTGTCCCCCGCCTTTGCATCTGGGGGTATAGAAAGTTCTAGCTTACACACAGGACATAAGAATCCATGAAATGGACTAACTGGATAATTCAGATCAAACATTTGTTTTAAAAGAATCTCATCTATCTCAGAATATTTTGTTTTGTTTTTGATGACCTTTGTGATCTCTCCAGCCTCGAGTACATTTCCAACAAATAATGCGCCAACTACTGTATCGTTTTTTAATACAAGCTTCTTATAAACATCGATATCAGGATGAGGATAATCGCCTCTTACTATCTTATAACCTTCATTTAATGGATTTGATATTCCTATTGATGTTAGATCAACTCCACAAATTTGCGTTGAACTAATGCACGAGATATCATCATATTCTTCCTCATTACCTGCCATATTTGAACCCGCAACTTGCCCCTGCCTCCAGGCCTTCAGCCATCGAATGTTAATCTTTGGAACCTCGTCATGCAGTATAGTGGATAATTGAGCAACATCACCCGCAGCATAGACGTTGTCAACATTAGTACGCATTTTGGCATCTACCAAAATACCGTTGTCGGTAGTTACACCGCTCCCATTCAAAAAATCCATATTAGGTTGCAACTTATCAACAATACCCAGAATCTGGCAATTTATAAATTTACCATTTGTGGTAATAATGCCCTGGACAGCTTTATTTTTAATAACCACTTCTTTTATATCAGTATTATGTTGTATTTTTATGCCTTTTTCCCTCAGTTTGATTTCTAGAACATTAGAGGCATCTTTGTCTATTACGTCGGGCCATAGTCTATCACCTTTCATTAAGTATGCTACTTCAAGACCGCTGTCATTCAAGGCTTCTGCTAATGATAACGTCAAAAAATCTTCACCAATAACAACAGCGCTCTTTGCAGACTTAATTCTTTCCTTGATGTTTTTAGCATCGTCTATTGTTTTTAATTCAACAATTCCCCCATCCAGGTCACTACCTGGATATTTCTTTCCCTTAATTGAACCACCTGATGCGATTAGCAACGAATCATAGTTGACGGTAACCCCATCTATTAATATAATTTCATTTTTATCAGGAATAATCTTCTCTACCTTTTTTCTAAGGTGTAAAACAATATTATTTTTTTCATAAAAGTCCTTCTTTTTCCCCCACAATTTATCTTCATCAACCATTCCTGAAACAAATCTTGGAAGTTGGGGTCTGTAATAGAAGGGATAGTTCTCTTCCTCTACCATAATAACTTTACAGTCACTATCGTATTTCCTGATTGTCTCTGCCGCTTTTATGCCCGCTACGCCATTACCGATAATTACGTGTTCAGCCATTGATTAAAACTCCTTATAAATTACGTCATCATATTCTGTTTCTATTCTTCCTTTATGGCCTAATTCTTCTGCCGCTAAATCCTCAAAGAGATTTTTTATTTCATCACTGGTAATAACCTTTGCCATGTCGTTATAAAACTCGTACGCACTTTGTTCTCGCTTCATTGCATGTATCATAATTTCTTGAATGGTTGATTCCTCAGTTATTTCTTTTTCTATAAGATATTGGCTTAAGTGAAGGTCATGAGGTTGCTTAACGGTGTGATGTTCTTCATCAATCTTACTTAAATCAAAATTTTCCAATAGATTTTTGTGCTTTAATTCAATATCGGCAAATTCTTTAAGCAATACCTTTGCCGAAGGATCCTTTACGATGTTTACTGCCTCAGAATAAAATTCATAAGCTTCAGTTTCCTTTTTTGTAGCCGTATCCAGTATTTCCTTTAGTGTATTAAGGATCATTTTCTTGTCCCCCCCTTTTTATATCAGCGTTTAATTAATTAATAATTTCTCTAATACATTTCCATCTGGCGGTATATTTTCCCTGTATTTTATTACTCCATTCTTATCCAGGATAATATTTAAAGGTATGCCCACTACCTTATATAACCTTGCAACATCAGCCGTGGAATCAAGAACTACAGGATAATTTATCTGGTTTTTTTCAACAAACGAACCAACCTTTTTCTTGCTTTCCTGAATGTCAATATTTAGCACCTCAAGGCCATCATCTTTAAATTTATTGTAATATTCCTTAAGAAGCGGAACTTCATGTCTGCAATGAGGACACCATGTAGCTCCAAATACCAATAATACAACCTTATCCTTCCTAAATGATTCCAATTCCAGCTTTTTATCTTCAATAGTCAATAGTTCAAATGCAGGCGCCTTCTGGCCTACATCCACTCCTGTATTAGTTTCAGCAACTAAAATATTTTCGCTAACGCCACACTCAAAAAGGAATATCATAAAAGTACCTAATGATAAGATTAAAAACATTCTTCTTGCTATTTTCACTTTCGGCTTCATTTCTTTCAAAAAACCGTTACAAATTTCTTTTATACTTCCAGTTCCTTCAGCTCTGCTTTTTTACGATAATTTTTATAAATAATCCCGTGAATTTCATTTTCTAACATATGACAAAACTCCAGTTCTTTATCAGCCTTTTGATAATCATTTATATCTAAATATCTCATAAAGTCCCTTACAGCCATATCAATGATTTCGTAAGGAATCGCAGGTTGGCCTAATTCTCCCAGACGAATTATCATTGCCTTTACCATGGCCTCCGGCTTCAAACTCGTATTCCAGATATTACTTTTTGCTATCTCTTTTCTAAAAGTCACAATGTTTTCAGGCTTATAGAAATCACCCCTGAATTTCATGTAATCCACATTATTCCAGAATTCCCAATGGGCCGAACAATATGAACACTTTGGCAAAAATACTTGTACAGGATTGTTCCATACATCAAAATAAGTGTGACTCAAGAGACTGACTGCCGCGCTGAGTTTATCTTTGCTAATCTTTCTCACGCTCTCATCCTCAACTATGTTTACGGCATCTTCAGCATGACTCAGAAATCCGGGCGCTTCTTCAACAATCCTTTTGTGAGCATATATCTTCTTCTCTAACCTTCTTCTGCCCTCATAGTCATCCGGGGAAAGCCCTGCTAATTCCTTATTAAATTGTGCTATCCTTTCTTCCTTCTTTCGATTTACGACTGAAAAGTTATTATCGCTTATTCCACCACCATTCAGCACCTCCATAGCCACCTCAAGAAATTCGGGTTGATTTTCCAGGATATGTGCATAGACTCTGTGAAAATGTGGTGGTTCTTTATCTATAACAGGAATGACGGAATATATTGCAGCGCCTTTATCAAGCCCACAACTTTCCAATAACTTTGCGGCTAATACAACGTGTGTACCCCAATCCATATATATCTCCTTTTAACCTTTTTGGAACTATAATAATTTTGCTTATAGTGAACATTTTCTACGTGAGTTAATATTCCTGTTGTTTAGTGGTTATCGTTCCTCGTACTGGCAATTATCTTCTGTCGTTCACTATAAAAATTCACTTAAAACACTACTTCTTTAAATCAGTTTAGCTTGTCCACACTTAAATGTGATAGCATTTAAGTCAAAGTGGTGTTATTAAACATTATTTGCTTTCAATAATCAAGTTCAATACTTTGTTTATTATTTCACATTTCAACGACATTTTTTACAGGTTCCATAAAAAGAAATGTGATAACTAGAAGGTGTAAATTCATCTAGTATTTCTTTTGGGAGTTTTGGTTTTATGGAGCCATCTTTGATATCTGAGATCTTGTTGCATCTTGAACATATAATGTGATGATGGATGTTCGTATCCGGATCATAGTGCTTTCTTTCTTCATCTATGGCTATCTTCATGATTTCGCCCATCTTCTCCATAATTTCCAATGTCTTGTATACCGTCGTAAATGAGATAGTAGGATAACTCTTCCTTATCTCTTTGAAGACATCTTCAGCAGAAAGATGCTCGGTATTTCCCTCAAGAATCTCAAATATTCCCAGGCGCTGTCGAGTAATCTTCAGTTTTTTACTCTTAAATCTTTCTACTACATTGTCTACTGTTTTCATACTGCACCTTAAAATACTATAGTTATTTTACATGCATTATTAAACAACAATGATTACAGTTTGTCAAACCTTAATTTTATCATGATTTTCGACTTTCAGTTCTGTAGCTTAAGGAATAATTTGCAAAAAAACTTTTATGATATCTCATCCACACATCGGAGGTCAAATTTTAACCTTTATTAAATTCATAAAGTGGATAAAATACAAATTATATATTAGGCAGAAAACAATTATAAAAGATGTATTAAACCAATAACAAAACTTAAACAAAAGGGGGAGAAAAGACATGACTAGAATAAATTCAAAATATTTTTACATGTTCACAATTGCAATAATTTCTCTTGGATTGTTTAATGTAGGATGCTCTTACCCGTCGAAAAGAATTGATATCCTGGAAGACAAGATAGGTGATCTAACTAATAGTATAGAAAGCTTAAAAACTAAAACCTCTGAGCTTAATGAACTAAAGTTAGAAGAAAAACGATTAAACCAAGAATATACCCGACTAAAAAATAAACAGATTGCTATGGAAACTACACAAAAATCACAGAATAACGCACGTAATCGTTTGGAAGAAGGATTATCAGAAACTGGAATCTTGCTTCAAGAAATCAAACAAAATCTGGCTTCAGTTGAAGAGGACAAAAACAAAATGAAAACTCAATTGAAAGAATTAGAAGCTCTTTCTAAATCAACTGGTGTAGAAACAAGTCTTACTGAAGATTTGTTAGATAAAGCAATCAAATTATACAGACAAGATAAATTTGAGGAAGCAATTACAAAATGGGAGGAAGTTTTAGCGCGTGATCCTGGCAAACTTGAAGCCAAATTTAATATAGAAATTGCAAAAGACAAAATCAAAGAAAAAGAAATACATGAAGAACTAAAAGAATTGCTTATCCAAAGAAAATAGTGTAGTCAACTCAACGTTCACAATCCTCGGCAGGCTCTGTGAGTTCTGGCATGTATCTTTTCACCTGCTCAAGCAACTCCCTATCAGAGACGCTCGTAATACGGCCATTTGCAAACTCCGACTCAACCCACTTTGCAATCTTGTTAACTCCCGTATGGTTTTTGTGCATCTTTTTATTATCATCCAACTCAAAGTAGGAATTTATCCAGTACACTATCCCTGCACGTCCGGATTTGTCGGTTATACCAATCTTGACAGGTCTATTTAATAGCTTTTCGGTATTGAAGACGTTATATATCTCTTCATCTTTCATAATCCCATCTGCGTGAATACCGGCACGGGTCACGTTGAAATCGGAACCTACAAACGGATAATTTGGTGGGATCTTTATCCCTATCTCCTTCTCGAAGTACCTGGCGATTTCTGTAATTACGGTTGTATCTACATCGTCATCATTACCGGTTAGACTTATATAATCAATTACAAGGGCCTCCAGAGGTGGATTGCCCGTTCTCTCTCCAAAACCAAAAAGTGTTCCGTTTGCGGCGCTGCAACCGTATAACCAGGCAAAGGTTGAGTTAATCAGTACTTTATGGAAATCATTATGACCATGCCATTCTAATTGTTCTGAAGGCACCTTGGCATAATGATTGAGTCCATAAATAATCCCCGGGACACTTCTAGGAAGAGAGGCGCCAGGAATAGGAACACCGTAACCCATGGTATCACATGCCCTGATTTTTATGGGTATCCCACTTTCCTCACTAAGTTTCATTAACTCAACGGCAAACGGTACGATAAAACCATAAAAATCAGCCCTTGTTATATCCTCAAAGTGACATCTGGGAACAATTCCAATCTCCAGGGCTGACTTTACTATTGCAAGATAATCGTCTATTGCCTGCTGTCTGGTTTTCTTAAGCTTATTAAAGATGTGATAATCGGATGCTGAAGTTAAGATTCCCGTCTCTTTTAATCCCATATCCTTTACCAGCTTAAAATCTTCTTTTACGGCCCTTATCCAACCTGTGACTTCCGGATATTTATAGCCTCTGGCCAGGCATTCTCTTACTGCCTCTTTGTCTTTATCACTATAGAGGAAGAACTCACACTGTCTTATTATGCCTTTTGGTCCTCCAAGCTTATGTAACATGTCGTAAATATCCACTATTTGTTTTACGGTATACGGGGGCATTGATTGCTGGCCATCCCTGAATGTGGTATCCGTAATCCAGATTTCATCCGGTGGCTGCATAGGAACCCTTCTATGGTTGAAAGGTATCTTCGGTATTTTATTATAGTTAAAAATTTCCCTATACAATTTGGGTTCTTTAACGTCATGAAGATCGTAAGTATAATGAAGTTGTTCCAGAGTGTTCGTGTGTTTATTAAATTTTAACATACCTTTAGCCTCCTAGGTCAAAAAACAAATGTAATGTTTATATAACAACATTCCTATCTCTATCTTATAAAATAATATTATTTTTCTCTATCAATATTACCGTTTGCTAACGCCTTTTGAAGTATTTGTATTGAGTGGGTAGTTTTTATTTTAGAATTCTTACCTGCAAATCCATCGGCTATCTGCATTACACAGCCCGGGCAGTTAGTAGCAACCGTATCTGCCCCGCTTCTTTCAATCGAGGCCACCTTCCTCTCAAGCATCTTCAAGGTAAGGTCATAATGGATTATGGTAAAAATACCTCCACCGCCACAACAGGAACCTGCCATATCCATCTCAACAAAATTAGAGGACTTCTTCAAGACATTTCTTGGCTCATCAGATATACCACGTACCCACAAGAGATGGCATGGGTCATGATATGTTACCTTTTCTTCGATAGGCTTCGTTTCGTATTTATCACCACAATATTTATCAATAAATTCTGAAATGTCATAGATTTTATCCGACATTGTCTTCCACGAAGGGCCTAACGTTCTCAGATAGTCCATTTTAATTGTCTTGGTGCACGTGGCACAGGCAGTTACTATTGCATCGAGACCCTGTGCTTCAAACACCTTTCTGTTTACTTCCGCCAGTTTTTTACTAGACTTGACATCACCCATGGATGATGATGGCGTCCCACAACACAATTGACCTTGTGGCACAAACACCTCTATGTTCATCCTGTTAAGAACATCTACCACCGCCTCTGCAATATCAACGTAAATGTAATTTATAAGGCATCCCGTGAACAGCCCTACGCGCATTCGGGGATTTTTTATTTTTTTTGTGTTGCGGAACCTTTGTAATGCCGTCTTTTTAGCTAAAGTAGGTATCCACCTCTTGCCCATAAACAAGAGTGGGAGATGACGCATCTGCCCTCTTTTCTTCACAGGTATGAACCTCTGAATTTTAGAGCTTACTTTCAACATCGTATCAAAAAGTATCCTTCTTGGTAATATATACCTGAAGATTATCTTTGGTAACAGGGGAATGCCCATATTCTCAGCTACTCCACGAAGCAAGGCCGAAATGATTATCTCATAATCTACTCCTGATGGACAAACCTGACGACACCTCATGCACTTTTTGCAGGAATATACATAATCACGCAACTTGTTAGTGTAAACTATCTGTTGATCCCGAAGGGCTTCAGCGAGGCTAATGCGTCCACGAGAGACCATTGACTCGTCACCTGTTTCTAAAAAAACCGGGCAAACGGTATGGCACTTACCACATTTTGAACATTTACTTACTTCTGTTTTCCAATCTTCACCCATTATCGTAAAATTTTGTTGTACGGGTTCAAAATTTTGAACCCCTACTCCTTCCTTTATTACTTTAGGCATTTTAGGCACTTTTGTTGCAGCTATGCCGCTCTATGTCACAAACATCTTACCGGGATTCATAATCCCCTTAGGATCAAAATAATTCTTAAATCTTTTCATAATCGCAAATACTTGGGGTGATATCTCCAATTCAAGAAATTGAGATTTTTTATTTCCTATTCCGTGCTCACCCGAGATTGTCCCCCCGTATATTATCACCTCTTTCATAATTTCGCCTACCATTCTCTCTGCAAGTTCTTCCTGTCCGGGCTCGTCTTTATACATTAGATTGACGTGTATATTACCGTCACCAATGTGCCCAAAATTGGCAACGTATATCGGATATTTTTTATTTATCTCGTCAATCTTCAGTAACATTTCCTTTATCTTACTTCTGGGTACACAAATATCTTCATTTATTTTATGGGTAGCAACATTATATAATGCCGGAGAAATTATACGCCTGACAGCCCAGAGGGCATCTCTCTCCTTTGATGTTTCCGCCACTTTAGTTCTTAACGCCCTTTTTTCCTTACATACGTTCTCAACTACAGACAATTCATGTCTAATACTTTCCTCAGTTCCATCAATATCAATTAATAATAATGCTTTTACGTCTTCATCAATGGTTACTTCACCATATCCACGTACTGCATTTATACTCATCTGATCCATAAACTCTAACGTACGCGGCAAGATATTATTATCTATAATCAAATCGGCTGCATCAATAGCATCATCTCTATCACTGAAAAAAGCGGCCAAGGTATCAACCGTCTCCGGTTTGGGAATAAGTTTTAAGGTTATCTTGGTAAAGATTCCTAATGTTCCTTCAGAACCAATAAAAAGCCTTGTCAGGTCATAGCCTGTAACACTCCTTAATGTTTTTCTCCCAGTGTTAATTACAGATCCATCAGGAAGGACTATCTCCAGAGCAAGTACGTAATCTCGTGTCACTCCATATTTTAACCCTGTTATCCCACCGGCACATTCTGCAACGTTACCTCCAATAGTTGAAAAGGCAGCACTTGAAGGATCCGGCGGATAAAAAAGGCCGTGTTTTGCAACTTCATCTTGCAAATCTTTTGTAACTACACCCGGCTCAACCGTCGCTACAAAATCCTCGGGGCAGATTTCAATTATTTTGTTCATCTTCTTTAAATCAAAAACAATCCCACCCATAAGTGGCACGGCACCACCGGAAAGCCCGGTGCCGGCCCCCCTTGCATATATAGGCATTTCATATTTATTTGCAATTTTTAATGTATTAGAAATATCAGATGTATCGCCTGGCCTTATTACTATATCCGGGAGAGCCTTTTGCTTTGTACTATCATAAGAATAGCATATCCTATCCTCAATCTCTGATAGTACCTTTTCTCTTCCCAAAAGCCTGATCAGCTCATCAAGCACCTTTGTTTCTTTTGTCTCTTCTTTTTTGGTTTTTTTAAAAATTTTCATTATTAACTTATTTTACAAAATAAAAAGGTGAAAAGATAGTACACTCATTTTTTTATACAAAAATCTTTCCCGGGTTCATAATACCTTTGGGGTCGAACATCTTCTTTAACTCTTTCATTATTTCAATTTCATGAGGCGAAAGCTCTAATCCTATAAATTCAGATTTAGTATCACCCACACCATGTTCTGACGTGATAGTACCACCAATATAAACCACTTCCTTCAATATCTGAGATATCAGTTTGTGAACGGATATATCAGCAGCTTTCCCTCCATCATAAATTAAATTAAGGTGGATATGTCCTTCGCCGATATGTCCGAATGCAGCTACCTGTATTGAATATGTCTTGCTGAATTCATAAACTCTTTTTAATACTTCTCTAACCTTACTTCTCGGCACACAAATATCATCGTTGAATTTCATTGAAGCAATCTTAAAGAGGGATGGGGAAATAGACCTTCTAGTCTCCCATAATATCTTTCTTTCATCATCTGTTTTTGCAACTAAAGTCTTCAATGCCTTATTTTCTTTACAAAGAACTTCTATCTTTGAAATGTCATTTGCTACATTTTTCTCATTCCCATCTACATCAATAAGTAAAAGAGCCTCTACCCCTTCTGGAATCTCTTCTTTTGTAAATCCTCTAACTGCGTCAATACCGGTCTTGTCCACAAATTCTAATGAACGAGGTAAAAAATGACTCTTTATTAGAATTGAGTCTGTGGTATTCAGCGCATCATCTATGTTTTTAAAATAAGACGTAATTGTACCTATCTTCTCCGGTAACGGTAATAACTTTAATGTTATCCTGGTAAACACACCCAACGTTCCTTCAGAGCCGACAAAAAATCTGGTTAAATCATACCCGGCAACACACCTGAGCGTTTTACGTCCTGTATTTATGATTGAACCGTCAGGGAGGACAATTTCCAGGGCGAGGACGTAGTCCCTTGTTACCCCATATTTCATCCCCGTCATTCCTCCTGTACATTCTGCTACATTTCCTCCAATAGTTGAAAATTCAGCACTCCCCGGTTCAGGTGGGTAAAAAAGCCTAAGCCTTGCCACTTCATCCTGCAAATCTTTTGTAACAACACCAGGTTCTACTGTCACTGTTAAGTCCTTTGCATTTATCTCCATTATCTTGTCCATGTTTTTCAAATCCAAAACGATACCGCCTTTTACGGGAACTGCCCCGCCGGATAAACCAGTGCCGGCCCCTCGGGGGCAAATCGGAATGTTATGTTTATTTGCAATTGATATAGTAGCTGATACATGTTCCTTTGTGTGAGGTCTTATTACCAAATCCGGCAGATGCTTTTCCTTTGTTGCATCAAAGGAATAGCATACTCTTTCTTCGATGTTATCGAATACGTTCTCCCTGCCGATATTATCACACAGTTCCTCAAAAATCCTTGCTTTTATCATGCTATTATTTGTCTTTTGTTCCATTTGATAAAATGAGTTTAAAAATTATTGTTAATATGGATATATTATTATAAAAATGGTATTGTGTCTATTGTGAATATTAAAATGTTTTATTCAGAAAGAGGAAATCTTTATGAGAAGATTTTTTATACCTGGAATTGCGTTCATGATATATTTATTATATTCCCAAACTTATGGACAGACACAGGAAACAGAAAAACCTTTTCAGTACCAAAGATGGCAATACCTACACCAGGCCAAATGTTCAAAATGCCATACACTTGAGCGTGTATTTGCTGATCCTAAGACAGATGATGAATGGCGAATTTGTGTGATGCGAATGATGATGAAGAGTCCGTTGTGGATTACTCCTGAGGAAGGTAGACAGATAGTAGATGAGATACTTGGGACAAGAAAGGGTGTTATAGTTCCAATCCCTAAAAAGAAAAAATATAAGTATGCACAATTACTTTTTATCGATAGATGCACAAATTGTCATCCTGTATCCCGGATACTTGAAAAAAATAAAACAAAGGAAGAATGGGAGGAGACCGTATTAAGGATGCGTGATAACGATCCAGATTTGTTCCTTGAGGAAGACATCCCTATCCTTATAGATTACCTTACTGAAAGAGGAAAGATAATGCGAGAAGACATTACAGCGAAGGCAATTGTAGCTAAATGCATAATATGTCATGAACCGGGTAGGATACTTTTAGAGCGAAAATCCAGAAGAGATTGGAAAAAGTGCGTAACTATTATACGCAAGCTTGCCAGGCAAACAATGAAAAAAGACTGGTTCACACACCATGAATTTAAGATCATTGTTGATTTGCTTGTTAAAACACAGGAGCTTGCAGAGGAGGAGGGTTAGAAATAAATTCAGCATGACATTCTTGGGCATTTAAGCTTTCTGCAACAGAAACTAATTAGGTATACTTTTCACCGTACTTTTCACTGTAAGCTATCTTGTTTATGCTTAATCTCGGCCTTGGTTCAGGATCCTCATCAGGAATACCAACAGGCATAAGCGCTATCACCTCAACAAAATCCGGAATATTCAGAATCTCTTTTACTTTATTATCATCATACCATCTAACCCAACATGTTCCAAGTCCCAGTTCGACAGCTTGAAGGACCATGTGTTCTACAGCTATAGATACATTTGCCACCGCTGCCGTAATAAGGTCCTGTTTATTAACAGTATCCATTCCTTTCTCAAGGTATGGGATAAATACATCCCTTGTCCTCTCTGGAAGTGCACCTGAATTTATCAGCTCATCCACCCTTTTTGAAAATTCTTTAAATGCACTCAAATCTGCACAACAAGCAATTATCACCGGCGCCCGTCTAACGTGTCTTTGATTGTGTGCTGCTTCCTGCAATTTCCTTTTAGTATTGTCATCTTTTACTACGATAAATCTCCATGGTTGTGTATTCGTCCCTGAGGGTGCCAACCTGGCACTTTCGAGCAAAAGTCTGATTTTTTCTTCCGGTATTGGATCTGGCTTGAACTTTCTAATACTCCTGCGTTTCTTTATCGCTTCACAAACATCCATCACAATCCTCCTGTTAGAATCCATAATATTTTCATTTCTAAATATCCGACATAAGATTGACTATTTTAAAGAGTACAATATAATAATCAAATAATTCTTATTACATTGAATTAAGAAATTCACTCCCATTGGATGGCTTTTAGATATTATAGTAGAAGAAAAAAGTAGGTTGACAGATCCCCCCTTAGTAAAGGGGGAATTAGGGGGATTTTATTCCTGAGCCTGTCAGAAACAGGTTTAATTCGTTTACTATAGATTCTAGATCTAGACACTCGGTCCGAGCTTTGGTCGAGTATCCAGCATCGTCGCCTGGCGGACGGGCAGGCCCGCCAAACAAGAGGCTGTGTCATAATTAATAGATAAGAGGAACATAGAAAACGTAGTATAGC
>JBHHYH010000004.1:0-80025 GCA_046757465.1 Candidatus Scalinduaceae bacterium | reverse complement strand
GGGCCTGCCTGACTTCTTTCAGGCGGGAAAGTAATGTAAGAACGATAAAAAGACTGGAAATCAAAAAAAAGGGGAAATACTTATTGTTCACAATAGAAGCAGATGGATTTCTGTATAAGATGGTAAGGTCAATAGTGGGAACGCTACTTGGAGTCGGAAGGGAGAAAATGACCATAAAAGAATTTAAAAGTATTTTAAAGTCACGATCCAGGCCTCTAGCTGGTGCTACTGTTCCAGCAAGAGGTTTGTGTCTTTTACGAGTTAAATATTAATTATGCTGTATATATAATAAATAAATGGTTATTGGGTTTGCTCAAAAAACAACTTAAATCTTCCTCTTCAAATCTCCCTCATTTCCCCCTTTTATAAAGGGGGATACGGGGTTTTGCTCACTATTGAGCATATTCTCAGAGTTAGCTCAATAGTCATATATAATATTAGCCATTACGTGACTTTTTGACTTGCTTATCAAGAATAGCATTTGATAGAATTAAGCATTAATACGAGTCATTTAATGATAGCGAAGAGTATATAATGTCGATTAGCATTCAAGATTTTATAGAAATAGATTTACGGGTGGCGGAGATAAAGGCGGTAGAGGAGCATCCAGATGCAGATAAACTACTGATATTAAAAATTGATATTGGTATTGAAGGTGTAGAAAAACAGCTAGTAGCAGGAATAAAAGAATATTATACCCCTGAACAACTCATTGGGAAAAAAATCGTCATTGTTAATAACCTTGCACCAGCCGTAATAAGAGGTATAGAAAGCCAGGGTATGCTTCTTGCCGCAAAGGATGGTAACCATGTTGTATTGCTTACTACAGAAAGAGATATAAAACCCGGTTCTAAGGTTCAATAACCATTAAACGTCTCGTGTTTTCTGCATCTTATTAAATTTGACTGGCAAGTTGAGATATAGATGTTTAAGGATCATCAGGTAATTATTAAATGACCAATGACTTAATAACGGCCCGCCCTGTGAAATAAGACCTTTGTATACTTGTTGTGTAATTACAGACTTTCTATTTCACAGGGGGGGCCTAATGACAGTGAAACAAATGGAAAGGCTACATAAAATTCTTGCACAGGCTGGACTGGGCTCCAGACGTAAATGTGAAACCTTAATAAGCTCTGGACGTGTATCAGTGGATGGGAAGCGTGTTACGAAGATGGGGCAGCTAGTTGATCCAATTAAAAACAAGATTTTGTGTGATGGAGCGCCTCTCAAAAGACAGAAAAAGATATACTACCTCCTTAACAAACCCAAAGGCTATGTATGTACAAATGCAAAAACTTCCGAGCAACTTAGAACCATAGATCTGTTGAAACATATAGAGCAAAGAATATACACCGTAGGCCGACTGGATAAAGATAGCGAGGGACTTATTATATTAACCAATGACGGTGAACTGGCAAACCTACTTTCTCATCCAAGGTATGGGATTGAAAAGACATACAGAGTAGAAGTTAGAGGAAGAATAACAAATGATGCAATACGGTCACTCAAGCGGGGTATATGGATTTCTGCTGGTAAGGCTTCACCAACCAGTATTAAGGTTATACGCAGGAGACACATATCCAGTACATTAGAAATAATACTTAGAGAGGGCAAAAATAGAGAAATCAGGCGCATACTCGCAAAAGTTGGCCATCCAGTAATCTCACTTAAAAGAATCAAGATCGGACCTCTAAAAACCGACCATACTCTAAAGGTCGGTCGATACAGGCATTTACGCAAGACAGAGATTGAGCTTCTAAGCTCACTAACTATTTCCTGTTGAGTCCTTTTTACACACATATTACCACCGAAGAAGGGGATAAAAAATAAATGACGCAACTAAAACAAGCAAGATTAAATAAAATAACCTCTGAAATGGAACAGGTTGCACAACTTGAGGACTGCGATGTTGAAAATTTAAGGTCACTCATCGCTGACGGAAAGGTAGTGATTCCACACAATCGAAAACGTCTTGCAAAAAAAGTTTGTGGCATAGGCAGTGGACTTAGAACCAAGGTGAACGCAAACATTGGTACGTCAATTGACTATCAAAGCATGGAAGATGAGCTAAAAAAACTTCGTGCAGTAGAAGAAGCACAGGCAGATGCTGTGATGGATTTGAGTACTGGTGGAGACCTTCGAATAATTAGACAAAGGATAATGGAAAACTGTTCAATCTCTATTGGCAGTGTCCCAATCTATGAGGCTGCAGTTGATGCTGTTAGAAACAAGCACTCCGTTAGAGATATGTCTGCGAAGAGTATGATTGATGTGGTAAAACGCCATTGTGAAGACGGAATAGATTTTATCACGGTTCACTGTGGCGCAACACGAGGAGTTCTGAAACACTTAGTAAATGACAAAAGAGTATGCGGTGTTGTAAGCAGAGGAGGTTCCTTCCTTGTGGATTGGATGTCTTTTCACAAAAAGGAAAACCCCCTTTACGAACAGTTTGACGAAATATTATCAATTGCATATGAATTTGACGTAACACTGAGCCTTGGTGATGCCTTGCGGCCGGGAGCACTGGCAGACGCATTTGACAGGGCACAGATTTATGAATTAAATGTCCTGGCTGAACTCACCCAGAGAGCATGGGAAGCAAACGTACAGGTAATAGTAGAAGGCCCCGGGCACGTTCCCATGAACCAGATCCAGGCACAAATCCAACTACAAAAAGAACTTTGCAAGGGTGCACCATTCTATGTCCTCGGGCCTATCGTAACAGATATTGCCCCGGGATATGACCACATCACGTCGGCAATAGGAGGCGCTATCGCTGCTGCTGCAGGTGCTGATTTCCTGTGTTATGTTACACCTACAGAGCATCTGAGCCTGCCCAACCCCGATGATGTGCACGATGGTGTTATGGCTGCACGAATTGCAGCTCATGCCGCCGATATTGCCAAGGGTATAAAATCAGCCTGGGAATGGGATAAGACCATGTCTCAACTTAGAAGAAAGCGTGACTGGGAAGGACAATTCTCTACATGCATTGATCCAGCACATGCTAAAAAGATTAGAGAAAAAGGTACTCCACAGGATGCTGATGTGTGCTCAATGTGCGCTGAATTCTGTGTCTTTAAGGTAGCGGATGAAAGTAATAATAATTAAACACATTGATATAGAGGGACCAGGCACAATCGCAGATTTCTTAGATGATAAGAACATCCCTTACGAAGTAATTGACATTTTCAATGGAGAACCTTTACCAAATTCCCTTTCAAAAACCTCCGCTATTATTATACTCGGAGGACCAATGAACGTATATGAAGAAGACAAATACCCCTTCCTTAAAGATGAAGATGAGTTTTTGAAAGAGGCTATAGAAAAAGATTTACCAACACTGGGCTTCTGTCTTGGCGCTCAATTAATTGCCAAGGCAAAAGGTACAATAGTAAAAAAAGCCACTGAAAAAGAAATAGGTTGGTTCAAAATATCTTTAAACAGAGACGGTTTAAATGATCCCTTATTTCAGGGCTTTCCGAGAGAGATTGACGTATTCCAGTGGCATGGCGATACATTTGAGATACCTGATGGTGCACATAAACTGGCCAAATCAGAGATCTGTCCAAACCAGGCATTTAGAATTGGAGAAAATGTTTATGGCCTCCAGTTCCATGTTGAAGTCACCGAGGAAATGATTCAACAATGGTTTGATTCTTACAAAGATGAGATCGACTCCTTAAAGGGTTTAGTAAATCCTAACCAGGTGATTTCTGATACAAAACTAAAGTCTAAAAGTTACAAGACGCAAGCAAGACGGTTCTGTGCAAACTTTTTTAAATTTATACAAGTTTCCCAACAATTATGATTTGAGTAACATAATAATGGAATATATTAAAGAAGAATATGAATCTTTCTAACACCCCCTCTCCTTAACCCTCTCCCGGGAGAGGGGATGCCTTTTGGGTAAACTTACATTCACCCATCCGCCTTGGACGGATGGCTTTATGCGTAGGCGGGTAGATAACGTATACTACCCCTATTATTCTAAAAGTAGTATTATCCCTTAAAGAAGGAGGATAGTTATGCCTTATGATCGCAATTTGGACGAATGTTTGTTTTCAAAGCCCTGGGAAAACGAGTTAGAACGGTTAACCGTAAGTATTTATTCATACAACAAAGGGCCAAAGAAGCTACAAATCACCAGAGAAAATAAAGATAGTCAGGGGAATTTCAAGTTTGCTAAGCTCGGAAGAATAACCAAGAAAGAGATTGAATCTCTTCTACCCCTAATTCAGGAAGCACTTAATCATATGGATTAGGGTTCAAGCGGTATGCCATAAGTCCCCAGAATTAAGCTATCTGTCACCTCATCAGAATCTGTAGTTTTAAACAGGCAAGCCAGAGATACGTGTGAGTTTATTATACATGCACAATAATTCTTGACATGCCAAAGCTTAGATAGATATAATCCACTACCTTTATTAACGAACATACCACATCGCGGGCGTAATTCAGTGGTAGAATACCAGCTTCCCAAGCTGGGTGTCGTGGGTTCGAATCCCATCGCCCGCTCTATACAAAGTTAACAATTTAAAAAGAAAAAAACAATGAAATTGCTTGCAATAAAAGAGGTTGCTTGCATTATAATTATTTTCTTAACTGCATATGTTTTTCCGGGGTGTGCTACATATCACCGACCAAATACAGAACCACCTCCAAGATTTAAAAAGGAATTAGACTCCTTAAGGTCTGACCGAACTACTCAAAAATCTACAAGATATACTATCAAAAAGGGCGATACTATATGGCGAATAGCCTACAATCATGGCGTTTCTCCTGATAAAATAATAAAAGTCAACCATATCAAAGATACTACGGACTTAAAGCCTGGACAACAACTAGTTATACCTGTAGGCCTTACAAGCACGAGGAAAACATCTTCGAAGGCAACTCTTACATCAACGAGAAAACCACGTGAATCATTTATATGGCCCTTGCGAGGCAAAAAACTGACCTATTTTGGACAACGGATAGACGGTAACAAAAATACAGGTATCGACATAAAAGCCGCTTACGGACAGGCCGTGAAGGCATCAAAAAGTGGAGTGGTAGCGTTGATCTCGGACGCACCAGATGGGTGGGGTAAAGTCGCCATACTTCAACATTACGATGGTTCTTACACGTGGTATGCTCATAATTCAAAGATATTCGTTAAAAAGGGAGACAGAGTTACCCAAGGGCAGACAATTGCAAGGGCCGGTAGTACAGGCAAAGCAGAGCAAAACAAACTTCACTTTAAAATATTTTTACATGGTATCCCGGTAAACCCATTATATCATTTACGGTAAATGCCTATATACGAATTCCAATGCAATAAATATGACCACAGGTTTGAAGAATTTTTCCGTAGTACCACGGAAAAAAAGAAATTAAAATGCCCTGAGTGTCTTAGTAAAGAGATTCACAAGGTATTCTCACTATTTGGAATGTCAGTAGAAAGAGGCAATGATATATCTGCATCACAAAGCTCCGGGTGCGATTCATGCATTGCTACAAGTTGTTCCAACTGTAGATAAATTAAATTGGAATCTTTTGTAATTTTGAGTGCTCGTGGCCAGATTAGAATACCTACCTGTAATTCAGCCAATTGGCAGTTTATATAGACAGAACTCCATATCCATAAAAGAAGAAAAATCACTGACCTTTTTATTACCCTCGGAGATGACTTCCTGCCGTAGACAAAACACTCGTATCTCTAATATGCCATTCAAGAGTAACCTCGTTCCAGGCCTATCCCGTTAAATAGGTAAAACTACACCATGATGGTTTTAGGTTTGTTTAAATTACTTGATTTTACTTCACATGCAACCTAAAATACCTTAAGGATTTACAAAGACACGATATTCCTTATCTTTAAAAAAGGTTAGTAAAAACTTTTTTACCTAAAAACTTAATTATGGAAAATATATGGGCCCCCTGGCGCAAGGAATTTATCTTGAGTAAAAAAGAAGAAAATTGTTTTTTTTGCACGGCGATAAAAGACAATCAAGACCGCAAGAATTTGGTTTTGTATAGGGGTAAGGAGTGTTTTTGCATTCTAAACAAATATCCATATAATAGTGGACACTTAATGGTAGCTCCAAAAATGCATAAAGATGATTTGTCAAAGTTAAGTGATTCAGAGATGCTGGAACTCTTAACATTAACAAGAGACGTAAAAGATATCCTGACTAAAAAATTGAAACCTGAGGGTTTCAATTTAGGAATTAACTTTGGAAAGGTTGCCGGAGCAGGGGTTGAGGATCACATACACTTACATCTCGTACCAAGATGGAAAGGAGATACAAATTTTATGCCAGTTATTGCCGAGACAAAAGTAATACCTCAATCACTGGAAGATTTATATCTTGAATTGAAAAATTATTTTTAGCCTTTTAAATTAAAGTTTATATACAATGCTAACAAGAAAAGACATAGAGGAAAGGGAAGAAAGATATCTAGCTCCTTACGCCATGAAGAGTATGCATACTCGCGGAAGAGAACATCCTGAGGAGGAACACCCATATCGAAGCGTTTATCAGAGGGACAAGGACAGGATTATCCATTCAACGGCCTTCAGGCGATTGGAATATAAAACACAGGTCTTTGTAAATCATGAGGGAGATTACTATCGCACACGTCTCACCCATACTATAGAGGTTGCTCAGATTTCCAGGTGCATATCAAGGGCTTTAAATTTAAATGAAGATCTTGCAGAAACAATTGCTGTGGCACATGACCTTGGCCATACGCCTTTTGGCCATTCAGGAGAAGATGCCCTTAGAATTTTGATGAAGAACCATGGAGGTTTTGAACACAACATTCAAGGTTTACGTGTAGTAGATATTTTAGAAAAACGGTATTCAAAGTTTTCTGGTCTGAACCTTTCATGGGAAGTTAGAGAATCTATAGCAAAACACAAAACACTTTATGACAACCCGAACACCTCTCAATTTCAAACGAACAAACAACCGCTTCTAGAAGCACAAATAGTAGATCTTGCTGATTCTATAGCATATGATAATCATGACATAGACGATAGTCTAAAGGCTGGAATTATTACGGAAAGTGATTTAGAAGAAATTGAACTATGGAGAAATGCAAGAGAAAAAGTTAAGGAACAATATGGCAATCTTAGTAAAGATATGGAAAAGGCACATGCTATAAAATATTTAATTAATCTTGAAGTTACAGACCTAATTGAACATACACAATCAATGCTTGAAAAGATGAAAACAAAAACAACCAATGACGTACAGCAATGTAAAGAAAGGCTAGTATCCTTTTCACCAGGTTTGGATAAAAAGAAACAAGAGTTGCAAGAATTCTTACAAAACAATGTGTATAACCATTATAGGGTTGCACGGATGGCTGCCAAGGCAAGACGGTTTGTTGAAGAATTGTTTAAAGCATTTATTGAAAATCCTATGCAACTTCCACCCGAATATCAAAAATTGATAGAAAAAGAAGGGCCTTATCAGGGTGTTTGTGATTATATAGCAGGAATGACCGATAGATTTGCTCAAGACGAGTATTTAAAGCTTTTTTATCCGTATGAAAGGGTGTAATGAAGGCAGACGTCTCTGTAATTATTCCCGCTGCCGGCCTTAGTCTCCGTATGGGGGCCAATGTAAGAAAGCCATTTATAATGATAGGTGAAAAACCTGTTTTTTTTTATACACTGGAAAAATTTTATAAGCTAAAACGAATAAAAGAGATTATTTTTGTAGTAAATAAGGAAGATTTATCTACTGTTATCGAAAAGTGGGCAGATAAGCTTAAAAATTACAAAGTAACTAACATAATCTCCGGAGGTGAAAAAAGGCAAGATAGTGTCTGTAATGGCCTTTCTCAGTTGGATCCTGACACTAAAATAATCCTGATACATGATGCCGTGAGGCCTTTAGTAAATAATAAAATAATAAAGGCAGTCATTGAAAAAGCAGAAGAAAGGGGAGCAGCCATTGTAGCAACCCCGATGAAATCAACAGTAAAGAAAGTCAACTCGAATCTCGGCATAATCGGAACAGTTCCCAGACATGACCTCTGGACGGCACAAACACCGCAAGGCTTTAAAAGGGACATAATAATGGGGGCTTATGATAAGATTAAGAATACAAAAACGGAATTTACAGATGATGCTGAGGTAGTAGAGAAATGTGGATTTAAAGTGGAGATAGTTTCGGGAAGCGATGATAATATTAAGATTACAACACGTGAAGATTTAAAACTGGCAGAATCACTATTATTGGAGCATTAAGGAAAAACGTACGAAGTTTAAAATTCTCTTAATAATTTCTTCTTTTTGTAATCATAATCCTTGTCCGTTATAAAGCCCTCATCTCTCAGTTCCAGATACTCTGCCAGGATCTCCTTAATATTTCTTTCACTTTCATCATCTTCATCCAAGAGGTCTCTCTTTTTATGCTCGTAATCTATATCGCCAATAAATCCTCCCTCTTTTAGTTTGCGAAGTTCAATGAACTTTTTCTTTATACTCTTTTCCGGTTTGCCGACCAATATCTCTGCTTTTCTTCGTTCGTAATCTTCCCTGGTAATAAGCCCGGAAGTTTCTAATTCCTTCAGCTCCAGAAGTTGGTCTTTGATACTTACTTTTGCTTCTACCCTTTTAGGAGAACCTGAAACTATTTCTTTGGTATCAGAAACTATGGATCCTTCCTGCTCTCCCCGGGCATTGGAAACCTCTAATTGACCGCTTAATGCTACTTCTTTTCCATATTCTTCTTTTTTTACAAACGAGCCTTCCTCCAGATCTATTATTAACCAATTACTATTTCCTTCCTTAAGCCGTTGACCCGGGTGGGGGATTAATTTCCAAAAAGGATTTTTCTTTATACTGAATGGATCTGTATATACTGCTTCTGAATTTGTAAAAATCGCACTTTCACCTCTTTCTATAATAGGCTCGTATTGGATCCTTGAAAACATAACATTCAATTTGTCATTTGAGACGAACAAACCAAATATCGTATATAATTCTGACTTAAAAAACCTTTTTCCTTTTGTATAATTAGAACTTACCAAAACATATTGTGATGGAGCTGCTCTTGAAAATGCATCTGTTATATGTGGTACTATATTGAATAATTCACTTTCTTGAAAAACATTCTGCTCTTTTCCCCATCCCCTTATGCCTTTTTCCTTAAAATAAATGGAAGCAAGCACACTCGATAATATCTCACTTCTCAGATATTTCGGATGATCTAGAGATATTCCTGATGTTCCTTTTGTACTTCTCATCTCCTCAAGTTTAACATAAGTCTTCCCCTTACTAAATATAGTAGTAGTATCCTGACTTTGAGTTGAGCCTCCTCCGGTAAAATAGTTAAAATTTAAACATCCGATTGTTCCAAACAAAACAAGAAACGACAAAACAAGTTTTACTTTCATATACCACATCTTTTATAATCACAATAAGTTAACCTAAAAATTTAAAATTCATTCAATAATTTCTTTTTTTTCTCTTCATAATCTTCTTCTGAAATTAGACCCTCGTCTCTCAACTCCTTCAATTCCCTTAGCTTTCCACGAACGTTTTGATATTTATTCTTTTCTTCAACAAAACTTCTATCAGTAACCACTCGCTTTTTGATGTTTTTTGTACCACTATCTACACTAATTGAATCAGTGCTAAAGTCGGTACTACCAGCAACACCAAATAAGTCACTACTTAAGTCAATAATAAGCCAGTTTAGACGTCCCTTCGCAAGTCTTTGCCCCCCCTCAGGAATGAGTCTCCAAAAGGAGCTTTTCTTCACATCTAACGGATCTTTTAATTTATTCATATTTCCTCGTAAATATGCTGCTCTATCATCAGTATAGCTCTTTTTACTTTTAATTGTGCTAAAAACAATGTTCAGTTCGTTATTTAATACAAACATGCTAAAATAACTTTCTCTATCTGACAAAAGAACCTTATGAGAAGTAGAAAAAACTAAAATATCTTGAGAATCGGTAGCCATTGAAAATGCATTAATTATTGGAGGCACAATCTTCTGTAATTCTCCCTGCCTAAATAGCTTTCTTCTACCCTTACCCTTTAACAATCCCCTTTCCTTATAATAAATAGAAGAAAGTATATCAGTTAATCCTGTTTGAGTAAAATAATATGGATGATTAAAATCTTTTTTTATTGCCTGTCCATTTTCATCAAGTTCTTCCCGTATTTCAACAGATGTCTCATGGTCATTAATTACGGCTCCTACTATATTGCTTTTTCTATAGGTTTTATTAAATAAACAACCAACGGCTAAAAAAATCATTAAAAACAAAAGGACCAACTTTAAACAAGCGAATTGCTTTATAGACATAAAAACACCTTTTTTTACCAGATATTATCGATCGCTTCCATAAGAGAAGATACCTTAATCATTTTGAGAGATTTTGTTCCTGAAGCATCTTCACTATTATCTTTCGGAATAATTACACCCTTAAATCCCAGTCTCTCCGCTTCTCTTAATCTACTGTCAAATTGGTTTACGCCTCTAACTTCACCACCCAGACCTAACTCACCGATCATAACCATTTCGCTTGGTATTACTTTATCATTAAAACTGGACGCAATCGCAATTGCAATTCCAAGGTCTACTGCTGGCTCATCGACTCTTATACCACCAACAACATTCACAAAAACATCATGTCCACCTAAAAGAAGCCCGACCCTTTTTTCTAAAACAGCTATTATCATAGCGACACGATTATAGTCAATACCACTAACTTTTCGTTCTGGTATGCCGAAATTTGATTTAGTTACAAGTGCCTGCACCTCTATAAGTAATGCCCTTGTACCCTCAATACAAGAGATTATAGCAGAACCTGAATTAAACCTTTGTGTCCTTGAAAGAAATATTTCTGAAGGATTTTTAACCTCCCTAAGCCCATCTCTACACATCTCGAAAATTCCTATCTCATTTGTAGGACCAAAACGATTCTTTACTGCTCTTAGTATCCTGAATGACATGAATTTTTCACCTTCAAAGTATAATACTGTATCAACTAGATGTTCCAACACTTTAGGTCCGGCAATCATTCCCTGCTTTGTAACATGTCCTACCAAGAATATGGAAGATCCAGTCTTCTTTGACAAATAAATTAGTTCGTTTGCACATTGCCTTACTTGTGAAACTGTTCCAGGTGACGATTCGAGACCTGGCTTGAACATAGCCTGTATCGAATCAATTATGACAAGTTTAGGATTAATTTTCCTTATGTGTTCAAGAATAACATTTAAATTGTTTTCCGCAACTAAAAAAATGTTTTCTGACATGACACAGAGTCTATCTCCACGTAACTTTATCTGTGCTGCTGATTCTTCTCCTGTTATATACAATGATAAATGACCCTGTTCACTAAACTTTTGACATGCTTGTAAAAGGAGGGTTGATTTTCCTATCCCGGGCGTTCCCCCAATCAAAACTCCTGAACCTGCTACAATACCACCACCGAGGATTCTATCAAATTCATTTATCCTGGTTTTAATTCGAAGTTTATCAGACGGCTTTACATCTGATATTGGAATTGGTTTTTCTACATCATATTTTGGAAATGTATTCTCTGTATATGCCCGTTCGCATTTTTCTTCCACCATCGAATTCCACTCGCCACAACTAGAGCACCTGCCCACCCACTTATTAGAATTCCATCCACATTGTTGGCAAACATAAACTGTACTATACTTTGTCATAACAAAACTATCTTGATCCACTGTGTGAAGAAAACCAACTTATAACGAAGAGACAAATCAACCCCGTTGCTTCCCCGCCCGTACCGAACAGTACATTCAAGCGGGCATACGGGGCATTCCTACGGGGTAAATAAAAAAAAGGGGCATTTTTTAGCCCCTTTTTTTTGATATTCAACTTTTCAACTCACCCTTAATTATTTATCATTCGAATGTGTTGCGACGAATTCTCCTTTTACTGCTACTTCCTCGAAAACCAACTTTCCTTCACGTAACTTTACCTTAATAGAATTTTTATCCTTAAACTTACCTTTAAGTATCTCCTCAGAAAGCGGATCTTCTATCAGTCTTTCAATGGTCCTGTGAAGTGGTCGAGCACCAAAATGTGGTTTATAGCTCTTATCAATAAGGAAATCCATAGCTTCCTTAGTTATTGAAAGCGTTACGTTATAGTTGCCAAGCCTTAAACGTATACTCTCAAGCTCGATTTCAATAATCTTTCTCAAGTCATCTTTCGTAAGATTTTTAAACACTGCGATGTCGTTAATCCTATTAAGGAACTCTGGACGAAAATGTTTTTCCACTGCTCGCGTCAATTGCTCACGCATAGATTCATAAGACTGTTCTCCTGAAGTCTTTTTGAACCCTAAGGATGACATGTTTCTGACAATATCCCCTCCTATGTTTGAAGTCATTATCAAAATTACATTGCGGAAATCAATATGACGTCCAAAGCTATCTGTTAATCTTCCTTCCTCCGTAACTTGTAGCAACATGTTAAATACATCTGGATGCGCCTTTTCTATCTCGTCAAGAAGTACTACAGCATAGGGACGCCTTCGTATTTTTTCGGTTAATTGACCTCCTTCTTCAAAGCCGATATAACCGGGAGGTGCGCCAATTAATCTTGATACATTATGTTTTTCCATATATTCAGACATATCTATTTGAATCAGTGCGTCTTCTGCTCCGAACATAAATTTTGCTAGAGCTTTTGACAGATGAGTTTTCCCAACTCCTGACGCTCCTATAAAGATAAAACTTGCAATTGGTCTATTGGGGTCCTTCAAGCCAGCTCTTGACCTTCTTACAGCCTTAGCTACTACCTTAATAGCCTCGTCCTGCCCTATTACAGTTTTACGAAGCACTTTCTCAAGATTGAGTAACTTCTTTGCCTCTTTTGCCTCCATACGTTTAAGTGGTATGCCGGTCATGCTTGAAACGACTTCTGTAATTACATCTTCATCTACCACACCTTCTACTTCCGTGTAGTTTTCCCGCCATTCTTTTTCTATGTTGTTCTTTTTCTTTTTTAATTTATCTGCTTTGTCTCTTAGTTGTGCCGCTCTCTCAAAATCTTGTACAGCTACAGATTCATCCTTATCTTTTTCAAGTTTTTCTATCTCCTCCTCTATATGTCTTAAATCAGGAGGATGCGTAGTAGCTTTTAATCTTACACGCGCACCAGCTTCATCAATGACATCTATAGCCTTATCAGGTAAAAATCTTCCTGAAATATATCTTATTGCAAGCTCTGTGGCAGCTACTAATGCTTCATTTGTTATTTGAACCTTATGATGAGCTTCGTACCTATCTCTTAAACCTTTCAAAATTTCAACGGTTTCTTCCTTTGAAGGCTGGTCAACTATTATTGTTTGAAATCTTCTTTCTAGAGCGCCATCCTTCTCAATATACTTCCTATATTCATCAAGTGTAGTTGCGCCTATGCATTGTATCTCTCCCCTGGAAAGAGAAGGCTTTAAAACATTAGATGCGTCTATAGCTCCTTCCGCACCTCCCGCACCTACCAATGTGTGAAGTTCATCTATAAAAAGGATTATATTTTTTGCCCTGCGAACTTCTGCCATTACTGCTTTAATTCTTTCTTCAAATTGGCCACGATATTTTGTCCCTGCTACCATCAGAGCCAGGTCCAGGGCTACTATCCTCTTATCACGCAAAAGTTCCGGAACGCTACCACTTACTACTGATTGTGCTAACCCTTCCGCTATAGCAGTCTTTCCTACTCCAGCCTCTCCTAGCAATACTGGATTGTTCTTCGTGCGACGACTTAGAATCTGAATCAATCGCTCAATAATTGCCTGTCGGCCAATTACGGGATCCAATTCGTGTTCCCTTGCTTGCTTCGTTAGATCACGCCCGAAAGAATCAAGGGCAGGGGTCTTTGACTTACCCCTTTTTTCTTCCTTTTCTTTAACATTTTGTGACGATTCTGCTCCCAAAAGCTCAACTACTTCTTCTCTTACATCCTCCAACTTTACGCCTAAATTCAGCAATACCTGTGCTGCTACTCCTTCCTGTTCTCTAAGTAATCCAAGTAGTTGATGCTCAGTACCTATATAATTATGTCCCATAGCTCTCGCTTCTTCTATAGCATATTCTAATACTTTTTTTACCCTTGGAGTAAAAGGCAGTTGTCCCACTGAAACCAGATCCGGACCCGTTTGAACTATCTTTTCGACTTCCAGACGTATCTTTTTCAAATCGATATCCAGGTTTTGCAAGACATTTGCAGCAACACCGCTACCTTCCTTTACCAAACCTAGTAAAATATGTTCCGTTCCTATGTACTCGTGATTGAATCTTTTTGCTTCCTCTCTGGCGAGTGCCATTACCTTCCTTGCCCTATCAGTAAATTTATCAAACATTTTTTATCACCTTATTTTATATACCTTCAAGCCTCTTCCTTATAAAAGAAGCTCTAATGATATTTCTTTGTGTGGAATCCAGTTCACAACCCTGCAATTTTTGCAAGTGTCCTGGAAGCGTCAAAATAAAAAGTTCGTTAAGTGTCCTCATCTCGATATCATTTATCAAACCTAGATTGACTCCCATACGAACCTGCGAAAGTAGTTGCAATATTTCTTCGGATGTAATCATTCTTGCAGCCTTAAGCATGCCATACGATCGCCAAATCCTATCCTCTAATAGATCTTTACTTTCTAAGATTAAGGCCTTCCTGGCCATTCTTTCATAGCTTGTAATACGCGGTATCACACTTTCTATTACAGCCAATATTTCGGTCTCTGATTTCCCCAAAGTAAACTGGTTTGAAATTTGATACAAATCCCCAGAAACCTTTGTCCCCTCTCCATATAGCCCTCTTACCACCAATCCAAGTTTTCCTACTGCATTGAAAACCTTTTCTATATGTTTTGTCATGCCAAGCGCCGGTAAATGCAGCATTACAGAACCTCGCATGCCTGTACCAATGTTCGTTGGACATGCGGTTAAATACCCAAACCTTGAAGAGAAAGCAAAGTTTAGTTTTTCCCCAAGGCAATTGTCAATCTCGTCTATCGTAGTCCATGTGTTTTTTAGCTCAAAACCAGAACGGATGACCTGGATTCGAAGGTGGTCTTCTTCGTTTATCATCAAACTAATAGTCTCTGATTTCCCAAATGCAACTCCTCTTTCACCCTCACCCTCGGCATGTTCTTTACTAATTAGGTGTCTTTCAACCAAAAATAACTTATCAACTGCATTTGCCTTATTTAGATTAATATAAGACAAATCTTTTGCTATGTTAGATTTGATAACAGTCCCTCTAAGTAAGGATTCTATGTCTTCTCTTTGCTTTAAATTAGCTCTTGAAATGAATGGAAATCCCGTAATGTTCCTTGCCAAACGTATCCTGCTACTTATTACGATATCAGATTCCTTACCGCTACCTCTAAGCCATTCACCAGTATTTTCCGAAAGGTCTTTAATCTCCATCATCAATATTCCCCGAAAGTTCATAAATTTTATCTCTTATTTGCGCCGCTCTTTCGTAATCCTCTTTTCCAACAGCTTCATTCAATTCTTTACGTAATTGTATTAGTTCGTTTTTCTTTACGACCTCTACTCCCGCGTTTGCGGGTATTTTCCCAACATGTTGAGAACTACCATGCATCTTTTCAATAAGAGGTAATAGTCCCTTTTTAAATACGTTGTAATCCATAGGACAACCCAACCGTCCCTGAGACCTAAACTCCAAGTAAGAAAGACCGCACACAGGGCAAGTCGTTTTCGACATCTCTCTAATTTCTGGAGAAACCTGGTTAATAATGCTTGTTAAAATATCAGATGGGGATGGTGCTTTGGGAAAATGGCTCGTAACATTCTGGGCACAATCCTCGCAGTAATGTTTCTCTTTCTGCTCATCTCCTATTATTTCAGTAAGATGCACTGTTGCAAGTTTTTTGCCACATGATTCACATTTCATTGACTATAACTCCTTAAAACTTTTATTTCTTTTCCCATTTCAATAATTCCATCACTTCTCCAAGAGACGTCTTCCCATGTGATATTTCCTCACGTATCCTGTTTTCTTTCTCTAACCAATCCATTGCATGGTTCGCCATTTCTTTTGCTTCTTGTTTTGGTATTACTATTAAACCATCGCCGTCGCCCACAATCCAATCGCCAGAATTGATTGTAATACCCGAAATGCTTACAGGTATACCTATCTCTCCGAAACCTTTAGGTTCTCCCGCATTTGGCATTACTAATTTTGCAAAAGCAGGAAATCTCAACTTCCTTATTTCACTACTATCTCGAATTGCTCCGTCTACTATAACACCTGCAAGTTTGCGCTGTATTGCACTATGTGTTGCAAGCTCACCCCAGACAGCAGGTCCTACGCCTCCAGAATCAATAACTATTACACTTCCTTCTTCAGCCTTATCTACTGCTTCTACTGGTTTTGCCCAATCACCAGGATATGTACGGACAGTTACCGCCTGTCCAATCATCTTAGTTTCAAGGCTTATACTTTGGAGCCCCGTAATACCTCTAAGTCGATGACTCCCATTTGATATATTTGCTGTTGAAACCTTCTCTAATATTCCACGGATATTCCCGTTCGAAGCTCTTTTAAAAAGATTTACAGGAACCCTTCCCCGATCTAAAATTGCCTTTTTCAAATTACCAATAGCAACCCTCACATCAGTTGCCTTACAAATTGCCCCCCCCACTACGATAATCTTTGCGCCTGCATTTACTGCATCCACTACTGTTTCGGAATTAATCCCTCCCGCAACAGCAACAGGAATACTAACCTTTGAACAAATCTTCGAAAGTCTTTCAAACGGGTAACGACCTAACATTTGATCGTCAATAGCTGTATGTACAAAGACGAAATCAGCTCCCCATTTTTCAACTTTTACCGCACGATCAACACAATCGATGGTGGCAAGAAAATCAACCCCTATCTTTATACCGTAATTCTTTCCTGCGTTAATACACTCTTTTATCGTTACGTCTGAGGCCTCGCCCATCACGATTGCGACATCCGCTCCTGCCTTTGCCGCTATCTCCGTCTCCATACGCCCTGCATCCATCGTCTTCATATCAGCAACTATTGTCGTAGACGGAAATTCTTCTCGAAGGACTCTAACAGAATTCAATCCCTCACTTTTGATTAAAGGCGTCCCTACTTCAAGCCACTCGGCTCCCGCATCTACAGCCTCCTTGGCGACATTCACAGCACGCCGCAAGTTTATAAAATCTAAAGCTACTTGAAGGATTGGAGTGTCTAAATTAATATTCACAATTACATGTAAAAGAACGGTTCATACATAATACGCAGCTGCACAATTTTCAGATTCCCATGTTCTTACTTTAGCAACGGATATTTCGGGAGGTAACTTTCCATTTAAATTTTCGTATACCAACTTTGAAACATTTTCAGTCGTAGGGTTTTCCTGACAAAACTCTTCAAGTTCATTTAAATAAGAATGATCCAAATGAGAAAGTATCTCTTCAAGTTTCTTTTTAACAATTTTAAAATCAATAACCATGCCTGACCTGTTCAGTTTTTCAGATTTAAATGTTACTTCTACCTTCCAGTTATGTCCATGTAACTTTTCGCACTCTCCTTCATAATCACGTAGATTATGTGCTCCAGCAAATGATTTCTGTATTACTAATTCATACATATATTTACATATATTCTTTATCGGGAATAAAAAACAATTACTTAACTAATAATTTTACTTTGCGTATTATAAAAGTCAAGGCTTTTTTAACCGCAAAGAGCTTACCAAAAAGCAATTATAAAGGTTTTTTACTACTAATAATTTTCAGCACAAGCTTAAAAAAATCCAAGGTAAGATAAATCGTAAATCCAAGAAATTTTCTCTTAAATTTCCACATTGGTAGGTAAATTTTTCCTAGTTAAAGCAATAAAATTATTTATAAAATCCCAATAATGAAACTAATAACAAAATTGCGAAAACCAATACCAAAGCGATTACCTGCAATATCCTCTTATAAACCGGGGGCTGCATTACGCAAGAACAACTTTCATCTTTACCCCCTTTAGGTTCCTTAATCAAAAAGGCATTTACGCCGTAAATAATAAAAAGGCCAATTGCCAATAAAACCTTTATTCGTATAACAGTCTTATATCCCGAACTTAAGTCTACCTCTATACCTGTTATAACGCCATTAAGAGAATTAATGATTCCCGTAAGAATGATTACGCATATTACTATACCAACATACTTACGAAATCTATCATGAACCTCGTTTGCCAGTATATCTATTCCGGAGACAGAAGAATTCCTTCCCAGGACCGGCCTTAATATCGCTACAAGAAAAACCATGCCTCCCGCTAAAAGGGTTGCAGCAGAAAGATGTAGCCAGTTATTAACTAGAAACAAATTACTGAGTAGCATATTTACCTCCAATCAATTTTATAATGTTATACAGTGCAAATTAATCACATTCGTAGTCTTTATGATACATTAAATTTTTGCTAAAAATCAAAAGGTTTTTTACCTTTAATCTAAAATTAAATTTAATAACAGCCACAACTCCTGCAAAATAGATTGCATTTGATTTTCTCCGAAGTGCATGCTAAAATTCCGTTTAAAGGAATTATAAGTTTTAAAATTAAAGATAGAAATATGAACGTATTAATAACAGACAATCTTCCGAATATATGTAAAACAATTCTGGAAAATGCGGGTATTCAAACAACTATAAGGCCCAATATTTCATTAGAAGAGTTAAAAAAAGAGATAGGCAAATACGATGGCTTGATTATCCGAAGTAGCACCAAAAGTACGTCAGAAGTAATCGAAAAAGCCTCTAAACTTCGCGCAATATGCCGAGCTGGTGTTGGGATTGATAACGTTGACATATCTGCCGCCACAAAAAAAGGAATCATTGTTATGAATACCCCAGGAGGAAATACAACATCTACCGCAGAACACACGATTACGCTTCTATTAGCTCTATCAAGAAATATACCTCAGGCCTACAATTCTGTTCGTGAAGGGAAATGGGAACGTAAAAAATTTATCGGTTCTCAAGTTTCCGGAAAAGTCCTCGGTATAATTGGATTAGGTAAAATCGGAAAAGAAGTAGCAAAACGAGCCATAGCATTAGAAATGAGGGCAATAGGTTATGACCCCTTTATTTCCCCTGAAACAATTTCCAAAATGAACATTCATCTGGTTAAAGATCTTGATGAGTTATTAAGACAATCTGATTACATATCTTTACATATCCCTCTAAGAAACGATACAAAAAACCTGATTTCGACTCGTGAATTTGCGTTAATGAAAGATGGAGTAAGAATAATAAACTGTGCTAGAGGTGGTATAATTTCAGAGGATGCACTTTATGACGCACTTGTAAGTGGTAAGGTCGCGGGAGCCGCAATCGATGTTTTCGAAAAAGAACCTCCGGTAAATAACAAGTTATTGAAACTTGATAATGTCCTTCCCACACCACATCTTGGATCGCTAACAGAGGAGGCTCAATATGCAGTAGCCAGGGATGCGGCAGAACAAATGGTAGATGCGCTACAGGATAAAAATATACGGAATGCGCTTAATATGCCTGTTCAAGGTCCGGAAGAATTTCAACAGCTTAAACCCTATATATCACTAACGGAAAAAATGGGGTCTCTTTTAATTCAGTTAGTAAGGGGCAGGATAAAATCCATAGACATACAATACAGTGGTGAAGTTACCAAGGATAACGTTCGTCCACTAACAGATAGTCTATTGGTAGGTTTGCTAAGACATGTTTTAGATGAGGACGTAAATATCGTAAATTCTCGTATACTGACTAATGAAAGAGGAATAAAAATTAATGAGATCATTAGTAGTGCTACAGAAGATTACACGAACCTTATTTTCGCGAAGACTAATACAGATAATGGTGAAAGATCTGTTTCAGGTACCGTATTTAAAAATAGTGAACCTAGAATAGAAACAATAAATGGCTATCGTGTTGACATGGACCCAATCGGTCATGTCCTAATTTTGCTTGGTCAAGACAAGCCGGGATTGATAGGGGAAATAGGTAAGATACTAGGCGATCAGAATATAAATATAGGACGTATGACATTTGGTAGAAAAGAGAGTGGAGGTGGAGCAATGATAGTCCTAAATGTTGATGCAGTAGTTTCTCAGGAAACCATCTCGGCAATAGAAAGCCTGGAATGTATCGAGACAGCGTACATGTTAAATTTCAGGTAATAAAGTAGGCCTATTCGGAATGAGAAATATCGATAGAAAAGAATTTAGTATACAACTAAAACAGGACATAACTATTTGTAATATTTGTACTTATGTATGTGGTAAAGTAGAACGGGGTATATATCTTGCGCCCTGGTAGGAATTGCGACGCCTTAATTCCTCAGTAATGGCAGAAAACACTTCACCTTTACTCATGTGCCATATGGGGGAGATTAAGAAGTCGCCATGCGTATCTCCTACTAGCCTCTGTATAACTATATCAGGTGAAATTCTTTCTAAAAAGTCACAGACAAGGGAGACATATTCTTCCACTTTCATCGTTTTTACGTTTCCCTCAAAATATTCATTTGCCATTGCAGTGTTCTTTGCAATATAAAGATGATGGAGTTTTATTCCATCAATACCAAGAGAAGATACAGCTTGTGCCGTTTTCATCATATCATCCCAATCTTCTCCGGGAAGGCCAAGGATTACATGAGCGCAAATTTTTATATTCTCCTTATCCTTCGTACGCAATACTGCGTCCTTAAACGCCTTATAATCATGTCCACGATTTATTAAGCGCAATGTACGGTCGTGCATAGATTGTAAGCCATATTCAATCCATACATGATATTTTTCAGTATAGCTATTAATAAGGTTTAGAACTTCATCGGTAATGCAGTCAGGCCTTGTGCCGATAGAAAGGCCAATTATATCTTTGTCAAACAGAGCTTTTTCATATCGAGTCTTTAATGTATCAACATCGGCATATGTATTTGTAAACGCCTGAAAATATGCGATAAACTTTTCAGCACCGTATCTCCTCTTCAAGAATCTTATGCCTTTTTCAACTTGCTCTTTTATGGGCATAATCGTTTCTCCGACATTTGGGCTGAAACTTTCATTAGCACAGTAAGTACATCCACCGATTCCTACTAGCCCATCCCTATTAGGGCATGTAAAACCAGCATGAATCGAAATCTTGTGAACTTTAAAGGGAAATTTCTCCTTTAAGAAATAACTAAAGGGATAATACCTGCATTTCTTTAGCCATGTTCTTTGAATTGTAAGTGTAGTCATTATAATAGCTATCTTGTTAAAATTATGTTTGGATAGAAGTGGTATACCAGAAGTATCTTATAGGGGGGGATACAGAATTTATTATTTATAACTTTAGGTTGTAATTGATTGGAATTTGTCTAACTTGTTATGTAGCGAATTTTAAAAATAAGATTCCCACAAAATCTTGGTTTTTATTGACCAAACAGGTTAGGACCCAAATTTTGAGCCTTTTTTATGTTCCTGATTCTCCTGTTTTCTTCGCGACGACGCTTATCAGAAGGTTTTTCAAAGTAAGCATAACGTTTTGATTGATTAATTATACCTTCTTTATCACACATCTTCTTAAATCTTCTAAGAGCTTCGCGCAAGCTTTCATTATCTGAAACTTGAACCCTGGCCATAAATAACATACTCCATAGTAGTTTATTGCGGAATTAATCTATATAAAATAAAAGAGATGAATTATAGTATTTAATATATTAGTCGTCAAGAAGAAAGTTAATACGTGTGTACTATATTTATTAGAAGCAGTAGATACTGGTGGTCAGCATTTTGTTTCATATCAGATCTTGTTTCAAAACTAATTTTGCACAACATACAAACACCAGTAAGTCTAATGCTGTCAAGTTGTTATGACGTGGAGAATCGGTGTGATCCGGAACTGCCATGGGGAAATCTTCCTTCTGTTTTGTTGGTTTTGTGCGTTTGTCTTGATTGCCATATCCTGTTTTGGCAAAAGCCACTTATCGCATATCTTCTATAATATTGAGACAGAAAATAATGTCTACGGTTTTTAGAAAAAATTGCAAAATATACTCCTTAAAATCATTCTGTCAAGGATTGAAAAGGGTTTCAATGTTTTTGCTATCATAATTGCCAATAAACTGTTTCATAGACGTCTTCTTTGTCGTATAATCTTTTTAATCAAAGGAGTTAGGAATATCAAAAAAGTGAGTAATAGAACTTGAAGATAGTCGAATTTTCAACGAAAAGGCGAGTTACTGTCGTAATGCTGATGACCACACTGGTCATCTTCGGGTTAATATCCTTTAAGCGACTTCCCATAAACCTCTTACCAGATATCTCATATCCAACCCTAACAGTGCGCACCGAATATCCCGGAGCAGCTCCGAGTGAAATCGAGAATCTCATATCAAGACCAATTGAAGATGCAGTGAGCGTAATATCAGATGTGGTACGTGTAAATTCCAGGTCAAGGCCCGATGTCTCTGAAGTTGTCATAGAGTTTGCATGGAAAACCAATATGGATTTTGCATCAATGGACGTACGCGAGAAGCTTGATTTGGTGGATATGCCAGACGATGCCGAAAGGCCGGTCCTACTGCGTTTTGACCCTGCTCTCGATCCTATTATGAGAATATCTCTGTATGGAGAAGAAGATCTCATTACACTTCGCATCCTGGCAGAAGATGAGCTTAAACCTGCCCTCGAAGGCTTATCAGTAGAAAGAGGCGTAATGGGCATAGAAGCTGTTGGTGGCGTTGCCGCCGTAGAAATAAGCGGTGGGTTAGAGGAAGAAATACATGTGGAGATGGAAGAGGCTAAACTTGCAAACCTGGGGATACCTATCTCTCGTGTTATTACGCGCCTCAGTGAGGAAAATATTAATCTCACTGCCGGGGACATTAAAGAAGGAGAGGTTGAATATCTTGTAAGGACCCTGAACGAATTTAAACAAGTGGAAGAAATACAGGACATAATCATCGATTTTAAAGACAAGGTTCCTATTAAGATAAGAGATATTGGAAACGTAAGAAAAGGACACAAAGAGCGCAAGGTGATAACCCGTGTAAATGGAAAAGAAAGTGTAGAAATAGCAATATTTAAAGAAGCGGGTGCAAATACGGTAACAGTAGCAAAATTGGTTAAAGAACGGCTAAAGGAAATAGAAAAAAGGTTAAGAAGATTTTCGGACTCTATCAGGTTGGAGATAATTCTCGACCAATCAGGATTTATTGAAAGGTCCATAAAAGAGGTGATTTATACTGCCCTCTGGGGCGGAATTTTGGCCATACTCGTTCTTTTCTTGTTTCTTAGAAGCATTAAGAGCACCTTGATTATCAGTCTGGCAATTCCCCTTTCGGTTGTAGCAGCTTTCTTCTTCATGTACATATCAGAAGTGTCTCTAAATATTATGTCATTAGGCGGGCTTGCACTTGGCGTGGGGATGCTCGTTGATAACTCGATTGTGGTACTTGAAAGCATCGACAGGTATCGAAGAAAAGGATACAGTGCAGTTGATTCTGCAAATACGGGTGCAAGTGAGGTTGGCAGAGCCGTAATTGCATCAACACTCACAACCATATGCGTTTTTATACCAATAATATTTGTTAAAGGTATAGCAGGTCAATTATTCAATGATCAAGCGCTTACTGTAACCTATTCACTTCTCATCTCACTCCTTGTCGCTATCACTTTGATCCCGATGCTGTCTTCACTGAAGATTGATCAAAAGAAAACCCCTGACATAAAAAGAAACGGAGAAAATGCAGTCATAAACCACAATCCTTTGTCGTCAAGAATACTTTACATATTACTATATCCATTGTTTATCGTGTTTGATATTGTCTTTCCCGCAATTACAAGGGTTTATCCGGGAGTTGTAAATTTTGCATTATCACGCAAGCTGTTAATAATTACTATTGCGCTGTCAATACTCGGTGGCTCGTGGTACCTGTACATAAATTTGGGTAAAGAACTTATTCCGGAACTGAGTCAGGGTGAATTCTCTATCAAGATTAAAAAACCGGTAGGCACACCTCTTGCCGATATGCTGAAGACTGTCAAAATAATAGAAAACATAGCAAGCGACAACCCTGAAATACAAACGATATACACTATTACGGGCTCTACCAGTCAGGCAGGCGGAACTATAGCAGAAGAGAGAGAAGACATAGGCGAAATCAATATTAGCTTAAGAGAGAAGTCTGACCGCAAACTGGAGAAAAAAGTGATGGCAGATTTGAGGCATAAACTTAAATTAACTCCAGCCGTTGAGTACAAGTTTTCACGACCAGCCTATTTCACTTATTTAACTCCTGTTGAGGTAGAAATAAAGGGATATAACCTCAATATACTCGAGAAATTATCTAAAACAGTTATTGCCAGGTTGGAAGAAGTGGAAGGTCTTGCAGATATCAAGTCCACGATAGAGGGCGGAATACCGGAAATTCAAATCATCTTTAACAGACAAAAGCTGTCACAACTTGGATTGGACTTAAACACCATTGCCAACATAATCAGAGATAATGTCCTTGGTAATGTTAGCACAGAATTTTCCAGGAGAGAAAGGAAAGTTGACATCCGTGTCCGTGTAAGAAAGGAAGATATTGGCAGCGTCAGAGATTTGAAGAATTTTGTCGTTAATCCTGAAGGTGAAAAACCAATTACGCTGGCTTCAATCGCAGAAGTAAACATCAAAAAGGGCCCAAGCGAAATAATGCGTTTGAATCAAGAACGTGTTGTAGTGGTTTCTGCAAATCTTGTTGGAAGAGATTTGCGCAGCGCAGTCAGGGATATCGAAGAAAAGATTGCGAATATTAAAATTACGAGCGATTTTGAAGTATCAGTTAGTGGACAAAGCCGTGAAATGCTTGTGGCTTTTTCCAGTATGGTCTTTGCCATAGCATTAGCTGCATTTCTGGTTTATATAGTAATGGCGTCTCAGTTCGAATCATTACTTCACCCTTTTGTGATAATGTTTACCATACCCTTTGCTTTAGTTGGGGTGGTGCTGGCCTTGTTTATAACTGCAAAACCTATAAGTGTTATTGTCCTAATAGGCGTTGTTATGCTTGCCGGAATTGTCGTAAATAACGCAATCGTCCTTATTGATTGTATAAACACTCGCAGGAAGGAAGGTATGCCGAGGCGGGAAGCAATCATTGAAGGAGGCAAGATACGACTGCGTCCAATTTTAATGACGACAACTACCACTGTGCTTGGTTTGCTCCCTTTGGCTCTTGGGCTGGGTGAGGGCGCTGAATTGAGAATGCCTATGGGTATTACAGTGATCGGTGGACTACTCTTCTCTACACTTCTAACCCTTATACTGATCCCTGTAGTATACGACCTTGTAGAAAAGGCAAAAGAATCGGTATGGAAGGCAGGGTAAGTATTTATGCAGGGAGATATGGGAGAAGGTACAGTAGGGGCACCCTGTGGAGTAAGGCAAATTGTATTTACTCCACAGGGCATCGTGCCCGTACAAGGCAATAGGCAGTAATGTAGGGTGGGCACCGCCCACCAAAAAACCTGCTAACAAGAGGGGGAAGTAAGGGGGATTTGAATTGTTTCAAGTGGCGAGATGCGGTCTTTGCCCCTCTAATATGTATCAGGCTTTTTCCTTTAGCTTGCCGGTAATAAACTTGTGCAATGTACTTGATATTAAAGTCTGATAAGGAATACCTTTTGTTATCTAATATGTGATTTTATACGTTTTAAGTTTGCTTTGACTTTCTATAAGTAAGAAGTCATTGTCATTATGTAAGATTAAAACGTCATTTTCTATTGCTACTGTTGCTATTAAACAATCCATAGCCCTTTTAATAGTTATTCCCTTTTTACGAAGTGTTCTATATAGTTGAGCAGATTTAATAAAGGTTGTATATGACATATGAAGAAAGACTAAACATTCTAATAATTTTTTGGTTTTATTAAACTCTTTATCGTTTTTTATCCCTTGTAGAACCTCAGTTATCACAATTCCACATATACAAATGTCCTCATCATCAAGGATAAGTTTTTCAAGAATATCCACATGGGGAAACGGTTTTGAGGCGAAGAAATCAATCCAAACGCTGGTGTCAACCAATATCATATTTTGTAGCCTTTTCTCATCTCATCTAAATTACCTTCCCACGTTATTTTACCTTTTAATTTCAAAATTCTTTTTTGTTGCTTATGCCGTAAAAGTTCCCTTAAGGCATAATCAATTAAAGACTTCTTTGTTTTTATACCAGTTGCCTTGATGCAATCTTTTACTAATTCATCATCAAGTACTATATTGGTTCTCATTACAACCCCCTTTCTATACACATTTTATATGAATTTATGTGTATTGCAAGGGTTTTTTTAGATAACTTTTAGATTAAACAGCAACGTAGGGTGGGCATTGCCCACCAAAACCTGCTAACAATGGGAATAAGTGGGATTTGAATTGTGTCAAGTGACGAGATGTAACCTAATTCTTCTTTTTAACAAAGAACTAGGCCAATAATCTTAAATCATTGACAAATAGACAGTGTATTGCTTAAAATCACGCGAATAAGGATAATGAGAAAGACAGGAAGCAGTTGAGACAGTTTAAGGAGAAGTACGAGCTTACCTAGCTGGAGATGGCGGGGGTTTTTGGGTGGTCATTAGGTGTGGTTGAGGTATGGTGTTGTTAGTGAGTGGGCTTAATCACTAATCAAGGTGTGACCCTATTACTCCTCTCTAACCGAACTACTACACCGGCTTCGTAACCCTTACCTTTACCTCTGCAACTTATCACCTAATTGGTGGGCTATGCCCACCCTACAATTTCTGTTTATTTAACCATCCTTTCTATGACAAAAAACCCATAGCTATCTAAAGTTTTTAAATGTAGAATTTATTAAGTATATAATTGGTTAGTTAGGTTTTGAATATTTAATATTAAAAATACAATCTTTGTCTTACCTTATATTCCCACTTTAGAAAAGGGGGAGTAAGGGGGATTTGAATAATGTTATCATACAATAATAAATTGAAAAAATACTCAAGGGAGCTTAGGAAAAACATGACTGAAGCAGAAAAATTACTATGGTCAAGAATAAGAAGAAAACAACTTAAGAATTACCAGTTTTACAGACAAAAGATTATAGGCAACTATATAGTTGATTTTTACTGCCCAAAGTCAAATTTAATTATTGAGCTTGACGGAGGACAACATTACAGTGATGAGGGAATGAAAAAGGATAAAAGTAGAGATGCATATATGAAAAATCTTGGGCTAAGAGTTTTAAGGTTTTCAGATAAAGATGTTTTTGAAAATCTTGAGGGAATTCTAGAAAAAATATGGGAGAATTTAAATCCCCCTAACCCCCTTTAAAAAGGGGAGATTATATAGTGGTTTTAAATGATTAGAACAAGGAACGTATATTAAGTATCATGAACATATCTACGTTCGCCGTAAACCGACCAATAACAACGTTAATGGTAATTCTGAGTATAGTCGTAATAGGAATAATATCATTATACAGGATTCCTCTTCTTTACCTTCCCGAAATTTCAGGCCATTCACTCAGGGTTCACGTGCCTTATAAGTCCTCCTCGCCCCAGGAGGTTGAGGATTTAATTACGTTACATATAGAAGATTCCCTTGGTACCGTAAAACACGTTAACGTAATCGAATCTACATCGACAGACGTTAGTTCAGAAGTCACTCTGGAATTTGATTTAGGCACAGATATGGATATTGCGGCACTGGAAGTAAGGGATAAGATTGAACAGGTAAGGCATAAACTGCCGGAAGACATAGAAAAAATACGCATCTTTCGATTCAGGTCCGGCGATTTGCCGGTTGTAGAGTTTAGTGTATCAATACGAGGCGAGATTAGTGAACTATACGATATTGTCGAAGATGTTCTTAAACCCAGGATTCAAAGAATAAGTGGTGTTGCAAACGTAAACGTCCTTGGCATTAAACAAAAACAATTATTTGTAGAACTGGATCTCGAACGGCTTAAATCCCATAACATAGATACATTTGCCCTGAGAAGACACCTGAGAGCAAGTAATATAAATGTATCTGCAGGTGACATAACTGAAGGATCAACAAAATACATAATCCGCACAATCGGTGAGTTTCAAGACGTTAATGAGGTAGCTAATCTGCCGGTTAATGAAAAAGGCATAAGGCTTTCTGATGTAGCTGACGTCAGATTTGACTTTCCGACAAAAAAAACCTACCAGAGACTCCATGGAAGAAACGCCGTTAAGGTAAAGGTAATGAAATCGTCTGATGCAAATATGGTCGCTGTGGCAAGGGAAGTTATAAGTACGATTAATAAGATTAAGACAGACCCAAAAATGGATAAGCTGGAGATTTATGTCTATCGCGACAGGGCTCAACCTATACTTGAGAGATTAAAGAATTTGAGAAATGCAGGATTCCTGGGAGGCGCATTGGTCACCTTCATCCTTTTCTTTTTTTTAAGAAACGTTAGAAGCGCCATGATTATCACTGCCGCAATCCCTATCTCGGTATTATGTACGTTTGGCCTGATGTTCCTGTTGAGAAGGTTTGCCGGTTCGGAAGTAACACTTAACATCATATCGCTCACAGGATTGATGCTGGCGATAGGGATGCTGGTAGACCCTGCAATCGTAGTCCTTGAAAATATCTTCAGGCATAAACAGGAAAGGAATCTTGGGGCAAAGGAAGCTGCTATCACCGGTAGTAATGAAGTGAGTACGGCCATCATCGCAGCAACAGCAACAACCATATGCGTCTTTGTGCCATTGGTATTCCTTTCAAAATCCAGAATGGGCATCTTTATGCATGACTTTGGCCTGTCAATATGCTTTGCCCTGATCTCATCACTATTTGTAGCCCTTACCTTAATACCATTAGTTGCATCAAGACTTCTCAAATTTTCTGCGGCAACTAACGGTAGAAAAGAAAATAATAAGAATATTGAAGAATCACAATCTTCTCAACATCAAGAGAACAACCTCCCCTTATCCCCTCCTTCCCGCCCGGCAAAGCCGTTCGGGCGGGCGCAAGGAGGGGACAAAGGGGAGGTAATCAAATCCGATAGAACCCTAACTGATGCTGAGAAGATGCAAAAATCATTTTTAATAAAATACCTATCGGAGCCGTACGTAAAACTTATCGCGCTAACTCTAAGATTCAGGTGGGGCACCGCTGGCATTACGATATTAATCGTTATTCTGGCTTACTATTTATATGGACATCTAGAAAGGGAGGTAGTTAGACGAGGTATTTACAGAGAGGTTCACTTACAGGTGGATACGCCAAAGAGCTATGGCCTCGATGATACAAAAATGCTTTTTGAAAGATTGGAAGGGATTCTTCAGGAAAGGAAGGATGTGTTGGAGATTAAGACTATTTCCAGCAGCTTCGATAGAAGTGGCGGTTCTCTGGCAATATACCTTGTAAAACAGGATGAGGCAAAAAGGTCTGTATCTACTTTGTCTGAAGAGATACGACATTTGCTTCCAGTCCTTCCCGGGGTTAAGTACAGGAAGAGATTCAGATACGGTCATGACGGCAAAGAAGTTAGTATTGAAATAAAAGGGCGAGATATGCATACACTAACGAGACTGGCGGATGATGTTAAGAAAAGACTTGCAACTATCCCTGACTTGAATGAGATTGATACTAATCTAGAAAAAGGTAAGGACGAGATAATTGTAGCCATTGACAGAGAAAAAGCCAAGAAATACAGACTAACTTCAGAGAGAATCGCATTTGGTATTTCGGGTTCGTTAGGTAGTAGAGCAGTAAGTAAATTCAAGGTGGGAGATAAGGAGATTGACATAAATTTACAACTCAAAGAGGAAGACCGTCAACGTCTGGACCAATTAAAAAATCTTGAATTTGAAGATACAGAAAAAGAAGGCGTAGTGCTGGGGAGGGTGGCTGATTTTAAAAGAAGGAGAGGGCCTAAGTCAATTGAAAGAAAAGACCGTAAACCAATAGTCATAATTACAGCTAGCTATAAAAAGAAAGGGCTTAAAAAGATTAGAGAAGAAATCAAGGCAAAGATGGCAGGCTTTAGTTTACCAGCCGGATATGTGTGGAGTCTGGGAGAGGAATTTAAAAGGTATGAGCGTGAAGAAGCTGAAACAAGGTTCGGGTTGATACTTGCCATAATACTAATTTACCTGATAATGGCATCACTGTTTGAATCATATATTCATCCGTTGACAATATTGCTAACAATTCCATTCGCATTTACGGGTGTGGCGATTGTGTTTTTCCTGGCGGATTTACCACTCGATAGTCTTTCCCATCTGGGTCTGCTGCTCCTGTGCGGTTTGGTTGTGAATAACGCAATTGTTCTTATTGATTACATTAATCGTTTACGAAGAAGCGGCATGGATAAATACGATGCAATCATCAAAGGAGGAAGGGATCGTTTAAGACCAATACTGATGACTTCCTTTACAACCATTTTTGGTCTTTTACCAATGATATTGCCACTTTTGATTCCTGTATTATATGGTCCGTTTGAAGGCAGAGGAAAGATCTGGGCTCCTGTAGGATTGGTCGTAATCTCAGGGTTGATCACGTCTACAATATTAACTCTCATAATCATGCCTACAATCTATTCCCTAATAGATGACCTTGGAAGATGGATTAAGAAACTATTTGCCATCGCACAACCAGAATCTTGAAGTAAAAGGAGAGGTGCGGATTGCAATAAACTTCAAGATCCTTCTTTAAGCACGAACCTTTAACTCTTACCTAAGTTAGCGATTATGTCTGAAATAATAAGACCTCCTCCTTGTCCTTTCCCTAGAGGCTGTGTCACAATTGTCATCCCGAACTTGTTTCAGAATCTAATAATTTCAATAACTTAGCAACCTAAGAGATCCCGAAACAAGTTCGGGATGACATATTATTACCCAGAGCACTAAATAGGTTACCTTGTTTCTAAAAACTATTATTTGATTATAAGCTAATCCCCCTTGACCCCCCACTGCTTTCTTGCCGAAAGTAGGCTCTGTAAGAGCAAAAGCAAGAAGTGGGGGGATGGGGGATTTGAATTGCCCTGTAGGCTAGAACGCCGTACAGGGCTAAAATGTAATCTATTTCATGCTCTCATTAATATGTGTTTTCTCTATTGTGACACAGTCTCTTAACAAGGAGGGGAAGAGTGTAGCGAAGGGATGGTTTTTGTGTCACTCACATTAACTTCTCTACTTCAACATAAGTGGAATTATAGCTTGCGTTACCACCAAAGGCCTGAACCTCGTCCGGGATTAGTGCATTTACCCCCTTACCGCCACAGAGCTTGGGCCAGAGTCCCCCATAGGCCAAGACAACACCCTTCCTTATATCTCTCGTTGGGTAGGCCTTCATGTTTAATGTATCCTGATCATTCTTTAACCTTACCCAATCACCCTCCTTTATCCCCCTCTGCCTGGCCTCATCTTCGTTGAGTAATACTATTGGTTCTATCTCCTTTTGCCAGACGTTATGAAATTGGGAACGCGTAATACGTTTGTGGTTCACAGTAAGTAACTGTAAAGGATAACTGTTTATTTCCTCCTCATAATAACCGGGAAGAGCTGGAAGATTGGCCTTTTCCGCCAGTTGGGAATAGAACTCTATTTTACCGGAAGGCGTGGGGTAAACATCCTGAGGCCTTATGTTCATCTTGCAGAAACCCTCTCTTTCCAAATCTTCTAAAGTAAAATCTACGGTCTTGCTTCTGCTAAGAAATTCCTTAACCACCTCCCTTTCAGGAGGAAAAATCTCATTTGCCTTGAGACCTAGAGCTCCAGCCAATTCTTTGAATATCTGATAGTTAGGTTTGGCTTCCCCAAGAGGCTCGATAGCCTTTTGATTTATAGACGCGTAATTGTGGTAATAGCACACATGAACATCAAAAGACTCAAGGAAGCTTGTGGCAGGCAATACAATATCGGCATAGCTACAAGTATCATTAAGAAATAGGTCATGCGCCACTACAAAGAGGTCTTCTCTTTGCAGACCCTTTCTTACCAATATCTGGTTAGGTAAATTAACTACTGGATTTGTATTAAAGACGAAAAGGAGCTTCACCTCTCCCGTTTCCAGTACTCGTCCTAGTTGGGCCATGTTGTATGTCTTTTTGTTCCCCACAGGGAAACCCTGATCAGCGAATTGCATGCCTTGTAGGAAACCCATGTCTATTTCCCTATCGGTATTACTATAATGTGCCCTCAGTCCTCCTACCAGGGGTGGTAAGAGAGCAATAGTCCTTACCGCCTCACCTCCATAAAGATGTTTCTGTATACCAAATCCCAGGTGTATGAAACTGGGCCGTAACCTGTATAAATCCTCAGCCAATTCTACGATGTCTTCCTTAGGAAGCTCGGTGATCTTAGAGACCCTATCAACGTCGTATTCGTTAACTATCCCCAGGAAGTCTTCAAACCCATATGCATATTTCTCGACATGATCGCGCTCGTACAATCCTTTTGAAATAAGATGGTTTGCAATCCCAAGGGCCAGAGCTCCGTCTGTATTAGGTTTTATGGGAAGATGCTTCCCAAGCTCGCAGGTTCTCATGGGGTCTATTACATAAAATTTTGCCCCTTCCCTGACAGCCCTTTTAACAAGGTTGTACCCATGCAGGTTACTCCAGGGACCGTTCAGCCCCCAGTGTATGATGAGTTTAGACGACTTTATTTCCTCCGGGTCTACACCCCAAAAGCCTCCATAAACATACTGAAGGGCAGTTCTACCTGCATTAGAGCAGATTGTCGGAGAACATTTACTGGTTCCCAGAGCATTGAAGAGACGTTGGGAAAACTGTTTATTCAATAACCCCATGTGTCCGAAATAATCAAAAGGCAAGATTGCCCCAGATCCATGTTTCTCCTGTACATCTCCTATGCGATGGGCAATTTCTTTATAAGCTTCCTCCCAAGAAATCCTCTGGAAATCATCACTTCCTTTCTTGCCAACCCTCTTGTGTGGATATTTAAGTCTTTCGGGAGAGTAAACAAACTTTAATGCATTCTGTATCTTCCAGCAAAGAAAGCCCTGGGTTATTGGATGCCTCGGGTTACCCCTGAGCTTTACTGCTCTACCTCCTTCAACAGTGGTCAGGATAGAACAGGTATCATAACAGTCTCTTGGACATGTATTGTAATATGTTGTAGATGAAATGCTCATAACGATATCTCGAGGTCTAAGATTTTCAAATTCAAGATTCTTCGCCCCCACTGCTTTCTTGCCGAAAGTAGGCTCTGTAAGAGCGAAAGCAAGCAGTGGGGCTCAGAATGACATCGTGGCAAAAGAAGCGTCATTCTGAGGAACCCTTCGCCTGGCTCAGGATAAACTCCGTGACGAAGAATCTAATTTAATCATAAAAACAAATGGCTGTATAAAGCATTTCAAGTACCTTATACAGCCATTTAATTGTTTTAATAAAACTTATAACAGTGGAAACCTACCCGCCAGAAAGGTCGGGTCTGGAGTCGGCCGCAAGGGCCGCCTCAGGCGACAGGCATGGGTTTCCGCTACAGTAATTATGCATTTAATTACGCATCTAAGATACTTATTGAAGATTCTTTTTCCCAGTCCATAATATAATTGATTCCTGTTACGTCTGCAGCTTCTCTGGTCAAGGCAAAAATGTCATCTCTGACAATGTCATAAATACTGAATCTTCTTGCTCCAGCCATTATTTGTCTAAGGCCAGTTGCAAGCCTTTGATAATAAGAATACATACCTAAAGCGCCAGGTCCTATCTTACTACCAAATTCCTTTTTAACCTTTGCCGAATAATAGAAAATCTTATCAACTGTATCACCGTGTTCTGAGGCAGGTTTTGGTATCTTGCCTTCCTTAATCCACTTACCATTATTATTTCCAACATGAACGGCACAGATTGTAGAACGAGACATACCAACAGCCTTAACATATGGCGCACATAAAGCAAATGCCTTAAAGATATGATCTTCAGAAGTAAGGCCACCTGCGAGTACTATGTCTGGCACATATTCACCTTTCTTAGCCAGTCTATCACAATACTCATAAATCATAGCGCTTATATATAGAGTAGGGACTCCCCATTCATTCATCATTCGCCATGGACTCATTCCTGTACCACCACCAGCTCCGTCAACGGTTAATACATCAACCTTTGCAATCGAACAGAACTTAATCGCTCTTGCTAAATCCGATGGACGATATGCACCCGTTTTTAAGAATATATATTTTGCACCAGCACTTCTCAGATGTTCCACTGCTTTAACAAAATCTTCCATCGCCTTGGGCAAGTATTCTGATATCGCCCCTATCCTTGTATGCCTCTCAAAGCCCTCTATAGTACCTTTCTTAAATGACTCCTGTGTTAGCTTATCCTCTGGGTCAGGTATCACAATATAACCTCTTTTTTTCAATCGTAACGCCTTATCAAGGTTAAATATCTTAACCTCACCACCAATATTCTTAGCGCCCTGCCCCCACTTCAATTCCACGGCATCCGCACCCAGCTTATCTAAACTATACTCAAGAGCACCAAACCTTAAATCTTCCGGATTCGCCTGTATAGCAATAAAACCATACCCATCTTTTTGATAATCTTTGAAAGACTTAAACCTTCTAATTAATTCCGGAGACTCTGTAACCTTTCCGTTTTTATCCAACTTGGACTTATCATCCATTCCTATCACATTTTCACCTAATACTACTCCTGTACCACAAATTGCTGCGCCGTTACCGATATTTTCAAAGTGTTTATAAGCTATCTGCGTAGAACCTAAGCCTGTGCAGATTAAGGGTAATCTTAATTTAAGACCTCCATCTCTACCCATGCGGGCTTCAAGATTTACATTTGTAAATAGTTCATATTCTTTTTGGTGATGGCTGGCAATGGTACCCGTTATATTGAAGTGCGAAAAATCAACGGGGTAATCTTTTTGCGCCCCGGCAGTAATTTCACCAAACGGTTGAGGGTATATGGTTTCCGGACCTCTCATAGCTGACGTCCCAATTTCACAGAACCCAGGACATCCATCCAGGCAAACTACACACATCCCGCTTTGCGGTAATACTTGATCACCTGTACGAGTTCTTGTTTTGGTTGCTGCAGATCTATTCGGTATAAATAAGCTTCCCATTTCCCGACCTCCATTTCTTTCAAATAAAAGTTATAATGTTGCTATGAATCAAACAAAAAGGATTTTAGGCGAATTTTCTGAATCTTCATAATTAGAAAAATTAAATATTGTATAATAAAGCTTCTCTTTGTATCTTTAAACACGGGATAAGTCTCACCAGAAATTCCTTTAATTGAATATTTCGCCTGGTATAAAACCAATTGGAATTTCTATGAGACTCTAACCGAGATAAATAAAGGTTGTCAATATAACCAATCATTTTTTGCTAAAGCAAGAGGAAAAACACTTAAAACAACTTATTTGCCTTAAAAGCTAGTTTTTCACAAGTGTTATTCATTTAATAACAGGAGTAAGGGGGAAAATCAAGTATAAAAGCTTTTGTAAGACGTTAATAAAAAAAATTTTTGCAAATATCTGGCCAATCTAGCCACCTATGTTGGAACCATAACAGCCAATTTCATTCAAACAATATCTTGCATCTGTTTTTTGATAAGAATAAACCCCGTTAGAAATAAGATAATCCAGGACAATACAATCTCTATGGATATTCCTAACGGGGTTATGTAATCTAAACGCTTAATACACAGTTTCCTTTAAGGAAAAGCGTTTAGTGGGGACTTAGCAAATTAAATTGTAAATACACGGTTACAATATAATCTTATAAGCCACTTGCCCTTTCCAATCCATCCCATAAAACCGTTCTTGCATCCAGAAAATCTAGTGCGCCGAAACGTAGTATTTCCTGGTGATCCTCCGTTTGAGCAAAGGGGAGCAAAGAATTTTTTATGCCTTCTGCATGTTCTACATCCAGTTCAATATGTGCCGAAAAGAACAGCACATCATCCTCACTCAGGCCTGCCTTTCTGCAACCTTCGCGTATGTACGTATACATCTTTGGCACTATGTATTCTGTACCCGGTCCCATACCTCCAAAGGCCTCGATATAGTTGAGGAATCTAATATTTAGATACTTATCTACAAAAAGCTTCGTTTCAGGCAGTGGTTTTATTGCATCAAGATTCTCTTGAGATGTATCAATTCCAACCGACCTCAGAAACCTGCGGAATATTGCAGGATGTGTTAGTTCTGGATCCATATCACGATTCTCTTCTTGGCGTCCACCATATTCCTCATGAAGGTTTTTTATTAATGGCGCCCTTGATGCCTCATCTGGAGTAATAGCCACCAAAGCGGCCAGGTATCTGGAGAAATGACGTGAGAAGCAATAATACTGCTCTGCAAATATCTTAATTGCTTTCTTGTCTACCTTGCCTGCCTCAAATTTCTTTAAATAGGAATGATTTAATGCTGGATGATCCAAACAATCCTGCTGCAACTGATCTACAAATTCTTCTGCTGTCATTAGTTTCCCTCCTCCCATAGGTTTTTCTGCTACTGCTAACATAATTTTCCCCTCCAAAAAATGTTAAAATAATTATCTAGTAAGCATACAGTATAAATACTATTCAAAAGGGCGAAAAAAAACCCCTTAATAGATTAAATCGCAATATTCATACCAATGACTTGTTTTTACTAGTTAAAATTTTCCCTGACACATAACCCTCGAAATATCAAAGGCTTATAGCTTCACTCAAAATCATGAATAAATTCTTTAATCTTGTTTAATCTAAAAATTACGAAAAACTTTCCAAATCGCTGGAATTATTGAAAATTATAACGAAATATTTTCGCTACCAAATAACTTCTAATAAATTTTGGGTTTTTTCCTAACCTGATATTCTTTTTCAGTATATTTTTCGATTGAGGCTATTATGACTATTTCATAAATTATTTCAATTAGAAACATTTTTGGGTCATTGCTATTTACATTACGGGGACTGCATGAGCCACTTATTAACAGCGATGGCTGCGTTTCGGCCTTCGTTAATGGCCCAGACAACTAAAGATTGTCCCCGTCTCATATCACCAGCAGCAAAAATACCTTTAATGCTGGTCATGTAGTTTTTGCCTGTTTTGACATTGCCTCGACCGTCTAATTCGACTTTCAATTCCTCAAGCATACCTTTTTTTACAGGGCCTAAGAAGCCCATAGCGAGAATCACAAGGTCACATTCAACTTCAAATTCCGAACCCGGAATTTCTTTCATAGGCCTGCGTCCAGTTTGTGGGTCCTTAGGTCCAAACTCGAGACGAACAGCATGTAGCTTTTGCAATTTTCCGTTTTTGCCGCTTAAACGCTTAGTCATGATGCAAAAATCACACTCAACACCTTCTTCATGAGAGGTAGATGTTCGTTCAATTAATGCCCATTTAGGCCAAGGGTTATCAGGGGTACGTTCTTTGGGTGGCTTGGGAAGAAGTTCAAATTGCTTCACCCAAATAGCTCCCTGGCGGTTGGCGGTTCCCACGCAATCCGCACCTGTATCTCCACCTCCCAAAATAACAACTCTTTTATCTTTCGCCGTTACACTGATTTCGGGATTAATATCTTGGCCTTTATTTCTTCGATTTTGTTGTGGCAAATAGAACATTGCTTGATAAACCCCTTTAAGTTCTCGGCCCCGTAACGGCAAGTCTCTGGGTTCTTCGGCACCACCAGTTAAAACGATAGCATCATATTTGTTTTTTATTTCTTGTGTACTAATATTTTTACCGACATGCGTATTGGTCTTGAAAATTACCCCTTCATCTTCCATCATTTTAACACGTCTTTGAACGATCCATTTCTCCAGTTTGAAACTAGGGATACCAAAAGTCAAAATTCCGCCGATATCTTCATTTTTTTCAAAGACAGTTACGGTATGACCTGCTTTATTCAATTGATCGGCACATGCGAGCCCGGAAGGACCCGAACCGATAATGGCAACTATTTTACCAGTACGTTGAGACGGAGGCTGTGGCTTAAGCCACCCCATCTCATAGCCCTTTTCGACAATAGAGATTTCAATATTTTTTATTGCCACAGGCGGTCTATTTATGGCCAGGACACAAGAGTTTTCACAAAGAGCCGGACAAAGGCGGCCTGTGAATTCCGGAAAGTTGTTAGTTTTTATCAAACGTTTTAAAGCTTCCTGCCATTGCCCTCTGTAAACAAGATCATTCCAATCGGGAATAATGCTATCGATAGGGCAGCCGAAGTGACAAAAAGGAGTTCCGCAATCCATACAACGAGCCCCTTGCATTCTTAATTCTTCTTCAGGAAGCAAACTGATAAATTCTTCCCAGTGTTGCTTGCGCAACTCGGCTGGCTCTTTATCATAATTTTTTCGGGGATATTTAATAAATCCTTTAATCTCACCCATTTCATATCATCCTTTATATTTTAGAGCTTATTAGCGCGAAATCACTTCTTCACGTTCTGTCGCTGCGTCTTCTTTCATCATTTGCCCGAGAACATGACGATATTCCATAGGAAATACTTTTACAAATAAAGTAAGACATTCTTCCCAATTATCAAGTATGTATTTTGCTTTCTTGCTCCCGGTATATTTTAGGTGGTTCGTAATCATCTCTTTGAGTTCGGCTATATCTTTCGAATCAATCACAATTTCAAGGTCCACCATGTCAAGGTTGCATCGTCCATCGAGTGCACTTGTTGGGTCATAGACATAGGCAATGCCGCCGCTCATTCCCGCAGCAAAATTGACTCCTGTATCGCCAAGAATGACAATACGTCCGCCCGTCATATATTCACATCCATGGTCTCCTACACCTTCAACCACGGCATAGGCACCGCTGTTTCGGATGGCAAACCGCTCTCCGACACGGCCGTAGATATAGGCTTTACCGGAAGTTGCACCATAGAGAATCACGTTTCCACAAATAAAATTTTCTGATGGGTCAAAACCGATTTTCGCAGGTGGCCTGACAATGATTTTTCCACCACACAGACCTTTGCCAAGGTAATCGTTTGCTTCTCCTTCAAGGATCATCGTGATGCCGTGGGTGCAAAAAGCACCGAAACTTTGACCGGCGGCTCCTCTGAATGTGCATGTCACAGTATCTTCTTGCAGCCCTTGCCCGCCATAGCGCTTAGAAATTTCTCCTGAAAGCATTGCCCCAGTTGTTAAATTAACGTTTCTGATAGGTAATTCGATTTTTACAGGTTTCTTTTTCTCAAGCGCATCTCTGGCACATTCTATAAGTTGTTTATCCAGAACTTCCTCCAGGCCATAGTCATGTTTTTCTATACACCGCGTTGGAATATTCGGATTATCTGTCGCAGGCTGAAAGATTTTTGAAAAGTCCAATCCATTAGTCTTCCAGAAATCTATCGCTTCATTCATTTTTAGTAGATTGCTTCTACCGATAAGGTCGTCCATTTTGCAAAAACCTAGTTGGGCCATGTATTCTCGGACTTCTTCTGCAATCATGTTAAAGAAATTTATAACGTATTCTGGTTTGCCGGTGAACATTTTTCGCAGTTCACGATCTTGTGTCGCAACGCCAACAGGGCAGGTGTTTAGGTGGCATTTTCTCATCATAACACAGCCGCAAACAACTAGCGGAGCAGTTGCAAAGCCGAATTCTTCGGCACCCAAAAGGGCTGCAATAATCACATCCCGCCCTGTTTTCATCTGTCCATCTGCCTGAACACGGATTCGGCTTCTCAGGTTATTTAAAACAAGAGTCTGTTGAGTTTCTGCCAGCCCAAGCTCCCATGGTACGCCAGCGTGTTTAATTGATGATAAGGGAGAAGCTCCTGTTCCACCGTCATATCCACTGATAAGCACCATGTCGGCATTGGCCTTGGCAACACCTGCCGCAATCGTACCGACACCAACTTCCGATACGAGTTTTACCGCAACACGAGCCTGTGGATTGACATTCCTTAAATCAAAGATTAGCTGTTTAATATCTTCTATAGAGTAAATATCATGATGTGGGGGTGGAGATATAAGTGTAACACCCGGGGTCGAATGACGTACCTTTGCAATTTCTGCATCGACTTTGTGTCCGGGTAATTGCCCTCCCTCGCCAGGTTTTGCACCTTGCGCTATCTTTATCTGTATTTCCCTGCAGTTGACCAAATATTCTGCTGTGACACCAAAACGGCCGCTGGCTACTTGCTTGACGGCACTTGCGCGATTATCGCCATTGGGTAACGGCTTGTATCTGTCAGGATCCTCTCCTCCTTCACCGCTATTACTCTTGGCACCGAGTCGATTCATAGCGATTGCCAGTGTTTCGTGGGTTTCCCGGCTGATGGATCCAAAAGACATTGCAGATGTTGCAAAACGTTTGATTATTTCTGAGGCAGGTTCAACCTCTTCGATTGGAACAGGTTCTGTCTTCTTGAATTTAAACATGCCGCGCAAGGTGTAAATATTTTTTGTTTGATCGTTAATGAGTTTAGCATATTCTTTATAGAGTTTAGAATCGTTGTGCCTTGTTGCTATTTGCAGCTTACTTATAGTCTCCGGGTTCCATAAGTGTCTTTCACCATCTGCACGATACGCGTAATCTCCTCCGCTATCTAATTCTGTCGGAGAGTTATGTTGGGGGTTGCTGTATGCGTATTCATATCGGGCATTGGCCTCAGCAGCAATTTCGGCTAATCCGATTCCCTCAATTCTTGAAGAGGTTTCCGGAAAGTATTTTTCGATAATATCGCTAGATAATCCGACGGCTTCGAATACTTGTGCATTTCTATAACTTCTTAACGTAGAAATGCCCATTTTCGACATTATCTTAAGGAGTCCTTTACAGAGTGCATCCATATAGTTTCCTATGGCTTTTGTGACTCCGACATCCGAATCAAGAATTTTTTTCAATGCCATATCGGCTGCGGTTTCGAATGCTAGGTAGGGATTGACAGCAGAGGCTCCAAAACCAAGAAGCAAAGCTACATGTTGGATTTCGCGTGCTTCACCTGTCTCAACAATAATATCCGCACGTGTTCTCTTGTCCTTGCGAATGAGGTGATGGTTAACTGCCGAGGTTGCAAGTAAAGCAGGGATAGGCGCCAGCTTCTCTGGTAAGTTACGGTCGGACAAAATAATTATAGGACAACCACTGTCAACCGATGCTTCGGCTGAACGACAGAGTTGGTCGAGGGATTCTTCTAGTTTATCCGCAGTTCCCCCGGCAGGAAATCCCATTTGTAAAGTTGTTGTCCAGAAGTTTTTTAAGTCGAGGTTACTTATTCTTTCAAGATCTTCGTTGGATATAATGGGATTTTGGAGTTTGATTAATCGGCTGTTTTGGGGTATCTCAGAAAGGATATTTCCTTCGTTGCCTATGAATGTCATTAGTGACATGACAAGCTCTTCCCGGATAGGATCGATTGCAGGATTGGTGATTTGAGCAAAGATCTGTTTGAAATAGGAATAAAGCAATTGCGGCTTTTCAGAAAAAACTGCTAGAGGCGTATCTTTTCCCATAGACCCTATTGGTTCGTATCCTTTTGAAGCCATTTGTCCGATGATTATTCTTAAGTCTTCCCGTGTATATCCAAAAAGTTTCTGACGAAAAGTTAAGTTGACTAAGTTCGGTGTAACAGGAGCCACGTCATTGAAAAATCCATGTAAGGTTATCTTGTTTTCATTTACCCAGCGGCGGTAAGGATGTCTCCTTGAATAAAATGCCTTCACTTCAGTATTTTTCAGAACGCGTTTTTGTTCAAGGTCAACAAGGATCATTTCACCGGGACCCAAGGCGCCTTTTTGGGCAACTTGTTCGGGGTTGAAATTCAAAACACCGGTTTCTGATGCAAGAACCATAAAGCCGTCTTTGGTGATAGTATAACGGCATGGCCGCAGACCATTGCGGTCCATACAGGCTCCGACCTTTGTCCCGTCCGTGAAAGTAACGGCTACGGGCCCATCCCAGGGCTCCATTAGGCCCGCATTGTATTCGAAAAAACCTCTTAGATCAGGCCCGATGGGATATTTTATTCCCCAGGCCTGTGGGATAAGCATCATCATAGCATGTGGTAAGTCTCGGCCACCGCAAGCCAGCAATTCAAGTGCATTGTCGAGGCATGCAGAATCACTTCCTGATTCATCAATAATGGGTAGAATTTTTTTAATGTCATTACCGAATAAGTCAGTGGCAAGAAGCCATTCCCGTGATGACATGTGGTTTTTATTTCCACGGAGTGTGTTAATCTCCCCATTGTGGGCTAAATAACGAAACGGCTGTGCAAGTTTCCATGAGGGAAACGTATTGGTGCTGTATCTTTGATGAACAATTGCAATGGAACTAATAAGATCTTTCTGTTTTAAGTCAAGATAAAATTCAGCAACCTGAAGGGCCATAAACATCCCCTTATAGACGATAGTCCTTGTAGACATGCTTGGAATACAAAAGCGATCGCCAAGCGACATCGTACGTTCTATACGACGTTCGATTTGTTTACGAACGATGTATAGCTTGCGTTCCAATGCCAATATGTCATGTTGGGAAGCTCCAATGAAACACTGGAATATAACGGGTTGTGAGTTTCTTGCGGCATCACCGAGGCAGGTATCATTTACAGGTACCTCACGCCAGCCGAGAAATTTAAGCCCTTCCTCGACAACGGTTTCTTCTATGATTTGCCGACATTTTTTTCTTGGTCTTTGTTCTTGGGGGAGAAAAATCATAGCAACGCCGTATTTGCCTGGCGAAGGGAGGTATACACCAATAGAATTACATTCGCTTGTTAAGAACGCATCCGGTATTTGGATAAGGATACCGGCACCGTCTCCTGTCTTTGTATCACCTCCTGTCGCACCGCGATGAAGCAGATTAACTATAACGTCGATTCCACGTTCAATGATCTCATGTGATTTGGTACCGTTAATATTAGCTACAAAACCAACGCCGCAACCATCATGCTCATATTTCGGGTCGTACAACCCGGATCGTTTGGGATATCCTGCTAAATTAACATTGTTAAAATTATTAATCTCAGGCATGTCTACTTTTTTCCTTTTTACTACAAATTATACAGCATTCATGTAATTTTTTAGTTAATACCGCAATATTGATGCCTATAAAAAATTCTTACAAATATTAAGTCATCGTTAATGCAGAAAGTTCATTTTGACAATACCTTACAGCCTTTCAGCACAATCGCAGAACGATTCTCTCATCCTACAATATCCAAATAATGCGAAATAATTGCGCTGTTTAAATAGAAATGTGTTGAAGGAAGTCTTTTATTCCTTTGCACACATCTTTTTGGAAAGGTACCTTTCCTACTATTTCCGGTATTTCATTATTTGCAAAAAAAACAATGCTTACTTCGACGGTAAAGCAATAATTTTCCCTGGTATTTTTTTGATTTTTATAGATTTTTAGAGCTTAATATTATAATTAACCAGTCTGAAAACAAAACATTGTCATTAGAAATTCAGGCAATGATGTTAAAAAGTATAAATAGACAAATAATGGTATAATTGTATAATATTAAATACTCCAAAAAAAGAACAATATATTATAAGAAGAAAAGTAATCTAAAGAGGATATAAAATGGATGTTACTAAAATTTTTGCGTCTAATGTATTTAATGATGACATTATGAGAAAAAGGTTACCAAAGGATACCTATAAATTGCTCAAGAAAACGATTGATAAGGATATTCCTTTGCCGGCTGAGGTTGCGGATGTTGTTGCAGGCGCTATGAAAGATTGGGCAATTGAAAAAGGTGCAACACATTACACCCATTGGTTTCAACCACTGACGGGGAGTACGGCAGAAAAACATGATTCTTTTATTTCACTTACAACGCAAGGCGGAGTAGTTATGGAATTTTCGGGTAAGCAGCTTGTTAAGGGTGAACCTGATGCGTCAAGTTTGCCGAGTGGAGGGCTCAGGGCTGTCTTTGAAGCGCGTGGGTATACTGCATGGGACTGTACGTCCCCTGCATTTTTGAAAGAAGATAGGGCTGGAGATGTTACACTTTGTATTCCAACGGCGTTTTGTTCATATACTGGTGAGGCATTGGATAAGAAAACGCCGATATTGCGTTCAATGGCTGCTGTTTCAAAACAATCACTTCGTGTTTTACGCGCGTTGGGAAATAAAACAGCTAAGAAAGTTATCTCAACCGTTGGTGCGGAACAAGAGTATTTTTTGGTAGACAAGATATTCTTTGCAGAAAGACTGGATTTAATTGTTGCAGGGCGAACTCTTTTTGGTGCACCGGCGCCGAAAGGGCAGGAAATGGAAGATCACTATTTTGGACAGATTAAAGACCGTGTTGCTGATTTTATGAAGGATCTGGACAAAGAATTATGGAAGATGGGGGTTGCTGCTACAACAAAGCATAATGAAGTAGCTCCATCACAATTTGAAATGGCGCCACTCTTTACAACAACAAACATAGCAGCAGATCATAATCAGCTTGTTATGGAGACATTACAGAAAGTTGCTCTCAGACATGATCTTGTCTGTCTTTTACATGAAAAACCGTATGTAGGGATAAATGGTTCTGGGAAACATACGAACTGGTCATTGAGTACTGATGATGGTATGAATTTACTTGATCCGGGGATAACACCACATGAAAACGCACAGTTTTTACTTTTTATTAGTGCGCTTATTAAGGCTGTTGACCGTCATGCCGATATATTGCGAAGATCTGCGGCGAATTCAGGTAATGACCATCGTCTCGGTGGAAATGAAGCGCCACCGGCAATTATTTCGATTTTTATGGGTGGTGAATTGACAGAGATTTTGGAGGCTATTGCGAAGCGAAAGAAGGCAAAGTCAAAAGCTTCAACTTCTATTGAGATAGGAGTTGATACTTTGCCACCGCTTCCAAAAGATAATAGTGACAGGAACCGAACATCGCCATTTGCTTTTACGGGCAATAAATTTGAGTTTCGGATGGTTGCTTCATCGGCTTCGATTTCGTCACCGTGTGTCGTTTTGAATACTATTGTTGCAGAAGCGCTTGATGAGATTGCTACCCGACTTGAGAAGGCACAGGATATCCACAAAGAGACAACCGCTATTATAAGAGAGACTATGAAAGAGCATGGGAGAATCATCTTCAACGGCAACAACTATTCAGCTGAATGGACAAAAGAAGCAGAGAAGCGAGGGTTACCGAATATCAGTTCAACCGTAGAGGCGCTTAAGACTTTTACGGACAAGAAATCTGTTAATTTATTTAAAAAGTATAAAGTACTTTCAAAAGAAGAATTACATTCTCGGTATGAAATTTATCTTGATCAATATATAAAGCAGATTAACATTGAAGCAAAGACATCACTTGATATGGTGAAAAGTTTATATATTCCGGCAGTTATACCATTTATAAAAGAGCTTGCTGAGACGATCGAAAAGTTGGAAGTAATGAGCGGACCTGTGTATGTAGAAAAAGAATTGATTGCAAGGGTTTCGGCTCTTTTAGAATCAGCATATCGCAAAACCGAGAAACTGGAGACTGAGCTGGAGAAAGCACATAAGATTGCTAATGGCGCTAAACGCGCTGCTGCGTTTCGTGATAAAGTATTTGTTACGATGAATGATTTGCGGGAAGATATTGATACGTTGGAGACAATTGTTCCTCGGAAATTATGGCCTGTACCAACGTATGCTGATCTTTTGTATAAATTGTAGCGAAGGAGAATTCAGGCGTATAAAGGTTTTAATATGATTATTGATTGTTATCCAAATGAAATGTAAACTGTATGAGAATGAAGTTTTTAATTGGATTGCAATTTCTGTTCAATATTGTACTTATGCCAAATCAGGAATTTAAATATTCTTTTATCTTCGCTGCAATGGTCGTAAATATCCATTCGAATCTTTTTCCATTTGTCTCTAATAATGTTATTCTAAAACCATAAAGATCACAGCTAAAGCCAGTTAAAGGTACAACGCATATTCCTGTAGCGCCTAACAAGTAATATACAAATCTTTTGTCAAGTGCAACATTTTGAGTTATTTCTTCAATATAGTTTCTTATCGTATTATTTTTAATCTTTAGTCTTTGCTTTTCATTTAGGACACCATCTTTAAAGGCAATCGTCATGTAAAATGCACCATTTGTTTGATTTACGATTACACCATCAATCTTCTTTAATGTATCATAGGCAAATCTAGACCTTCGTTCGTACATTTTATTTCTTTCTTCATGATACTCCCTATATCTTGGGTCACACAATAAATGTGGTATAACTTTCTGAGGTAGAGTAGTTGAACATACTTCCAGCATTTTTGCACTGAGTACTGTATCGATGTACTTCTTAAATATTGGGTCTTTATCTTTGTTGTAAATCTCTATCCATCCGCATCTTGCCCCTGGCCATGGCAGTTCTTTAGAAATTCCCTTCATCGAAATACCACACACATTATTAATAACATCACACAGTGGAGTCGAAATATTACCATTGTAAGTTATATTCAAATACACCTCATCACATACTATGAACAGATCAAATTCCTCAGCTATCCTTACAATTTCCTCCATTACCTCTTTAGGGTATACTGTACCTGCCGGATTATTTGGATTTATTACTAATATTCCTGAAATAGCCTGATTGTTTTTTACTTTATTACGTAAACCTTCCAGATCGGGAAACCATTTGTTGTTGGGATCCAATTTATACATTAAATGATCTTCACCTGCATGGGCAGCCTCTGATGATGAATGTGTAGAATAAGCAGGTGAAGGTCCTATAACCCTTGCCTCTCTCCTTAAGTAGTTATAAATCTTCGATATAGCATCACCAATACCATTAAAGAAGACAATGTCTTCCTTTGTTATCTGTATCCCTCTTCTCTTATTGCAAAGATCTGCAAGAAATTCTCTTGTTTCGTCCAACCCCTTCGTTGGGCAATACGCAAAAGATGAATCTTCATCTACAGCCTTTTTTACTACATCCTTGATCCAGGATGGTATCTTTTCACCTTTATGAACAGGGTCTCCAATGTTCTCCCAACAAACATCCAACCCCATATCACACAACTTGTTGCCAACCGCAACTATCTCGCGTATCTCGTATCTGAGTTCATGAGCTCCGGCATGTACAATATTATTTCTCATAAATGTCCAGTACTTTCTATAACTTATTGGAGTTAAAGAGTATGTGAGGATTCAGTCCATTTCCTCACATGGAATGGTTAAACGGTGATTTATGCGTGGAACTTTCTCATTTATCAATGTTATTAGATAGAATAACAAATATCTTACTTGTGGTTCGTATTCAACTATTTAACAGGGTAAGCTTCGTTACAAATAAACCGTTCTGGCGGGTTGTCAACAAAATTAACTGGTTCTATTCTAAATTTATGAAGTAAATTCGATAATCAAAATCTTGCCTTGTTGTTTCTGTTATTCCATTCTTTAAGTTTGTATTCAATTTTTCGCGTTGAAATATCCAGGGTCCTTGCAGCCTTAGACTTATTACCATCAGTCGCTTGAAGTGTTTCGAGGATAATTTTCTTCTCCGCTTCTTTCAAAGTTGTCCCAAATGGTATAGATAGTGTTTTCTTTTTTGTTCTTCTCATAAATAAATTTATATTTGATGGGAGATTTTCTGGTTCTATAAGTTCGGTTTTTGCCATTACCACAGTTCTCTCAATTACGTTTTCAAGCTCCCTAACGTTACCGGGCCAACCGTAATTATTCAATACCCTTATAGTTTGTGGAGAAAAACCTTTAATATCCTTCTTATTCTTTTGTGAATATTTTATGAGAAAACAATCTGCCAATAATGCGATGTCGTCATTTCTTTCTCTTAATGGTGGAAGTCTCAGATTAATAACATTTAACCTGTAATAGAGATCTTCCCTAAATCTTCCTTCTTTGATCTCCTTTTCCAGATCTTTGTTTGTTGCTGCAATGATTCTAACATCTGATTCAAGGGTCTTTTCACCACCTACTCTTTCAAAACTCCCGGTCTCAAGCACCCTTAATAGCCTTATCTGAACATGCTGACTCATTTCTCCAATTTCATCGAGAAAGAGGGTGCCTCCGCCAGCCAACTCAAACCTGCCACGCCTCTGACTTATTGCCCCTGTAAAGGCGCCTTTCTCATGTCCAAAGAGTTCGCTTTCCAACACTCCTTCAGATAAGGAAGCACAGTGGAGCGCAATAAAAGGATTGTCTCTTCTATCACTATTGCAATGGATTGCATTTGCAATAAGTTCCTTACCTGTTCCAGTTTCGCCATAGATTAATACGGTTGCAGCAGTGGGAGCAATTTCTGCAATTGTCTTGAAGATTAGTTGCATCTCAGGTGTATTCCCTATGAGTCCGGAAAAATTATATCTTTCATCTAATCTCTGCCTTAGCTCCTTATTCTGCAATATGAGGCTTTGTTTTTCCCATATTCTACTAAGTGTCAATTCTAATTCATCAATGTTTATGGGCTTTGTTAAGTAATCCTCCGCCCCCTTTTTTACTGCATCTATAGCAGATTGTATAGAACTATATGCCGTTATCATTATGATGGCGGTATCGTTATCTTTCTTTTTAACCTCTTCTATGATGGTAAAGCCACCAATATCTGGCAATTTCATATCCGTTATTACTATATCTACGTGCTTCCTTTCAATTATATTTAATGCCTCATAACCTGTAACAGCACAACTGGTATCATAGCCATCCTGTATAAGAATCTTTTTTAGGCCATTAACTGTATTTTTATCATCATCAACCAATAATATTCTTGGCTTTCTTCTCATAACTTTCTTAAAATATGATTAAGATATTGGCAAATCAATTATAAATTCTGCACCTTTTTTTAGATTTCTAAACCTTATATTACCTCCATGCGCTTGAATAATATTTTGCGTTATTGTCAAGCCTACGCCTGTTCCACCACTTTTAGTTGAGTAAAAAAGATTAAAAACATTATCGTGCTGTTCCTTTGGAATTCCAGGCCCTGTATCTTTTAAAGATATTTTTAAACAATCATCCTCTTTCTTAACTTTTATATTTATATCTCCTCCACCTGGCATAGCTTCTATAGCATTTATTATTATATTCAACAGTGCTTGTTTCAGTTTATCCTTGTCTATTAAAATTTGCGGGCACCTTTCCCCTATCTTTAAATGTATGTTCACCCCTTTCAAATCTGCATGAGGATTGACCAGGGCCGATAGCTCCTTAATAATTTGACCGACATCCTCATATATGCGGTTTAAGTTCCCAGATCTTGCAAATTCTAAGCAATCTTCCATAAGTTTGTTTAGCCTGGCTATTTCCTCCTTAACAACTTTTACAACTTCATGAAGTTCCTTTTTAGAATTTAGATTATATTTGTTAATCTCCCTTTCCAACAATAACAACTGGATTGTAATAGCATTTAAGGGGTTCTTAATCTCATGTGCCAGTTCGTTACTGAACTGTCCAAGTGTAGACAGGGTCTTAGACTTTATAAACTCATTATTAAACCTTTTCTTTTCTGTGATATCACGAATAACACCCACTACGTATTCTATTTCACCCTTTTCATTTTTTATTGAGGAATAGTTAGTTATCACCCACTTTTGTCCACCATCCTTTGTTTTGATAAGATATTCACGTGATATCCTAGAGCGCTTCCCCTCAAAAAGCTCAAGGCCCGGACATAAAGAAAGGCTTGGACCATCTGAGCTATGACACTTAAAAATATCAAGGCAGCTATAATCATTCTTTTTAACCTCCTCTTTGGAAAAACCTCCGATTCGCTCGCAAGCCGTATTAAAAACATGCACTTTTCTGTTCCTATCGAATACAAATACTCCGTCATTGATGCTTTGTAATGCAATTTCCTGTATATATTTTTTATCTTTTAAAACGTTTTTCATACCTTAATATACCACAAAAAGTTAGATTTATATGTCTAAGTGTAATTCTAAATCCCCAGTCTGGTAGTGTCAACAAGTTTTCTCTTAAGCATTTGATTTTGATTATTACGGTTAAAGACGACGACTATGTATATGTTGCGTAAAAAACGGCACATAACAAACTGTTCCTTACCTATCCTTTTCACCTAATGGATTCTTATCAGATTTTATCAGCTCTACTACCTTTTTAACCCGCAAGATCCTTTCAGGACTTGCAGGATGGCTACGAAGGAAACTTTTTGAACGGCTTTTGGGAATCTCCAGTGCAAAACGCTTCCAGAGCGCAACACCACTTTCCATATTATAACCTGCAATGTGCGCATAATAAAGGCCGATATAATCCGCCTCTCTTTCGTTCTCCCTACTATACGGCGCATATAGTGCCTGCGTTGTGAGAGGAGCGAATGGCCCCGTAAGCCCCCCTACCAGCCCACACAGCGCAGCCATACTTATATTCTTGGGTAAATGTTTTGAAACAAGATGGGCTATCTCATGCCCCATTATAACAGCCAACTCATCATCATCCTCTACAAAGTGAACCATCCCGGACGTAAACTGAATTCCCGTAAATTTAGCATATGCATTAATCTTGCCAGTTTGCTTGAGACGAACCCTCACATAAGGCATCTCTTTTGGTTTTACTTCAAAGGACAGCCTATCACCATCCCTCTCCACAATAATAATGGTTGATTTGCCATTCTCAAAAACAATCTGTTCGTCATCCTTAATCTCTTTACCGCCTATTTCTATTATGAGATCACCTGGTTTAAGACCCGCGAGATCAGCCATATAATTTTCAACTACACCGATAACAACACACCCATCTTCAGTAGGAAGACCAAACGACTTGGCAATATCTTCCGAATTGTCCACTATCAGTGCTCCTATTACGGAATGTTTTTTTAACGTATCCTCGGGCAAAACACTGAGGACATTAAAACCAACCTTCCATGTACGAACCCAATCCTTGATAAATCTCTCAGTTGCCAATGCCTCTATCTCTTCTTCTAACTTCTTTAGTTCCTCCTTGGAAATTCTCGGACCGGTATTAGCACAACCACATGCAAATAAGAAAATAACTAGCATCAGAGGTATTGCAATCCTAATTATTATGGCTTTAGCCTTTTGTTCACTCATTTGTTAAAATGTTTTCAAATCTCTATAAATTACTACCCTTTAGACAAACAGGCAAAATCGCCCGACTAAGGGGCCTTCAACTGAGTTCTGTCAAAACTCACACCAAAGCCTTTAAACTTGCGGATACCGAGAGGCCCTGCCCTGGAACAACCTCCCGTATTCCTCACCCGTTCCTCTTATTTTACCTCGAGTTTCAGGCTTAAATATTAATCCTGTCTTGAGATGTAATCCTCAATAGCCTTTATGTATTCAGGATATAGGTCTCCCACAACCTTCACGGCTTCAAGAACTACAGAATGGTCGAGAACATCATATTCATGGACTAATCTGTTTCTCAAGCCAGCAGATGGAGCAAGCTTTTCTGCAAGTCCTGCCGGAATTATTTTAAGCTCTCCTGTTTTTATAAAACTCTCGTAGTAATCGCCTGGAACTGTATTACCTGATTGGACAATGATGTGGGTATTTATATCAATTGCCGCTTCAATTAATTCCTGCAAAAGCCTTTCTGTTGCTTTCCTCTTATAAATATCATTCACATATTGGTCTATAGTCATATCTTTTATATGCTCAAGAACCTTCAGGTCTTCTATAATTATCATAAGCTTTCTTCTCACGACTTCTTTTTCTATAGGAGTCATGCAATACCTCTTTTCTCTAAATAATTCTTAATAGTTATCATATGTGCATCCCTTAATTTCTTTGTATCAACATACATCCTGAATGCCAGAGAACTAAATTCATTAAACATCCCTGGTCCCTTCTCATAAAGAAGTTTGCCTTTTACTACCGTAGAGAATTTTAAAAGTGGACTTGCCCTTCTTAAATCAACAACATCAACATTATTTGTATGTAAAAGTCTCATAACCGTATTTGTTAGTTCTAGAATATTCACAGGTTTATCAAACAAAAAAGCGATGTCAATGTCACTTTTTTTATGAACCTCACCAGAAATAGTGGAACCAAAAAGTATGACAAGCCTGAGTCCCTCTTTTTTAAACAAAGGAGACAGTCTATTTTTTACCTCTTCTTCTGAAATTATTTTTGTAGGATTTTTAACCAAATCTTTATCGCCCTTTCATTCAACATGTTTCATGGTATATCTGATTATCATAAAAAATGTTATATTTTCAACAAAATTTATAATCATTTCTTGACAAAATATATTGTCCTAATTACTTTATCAAATCCTTTGCATACTATCTGAGTAATTCTTATAATACTAATTATATCCTTTATTAATAGAAAGATTCGTATAAGTTGATGATGAATGATAAAAAACCCAGAAGTGTGTGTCCTCACGATTGTCCTGATACATGTGGAATAATTGCTCACGTAAAAGACGGAAAATTGGTCAAAGTCAAGGGTGACCCGGACCATTTTGTTACCAGAGGTTTTTTGTGTCAAAAGGTTATGAACTATCCCGAAAGAGTCTACAGCCCTGACAGAATCTTGCATCCCCTCAAAAGAGTTGGCAAAAAGGGAGAAGGGAGTTTTGCGAGAATATCCTGGGATGAGGCAATAAACACTGTAACATCAAGATTTAAAGACATCATCTCTAAGTATAGCAGTGAATCTATCTTACCATTCAATGGTTCAGGGACACTAGGATTAGTAAACGGAAACGTGGCAGGTAAACGTTTCTTTAATCGTCTCGGTGCATCGCGTCTTGAGCGAACCATATGTTCTAAAGGAGGGAGAGTTGGTTACAAATATACCCTTGGGGCTGCTTTTGGAGCCGATCCATTAGCCATACCACAATCAAAACTTATAATATCATGGGGAACAAATCCATATTATACTAATATCCACCAGATACCCTTAATAAAAGAAGCAAAGAAAAATGGCGCTTATTATGTAGTCGTAAATCCAAACAAAATCAAATCTGTTGAAATGGCAGACCTATTTGTTCAGCCAAAGCCAGGAAGTGATGCTGCGCTTGCTTTGGGTATAATGAACGTAATTATCAACAATTCCTTATACGATAAGGAATTTGTTAAGAATTGTACAGAGGGATTTGAACCACTATCAAAACGAGTACAGGAATATCCGCTGGATAAAGCAGAAGAGATAACTGGAATAGATAAAAATATCATAGAAAAATTTGCAATTATTTATGCAAGCAATAAACCATCCTTCATTTATGCAGGTTCGGGAATGCAACACCACACTAATGGAGGTATGATGATACGCACAATCTCCTGTCTTCCTGGTCTGGTAGGGGCATGGAGATATCCTGGTGGCGGGATATTCTATCCTACCAGCGAGTCGTTCCCAATTAATTGGGATATACTGGAAGGAAATAATCTCTGTCCAAACTCTCCACGAACAATTAATATGAACCAATTAGGAGAAATACTCCTAAATGCAAGACCGGGCATTAATGGTTTATATGTTTACAATTCAAATCCTGCTGCTGTGCTTTTTAATCAGCGAAAGGTTATAGATGGCCTGCAAAGAGAAGATTTATTTACTGTGGTACATGAGCAACTCCTTACTGATACTGTTCGTTATGCAGATATAGTCCTGCCTGCCACAACCCAATTTGAGCATACAGATCTTCAACACTCATATTTTCATTTATCGCTTCAATTGAATGAACCGGTAATTGAACCTTTGGGTGAAAGCAGACCTAACATTGAAACCTTTAACACCCTGGCAAAGGCTATGGGGTTTGAAGATAAATGTTTTGACGAAACTGCAATTGATACAATCAATGAGGTATTAAACGTTAACAGCCAGTATTTAAGAGGGATTACGTTAGAACGTTTGAGGGAAGAAGGCGTGATTCGTTTGAATATCCCTGATGAATTTCATATGCCATATCAAGACCTTAACTTTCCCACTCCTTCTGGGAAGATAGAATTCTATTCAGAAAAGATGAAAACAGATGGCTATGACCCTTTACCTGCTCACATTCCTATTAAGGAAGGCCCATCAACATCACCACAACTATATGAGAAATATCCGATTTATCTTCTTACACCCTCAGCAAAATCATTCCTGAACTCTAACTTTGCTAATATTCCTAACTCAAGAACTGAAGAAAAAAGGCCTGCTTTAGAAATAAACATAAACGATGCTAAGAAGCGTAAAATTAAAACAGGTGATCTGGTGCGAGTATTTAATGAACGTGGCGAATGTACATTATGGGTATCCGTTGGAGACGACGTTAAGGAGGGTGTGGCAGTCAATAAAGGTATATGGTGGAACCGATTAAGCCCTGGAAATAGCAATAGTAATCAAACAACACCAGACAGACTGGCAGACATGGGAGGAGGATCAACTTATAACACCAACTTGGTTCAAATAGAAAGGGTAAATGATGGTAAAATTTAAATTATATTCACCTCCGAAAGAGGGTGAAGAGATAAGAATTAAAGACAAAAAATTAATAGTTCCAGATAATCCAATTATACCCTTCATCATGGGAGATGGAATCGGCCCTGACATAATGAAGGTGGCTAAAACGGTAATTGATAGCGCTGTAGAGAAAGCATATTCAGGACAAAAAAAGATTGCATGGTATGAGATCTATGCAGGTGGGCTAGCTCAGGAAAAATTCAACGAGCTTATACCTGAAGACACCTTCGATGCAATTAAACATTATCATGTTGCCTTAAAAGGTCCTTTAGCAACTCCTGTTGGTAAGGGACACAGATCACTTAACGTAACCTTAAGAATAGTCTTAGACCTTTATGCATGTGTAAGACCTATCCGCTATTTCCAGGGAGCGCCAAGTCCGGTCAAACACCCGGAAAGGATGGATATGGTCATATTCAGGGAAAATACTGAGGATGTGTACTCTGGAATTGAATGGAAACAGGGAAGCAAAGAAGTAAAACAAGTTATCGATTATCTCAATTCAAATATGGGTACTAAGATAAGGGCTGATTCAGGAATTGGTATTAAGAATATCTCAATTGAGGGAACAAAGAGACTGGTAAGAAAGGCGCTTGATTATGCCATATCCCAGAATAGAAGGAGTGTTACTCTGGTTCATAAGGGGAATATAATGAAATTTACAGAAGGTGCCTTTAGAAATTGGGGATACGAGGTAGCCAGAGAAGAGTATGGAGATTATACAATCACAGAAGAAGAACTCTTTGAGAAATATTCTGGAGCTCAACCCAAGGATAAAATTATTATAAAAGACAGGATAGCTGATGCAATGTTCCAATTAGTTCTAACCAGACCAGAAGAATATGATATCCTGGCAATGCCTAACCTTAATGGTGATTACTTCTCGGATGCCTGTGTAGCGCAGGTGGGCGGCCTTGGTCTCGCACCCTCTTCCAATATATCTGACGATATTTTCATTTTTGAGGCATCTCATGGCACCGCACCAAAGTATGCAAATCAAAACAAGGTAAACCCGGGATCATTAATACTTACAGGAGGCATGATGCTAAACACCATCGGCTTCAAAGAAGCCGAAGGCCTGATCCTGAAGGGAATAGCCAAGGCCATAGCTCAAAAAACCGTTACCTACGATCTTGAAAGACTGATGGAAGGGGCGACAAAGCTGTCAACCTCAGAGTTTGGTGAAAAGATTATAGAAAACATGTAATTATAAATTAGCTCCCGTTGATCGCCAATTTATGTGACAAAGAGGAGTTAAGTTCATGCCAGAGGCAGATCTGCCTTCGGCACGACTTTAGACTTTTATTTATAAAAGACTGAAGTCTAAATTCCATAAGATATCAAAGAATACATATAAACCTTAATAGCTTATTTAAAGCTAACAACATTTATACTGTTACCAGATTTCAACAGATAAAAAATTATACCGAAAATGGCTGAGTATTTTCTACCGCTTGTACCCACATAAACAGGCCCCTCCACACCCGTTTTTGCCCTTGGTGGAATGAATAAACATAAACCAGCCAAAGTAAGCGTGAAGTTATTATAGCAATAATAGCGTTTTGCGAAGACAATAAATAGTTCCTAATTTTGTCCGCGCAGTATTCTCTTTGCATGCAAGGAAAATTACTTTAAATTACAGTTCTGTAAGATACGATTTTATATCTTTTTGCAATCTCTGGAAACTTAGAATAGTGAAGGCACATCCCATATTTTTAGCAATATTAAATCTATTTTTACTCTGATTAATCCTCATTGACATACACTATTCACTACGATAATATGCCGATAAATATAGAATAAATATAAAAGTTAATGTTAGGGAGATTTAAAGTATGGGAAAAATAGAAAATAAAAATGACATTGAATATAAAGTATCGAAGGAAGTAACAAAACAGATCAAAGAAGTTATAAACACGTGGGGGAAGATTGGTAGTATTATAGTTGGTTTTATTATTGCTTTAATTGGTTTTTTTGGCTTTAAAGGAGTTGGCTACTATGTTAGAGAATACGTTGAGAAAACTGTTGAAAAAGAATATGAAAATATTGGTCGAGAACAAAAAATCTTTATTTTGAATTATAATCTCGAAGAATTAAAAAAACAAGTTAACGACCTTAAAATAACTAAAGAGTTAGCTATAGAAAAAATTAACCAAAAAATAGATGATGTAAAAGGGACTGATGATGATGATTTAATGATAGAATATTTGGATTATTTTATTTACCTAAATTTTGGGTTGCCCGATTATCAAGAAAAAATAGCCTCGATAGTAAAGAAATATGGAAAAGATTATTCACTTTCTGCTACAAGCTGGACCAATAGTGCAATATCTAATATGGATCTATATGAATTGTATGGTGCAAAAGAATATAAAGTAGCTTCATTAGAATCGTGTGAAAAGGCATTACAAAAGCTTCCAGGTTATGGAACGGCCCAAGCTGTTAAGTTGCTAATAGGCATAATTGATTACGATAAAGTAGAAAATAAAGAAGAAAAAGAGAAGCAACAAAAAGCAACTTTGCAGATATTAAAAGAGATCAATTCAGGTAGTTTGTCAATACTTTCATATGAAACCTTTCAATATTTAGAAATAGTAGGGGAAGCCTTCAAAAAATATGTTGACCGTTTGTTTGAAATATTTCCTGCCCAAATGGATGAAATGAAACAAAGATACATGAAGTACAAACAAGAATTAGGGGTCAAGGAGAGGGTCACACCTGATTAGAAATCAGGAAATCACGGAAATCACGGGAAATCAAGGGACACCATACCTATTTATTTGACATATTAGAATGTAAAAGTGAAATTAAATCTCAGGAGCAGGCCTTCGTAACTCAATTATAATATGGAAAAGCCTAACCAGAGGTGTCAATCTAACCGCCAATTCACATGTGGTTTCAATATTTTTTCTGGATTCCATTCTACACGTCTTTTTGCTAACATACCGCCCAGGTTGGCAGCAGCTTACCTTAGGCGTTAAGCAGACTCGATGTGTACTTTTGCAGGGAAATTATTTAGAGTTAAATCTTTAAGATCAAGTTTTTTACTGGCATTATCTATATCAATGCCAACCAAATCACCTTCGCCATCGTAATCTAAAACAATGCCAGGAGAGATTTTCCTACTTTCAGTACTTGTTTTAGAAGATAAGTCAATATATAAAGAATCTGTATCTGAATAGTAATTCAACTTCATATCTCTCTTATCCTTATTTTTATTACATCATAATTCTCTTTTCTAAGTCTCTTTACTATTCTTAAATCTACACTTTCATCAACCTAATTCTATGGTGCAATTAATTCCTCTCTGGATATGACATCTGCAGAATAAGAAACGGCGGCAAGTATATCTTTTTTTGTAAGGTGTGGATAGGCTTTTAAAAGTTCCTCGATTGTCATTCCTTCAGACATTTTTCTCAATATGAGTTCAACAGTGATTCTCGTCCCTTTTATAACTGGCTTTCCTAGCATTATAGTAGGATCAGATACTATCCTTTTTGTATATTCCATTATCTATCCTCCCAAAACATTCGAATAATTGTTTAACAGGGTACGATATAAGCTGTACTTTTAAATATGGTTGATGCATATAACATAAAACTTTTGAAAATATCATATATCGGAGGTCAACATTGTCAAGCCGAAATTGTTAGATCAAGTATATAATTTGATTAGACTTAGAAAGACCTTAAGGTCTTTTAAAACAAAATATGATAAAAATATTTAACATGCAGGTGCTTATCATGTATACTATTGAATTTGAATGAAGATGTAGATTTAACTACGATTGTAATATGGAAAGAGCAAGGCCTGCCGGCCTTTTACATACAGGATTAGACAGATACGAGGTCTTTGATTTTCAAGAGGATGGATTAGGAAAGCTAAAGACATTCATCAAGAAAAAGAAGTACCCCTTTAGCTTTCATGTGCCATTTTTCAGGCCCTCATACTTTCCATACGCTGGCGTAACCACCTTTTTTCTTAACGACGACCCCAAGAAAAGAGCCCTCTCTTTTAAACTAATCAACAGCACTATGCATTATGCAAAGGGATGGAAGGCTGATTTTGTCGTCACTCACTTAAACTGGATGGAGGATTCAAAAAATAAACAAGAGGTAATGAAGCTTGCAAATGATACAGAATCAAGGTTCTGCCAATTAGTAGATAATTACAATTTACCTATTAATGTTGAATTTGGAGGATATTCCGGATTTTTCCACAAACCAGCCCAATTTGTAGAATTCATACTTGACCATCATTTATTGGGTATTTGTATTGATATAGGCCACACCTTCCTTGTGTCAAAAGTACGAAACCGTGACTTCTTTAAAGATATAGAGGTCATGGCCCCTCATGCTAAATCAATACACATCTGGAACACAAAGAGCATAGACCACTGCAAGAAACATAACCATGTACCAGTTCATCCCTCACAGAAGGCAAAAGACGGATGGATAGACATAAAAAAAACACTCGAAATAATTTTATCTGGCAATAAGGATTGTGATATAATATTTGAATATAATCAGACTTATTATGATAATATACCAAACAAGGTCAAAGAAGGTATGGAGTGGGTCAGGGGTATAGTAAATGGAATTTGAAAGACATAGTATTATAAAGGGTGCAAAGACTTTTCTTCGAGTAATTGTGGGAAAGTGACGAATTATCAAAATCCCCCTTATTCCCCCTTTATTAAAGGGGGATTGAGGGGGATTAATTTGAGTAATTTATTATTAATATGAGAAATAAGGATTTCAAAGTCTTGTTAATCAACTGCAATACGATGATGGATGTCCTGCTGCCTGTGGGACTTTCTTTAATATCTGCTTGCCTTAAAGAAAAGGGATTCGGGGTAAAGTTGTTTGATACAACTTTCTACAAAATAGCAACAGAAACAGGAGACGAAATAAGGGCCAAGAATCTTCAGGTAAGGAAGACGGATCCTGAAGAATTAGGAATAACGTATAAAGACACCGATTTATTTGAAGACCTTAAAGAGATGGTAGAAGAATATTCACCAAACATAATAGGTCTGTCATGTATAGAATGCACTTATGAGCTTGGAATAGAAATGCTAAAAAGCATAAGACACTACAATATCCCCATAATTGTGGGAGGTGTCTTTGCAACTTTTGCTCCGGAAGAAATAATTGCCGAGGATTGCGTAGATATGGTATGTGTGGGAGAGGGAGAATATGCACTTGTCGAACTGTGTACAAAGATTCTAAAGAAACAGGATATAACATCCGTACAAAACATGTGGATTAAGAAGGACGGCAAAGTATTCAAGAATGGGATTAGAAGACCCGTCAATCTTGATGAATTGCCATTTCAGGACTGGAGCATATTCGACCCCAAGAGGTTTTACAAACCAATGGGTGGCAAAATATCCATGACCGGCACATTTGAAATGAACAGAGGCTGTCCATACAGTTGTCGATTCTGCAGTGACTATGGCCTGAATAAACTTTATGCAAATAACGGAGGCTATTACAGAGAGAAAAGCATCAAAAGGCTTATTGATGAGATGAAAGAAAAAAAGAAAGAATACAATCTACAATTTGCATATTTAGTGGCCGAAAGCTTCCTGACAACAAAACGAGAAAGGGTAATTGAATTTATTGAATGTTATAAGGAAGTTGATATACCATTCTGGATTGAGGCAAGACCTGAATCAATTAACGAAGAAAATGTCAGGCTTCTCGAATCCTCTGGCTGTAAAGGGATAAGTATAGGCATTGAAAGTGGCAACCTGAACCTGAGGCGTAATCTGCTGGGTAGAAATATGACAGATGAAACAATAATAAAGGCATTCAAGATTCTCGATAAATCCAGTCTTCGGGTGAGCGCTAATAATATTATTGGTTTCCCAACTGAAACCAGAGAACAAATATTCGAAACTATCGACTTAAACAGGCAAATAAATGTGCCAAGTGTCATGGTGTCACTTTATAATCCTTATAAAGGCACAGCCCTGCGAGAATATTGTGAGGAAGAAGGGCTTATGCAAGAAAAGTCTCTTGCTGGCGATTACAGGTCAGAAACAGTATTAAATATGCCCCAGCTTTCCAGAGAGGAATTACTCGGACTCCAGAGGACTTTCCCATTATACGTAAAACTCCCCAAAAGTGAATGGCCGAAGATAAGAAAATGTGAAGGTAATGGTACAGAAGCAGAAGCATTATTTAAGGAATTATCCGGTATGTATGTTGAAAAATTTCTATAGGCCACTTAAACACATATTCACTCAACCTGACAACTACGGTGAAGGCTTAACTTAATCCCCCATAATCGCTCATTTTGTTAATACCAGCAGAATATTACTGTGATAGGTAAAAAGAAACTCAAGATATTATTATTAATTGCAGGATTCATTATCCTTTGCGTCTTAATTTACAAGGTTGGGCCTGCAAGCATTTATCTACATCTTTCATTCCTGAAGTGGAAAATATCCCTTCTGCTTCTACCTTATCCTCTCGTTTTTGTACTCGACACATTAGGATGGAAATACTCATTCAGGGAAAGAAAAACAAGCTTCAAAAATCTTCTTGCAGTAAGACTTGCCGGCGAATCGGTAAATATCATAATACCTTCTGCCAGTTTTGCCGGAGAACCCGTAAAGGCTTATTTCCTTAAAAATCATAAGATTCCCATGGTAGATGGCTTAGCCTCTGTAGTAATCTCCAGAGCGATAATGACCATTACACAGATAATCTTCGTAATGCTTGGCGTTGGATTTATGCTCTTCAAATTAAACATATCAGGGTCTCGACTGATAAGTTCAATCGCCATCACATTATTAGGTATACCCATAATTCTGTTTATTATATTTATCCAGAAGAGAGGACTCTTTGCCTCCCTTTTAAAACTACTAAAAGTATTCAGGATAAGGATACGCTATTTAGAAGATAGGGAACATAGACTAAAAGAGCTTGATGAAAGTATATTTCAATTTTACAGCCATAACAAAAAAAGTTTTTTTATCTCATTTGCGTTTTATTTTCTGGGATGGATAGCAGGCATGATAGAGGTGTTTTTAATCCTTTATCTGTTAGACATACCCATAGACTTTCTTTCCACATATATCATCGAATCGCTCTCTACTGCTGCAAGAGGAGTAACATCCTTTATCCCTGGAAGCGTCGGCGGACAGGAGGGAGGCCTCATCGCAATATTTATGAGCCTAAAACTAAGCGCCAGCGTCGCATTGGCATTTGGTATATTGAGAAGGCTAAGGGAATTAATATGGATTACGGCTGGATTATTTATCCTGTCAAAACTGGAATGGGCAGTAGCAGAAACCTCAATAGCGGAATAAAGTTATTCACTTGTATCTTTAACTAACACACCATACAAATCTCCAAAACCGATAACATCCTTTGCTACATATCCAACTGGTGTCAAATCTTCTGAATATAATATAACAAGCTTGCCTTCTTTAGAGTCGATCACTTCAGGATCTAATGAAACATCCGCTACGTATTTTACGTTGGGAATAATACTCATCCATTTGGAAATATCATTTGAATTGTCTGCAGAACGAATATCAACGGTAAAGCTTGGAAACTTGTCCTTATAAACAGTGGTAATATTAAAATCGGCGCCTTCTTTCACTTCTCCATATATTTCATTACGGAAATTATAAGTTACTGATATCATATCATCGCTCACGTTTGGTTCCAGTTTAAAACTTCCTTCTTTATGAATCTTGCCATTTCTCCAAGTCTTATATTCACACATATTATTATCATAATCGTAGTTAGTAATCATAACCCTCTCTTTCTTCCTCTTAATCTTTTTTTCATACGAATTGATTGGCTTAAGTCTGTTAGTAATATTATCAATTATCATAGTCGTTTTATAAATGTTGTGTCTATGAATGATCTTATCAATGAACCCAGTCGTACTTGCATCTATTGTAATAACTACGTTATCACCATTTCTTTCACACTTAAATGTGGCAATCCCTATCTTTTTGAAAATCCAAAAGCCAATTTTGTACTTAAGAACCTCTCCTTCAAATTTCTTTACATCATTTTTTTTGCTCTGTTCACTGCCGGAAGGAAAAGCTGGTGTGGATACTGCATTATGAAAGAAAAAGGCTAATAATAAACCTAGGGTAATCTTTGTGAAATAATGTCTAGATATTACTGCCTTAACCATATTTATTTAAATCTTCAACAATTCCATAGTCCTTTCAGGAACCTCTTCAACGCCACTCATTCTCATTGCCAGTAGGTGTGATCTCAGGAATTCCAAATCTTCTGAGGTATCAACATCATACCATGGAGGAAGAACATACACCTGTGTATCCAGGGACTTTATCCTTGTCAGGGTCTGGCCAAAAACCCTTGATGTACCCCACCCTATACCATCAAAAATATCGTAATTCTGCTTTGAAAGACCAATGAGGTAATACCCGCCATCAAATGTGGGACCTATAACGACAGGAATCTTTTTTAATATATCAAATGCCTTTTGAATATAAGATATAGGGAGAGTAGGACTATCTGTACCTATAATTACTACTCTTTTTGCGCCCTCAGCAAAAGCTTGCTTAAAGGCGTTTTTCAACCGTTTGCCTAGATTACGTCCTTTTTGTGGTAAAAAATTTATTGGTTGCCCGACTAATTTACGGAATGCCTTTTCTGCACCAACAGGCGTATACGCAACAGTTACATTATTTACACTATTATGTTTCAGTTTACGCGCATTACTTATTATATCAAGGCTAAATGCCTTATATAACTTAGCAGCTTCATCTGGTGTAATACATGGATTGAGTCTCGTTTTGACTCTACCGGGAATGGGATCTTTGGCAAATACAACAAGACAAGCACTCATATTAAATATTATTACTCACATATTCGCTTAGGTCCATAGGGTACGTTTCCACATTTACCCCATGGTTACCGTTTCTCTACAATGTTACTACAAAGAATGAATAGGTTACTTAACACCCATCGAAAAACTTCACAAACCTCTTTTATCCTACCACATCATTTATCATAAAAGTAAATGTATAGTTGGATGTGTACCCACCAAAGTCAATTGGTAAGATCAGATTAAAGGTTGAATCTTTCAGCTCCTCACCCCTACCCTCAAAGCTATATCTTGGGAAGAAAGGCTCCATTAAATAATATATCTTATACGATGCAATGGAATGCCTATCCTGCCCTACACAGAAATCAGGCCAGATATTGATCCAAACATATCCAGTTATCTCAGAACCTGGGTCTATCCTCATTGGTGGAACATATAAGTCATTATCTTCCGCAAAATTCGTTACTTCTTGCACGTAATCATAACCATAATGCACCCTGCGAGATTCACCCAAAGAATCTATATATTCAGCATTGTCTCTAACAAGATTTATATCATGGTCAGTCTTGTTCTTGATTGCCACCCAGATATTCTCAGCAGACGGCACAAATCTGAACTGAACATTGCTATCCTCAAAATTCATCGTTTCGCTTTGAGGTTCAATTAGTGAAAAACTGTACCGATAAGGTGTATATGAGCAACCAGCAAAGATCACGCATAAACATCCAAGGACAATTTTGTGTTTTATATTAAATAGTTTGCACATCTCTCACCTCAGGATTAATTATCTTTCATAATATGGACAAATAGCTTTTTCAGCCATACGCATAAGCTCTTTTCTATGTATTTTTGAGGTTAAACTATAAAGCTTATTACCGTATTTCCATAGAACAACATTATATCCTTTATATCTTCCGAAGTAATATTGCCTTCCATCAAATAGTTCATTCTTTAGGTCGTTTATGTTCATTCCTGAGCTATCCATTACCTCTAAAGATATCTTGTTATGCATCCTTTCTAACCCGATATATGCGCTCTTTCTGCCAGCTAAATAATATTTCTTGCATCCTAAAGGTTTCATTGCAAATTCATTAAATACTGGAACGGAGTCTGCAAAATAAACCTGTTTAGGATCATTAAGATATCTTTTTATTTCATTCCTATCGGAAGTAACAAGGTCAAGGGGCATATTACCATTAACGAAATTATCGTGGCGTTCTGCAGCGTCCTTAACAATATGGGGGGAGCTTCCTGGTTTAGGAAAAGTAAAGTAAATACTTAAAACAGAGATAAGTAAAAGTATTAAGGCTGCTTCGATTATATAAGCACTCCTTAGTTTAAAAAGTTGAAAGAAACCCTTTTTACTTCTTTCCTCCAACTTCGACACAAAAACTTCAACACGGCCACCCCCTTCATGCCTCTCTGACAACTGTTTAACAATATTTTCTCGCACATTTTGAGGCACTCTATGAATTCTTGCCCTATCTCTTACGACTTTCTTTAACACTTGCTCAAACTCGAACTTCTCACAGCATTTTCGACAAACCTCGAGATGTTTCTTAATCTTTGAATAATCGTTTTCTTCAAGTTCATTATCTAAATATTCATAGAGTTGCTTTGTTGCTTCTTTACAATTCATTTATTTCTTCCCCTTTTACAAATTTTCTTTTGTTCTTTGTGCGTTGGCTTCTAAGACTTACTATAGTTAGTGTTTCTGCACGGGTTTGTAAGCGCATTTTACTTTTCCTTTAAATAACCTTTATCTTTTGCATAATTCCATAATAATTTCTGTAGTGCCCTTCTCGCCCTGTATAGCCTTGATTTTACTGTCCCTATCGGACATCCAACAATGCCTGATATTTCTTCGTAAGAAAGCCCTTCTACATCTGAATACAAAACGACTTCTCTAAAAGCCAGTGGCAAATTGTCAAGTGCATATTTGATTTCTTCTTCCAAATATTCCTCAATACCGATAGTGCCTTTACCCAGAACCTTATCGTCCGTTCTATCTGCAGTTATCCTATTAAATAAATAAAATTCTTCATTATTGCCATAATGAATTTCTTGTGGTTCTCTTATCTTCTTTCTATACAAATTAATAAAGGTATTTCGCAATATCTTGAACAACCACGCCTTCAGGTTAGAACCTTCATCAAACGTATGCGAAAATCTGTGCATCTTAAGGTAAGTCTCCTGTACAAGGTCTTCGGCATCGTCCTTGTTTCTCGTCATCCTCATTGCTATGTTAAAGAGCGAATCAATATACTTTAGTGCATCTAACTCGAATTCCCTTAATTTACTCTCCGGCTTATCAAAGTCCTTCATCCCTTACCACTTATAACAATATTTGCAATAAAATAGTTCCCTTTTTAATAATTAATCCCTAACAATCTAATGCTATTTCCTTAAAGATTTATCTTTAATAGTTAAATTAAGAGTGCAGAGCCTGCGTAATATTAAAATGGGCACCCCTGATTACTTTTCTAAAGCCTTCTTAAGGTCGTCTATTAAATCGTTAACGTTTTCAATACCAACAGAAATCCTTATAAGTTCGTCAGATATACCTACTTTCTCCCTTACTTCTTTTGGCAGAGAAGCATGTGTCATTATTGCTGGATGTTCTATTAGTGACTCTACTCCACCCAGGCTTTCTGCCAAAGAGAATATCTTTACCCTTTCGAGAAATCTTCTTGCTGCTTCCAAGCCTCCCTTTATAAAAAATGTTATTACTCCCCCGAACCCAACCATTTGTTTTCTCGCAAGTTCGTGTTGTGGATGTGATCCAAGTCCCGGATAAATAACCTTTCTTACTTTAGAATGACTTTCTAAAAATTGTGCTATCTTCATCGCGTTATTCTCGTGTCTTTCCATCCTGATAGCAAGTGTTTTAATTCCACGTAGTACCAGGAAACAGTCGAAAGGGCCTGGTACTACACCTACTGCATTTTGAAGGAACTGGAGTTTGTCGTATAATTCTTTATTATTAGTTACAACAGCGCCACCTATAACGTCACTGTGGCCGTTTAGATACTTGGTAGTACTGTGCATAACTATGTCAGCTCCGAGTTTCAAAGGCTTCTGAAAGAATGGAGTTGCAAAGGTATTATCAACAACAACTAATACATTATTCTTTTTTGCAATTTTGGAAATCAATGCAATATCAATTAGTTTCAGAAGTGGGTTTGAAGGGCTTTCCAGCCATATGATCTTTGTATTATCTTTTATGTGTCCTTCCAAAGATTGAGGGTCGGTTAAATCTATAAAGTCAAATTCAAGTCTGTACCTCTTCAATACCTTATCAAACAATCTAAACGTCCCACCATAGACATCGTCACAGCAGGTAATATGGTCACCTGTATCTAGCGTTTGAATAATTGTTGAAATAGCCGACATTCCTGATGAAAAGGCAAGTCCGTAATTTCCTTCCTCCAGAGAGGCAATATTTTTTTCTAGTGCTGTTCTGGTAGGATTATGCGTCCTTGAATAGTCGTAACCCTTGTGCTTACCGGGCGATTCCTGGACGTATGTGCTCGTTTGGAATATTGGCGTCATTATGGCGCCAGTTCCTGAATCAGGCTCACATCCAGCATGAATGGCCCTTGTTTCAAATCTTTGTTTCATATATACCCCCTTTATTCCAGAAAACTGTTTGCTTTCATCCATTCATCATTATATATCTTGCTAAGGTACCTGCTGCCAGAATCTGGAAGGATTACGACGATGCTTTTGCTTTCTTTAATTCTCCTGGCAATCTTAATAGCTACCCACACAGCGCTGCCGCTAGAGCCTCCTGCAAAGATTCCCTCTTCCCTTGCCAGTCTTCTCGCCATCAAGAATGATTCTTTATCGTGAACCCTAATAATATCGTCGATCAGGTCAAAATCAACGGCCTTTACAATATAGTCCTCTCCAATCCCCTCTACTTTGTAAACGTGAGGTTTTATAAGTTTCCCGGTCTTGAAATAATCATAAAAAACGGACCCCTCCGGGTCAACAGCAATTATCCTTATCTCAGGATTCTTCTCCTTGAGATATCTTCCAGCCCCACTCAATGTGCCACCAGTACCTATTCCTGCAACAAAACAATCTATATTCCCACCTGTTTGTTTCCATATCTCAGGCCCGGTGGTATAATAATGTGAATCAATATTCCGTGGATTGTTGTACTGATCCGGATAGTATGAATTTGGGGTCTCTTTGACTATTCTTTTAGCCACACTGTAATAACTTTCGGGAGAATCAGGAGGGACATCGGTGGGAGTTACAACAACTTTTGCACCAAATGCCTTCATCAAGTTCTTTTTTTCATCGCTCATCTTATCAGGCATAGTGATTATGCACTTGTAACCCTTTGCCGCTGCAATCATTGCAAGGGCAGCGCCGGTATTGCCAGAAGAATTTTCCACTATGGTACCACCGGGTTTTAAGAACCCTCTTCTTTCTGCATCCTCAATGATAAACAGGGCCATCCTGTCCTTTACACTTCCCGCAGGGTTTAAAAACTCTAGCTTAGCAAAGATACTTGAGTTTATGCCTCTTGCTATCTTATTTAACCTTACTATTGGCGTCCATCCAATGGTTTTCAGAATATCAGGGGATATATTCCCAAACTTTTCTATCAATGATCTGAAACCGGTCTTAATAGCTGGTTTTTTCCTGAGAACAGGCTTACGCTTAGAGATGAGTGTTTGAATCATAAACATTTTTCATTCCCCCTCTAAGCATATTATATTACATTAATTACTACAAAAGAAGGGAGAAAGAAATAAATTTTATATGAACTAAAAGGAAACAGGTTTGCGTTTGTATGTGGCTGGTTACGGAATCTATCTAATTCGGATCGTGAAATTAAAGAGCAAGATAAGGGTAGAGGATGTGAAATTCCCTTTGATACTTTAGGCAAAGCCAACTTGGTGAGATTTGACTGCGTATTGCCTGTCCAGTCTTTGCTTGACGGACAGGCAACTCACAGGTAAAAAAACCTTAATCCTCACTTTTACAAGGTAGAGGCTGAATTGACTTATCCTTCAGACGCCGTGAACCCTACCTTTTCAACTGCTTCAATAAGTTTTTCTTTATTTGCCTTTCCTTTTTCTACCTCCACAACAGCCTTACCATCTTTATGACTTACCTGAGCATCCTTGACTCCCGCACACCCGATTAGAGCACCCTTTACCCTATTTTCACAGCCACCACACGTCATACCTTTTACGTTTAAGACTACTTTTTCAGTATCAGCGGATTCTGATGTAGATACCTGCTTAATCTTTGCAACTTCGCATGCCTTATCACCGCATGGCTCATTACAACAAGATTTTTCAGGAATCATCGGGCATGCCTGTGCAGTAGAAAAAGATAAAACAAATATCGCAGCAATCAAAATAGAACTCACTTTAAAATACTTAAACATCTTATTACTCCTTTCTTGTAATAAATTATAATTGTTATTGAGTTTACTCCTAAAACAATTTAAATCCCCCTTAGTCCCCCTTTAGTAAAGGGGGATTAGGGGGATTTATTCACCTTTGATCATATTTTTGGAGTAACTTCAATAGTCATATAAAATTGTTTCAAGACAATTACAGAAACATTTTTATTTTGCCACCTTATATGCGATCAGGTTTACAACCTCAATCTGATAGGTCTTATTAAGATCCTGACAGCCTATCGCAGCACGTGTTGGAGAACACCTAATATACTTCCTGTAAACATCGTTCATCTGTCCCCAGTAATCAATGTTCTTCATAAAGATAATGGCATTAACGATCCTGTCCATGTTGGTTCCAGCTTTTCTTATAGCATTTTTAATGTTTTCAAATACTAACTTGAACTGCCCTTTGGGGTCTAGTGTAGGAACTTCACCAGTTGAATCAACCGGTATAAATCCACCACAGCATATTTTTATTGCCTTAATCTTCTGAAGACGGGCAAGATTTTCCTCAAACCAATCACACATCAAGCCTACCTGTCTGGCAGGCTGCTTTCCTCCAACCTTTCTACTATCTGCAAGAACTAAATCAAGAAGCTTGTCTCTTACAGTAAACGGAAGTCTTTGTGCCTTTTCTATAGACATCTTATCCAAGTCTCTTAGAGTATAGTTTTTCTTTACTGCTTTTGCCATTAGATTCTCCTTTCTTCTAAAATATCTGATATATTCTCCAAATCATCATTTGGAATTTCCCATCCAACAGCACCTACGTTTTGTTCTGCCTGCTCTGGATTCTTTACTCCAACAATGGCAGTAGTTACGCCTCTCTGATGAAGCAACCAATTTATGGCCAACTGGGCTGTTGTCTTGCCTAGTTTTTGTGCAATCTTTGAAATTTCTTTTACCTTTCTAATATGAGACTTAAACGCATCTCCAGTAAAGTGACCAATAATTTCCTGTCCGCGCCAATCCTCAAATCTGGTATTTTCATCGTATTTGCCGGTCAGTACACCTGACGCAAGCGGACTGTAGCAAATTACACCAATATTGTTCTCTATACAAAATGGGAGAATTTCCTTCTCTATATCTCTCTCCAGCATACTATACATTGGCTGAAGAGAGGCTATCTGGCCGTATTTAAGACTCTCTTTCATCTGATCAACTGAGTAATTGCTAACACCTATATATCGAACCTTTCCAGCTTTCTGAATCTTCAGAAGGGCATCCATTGTCTCCTCAATAGGTGTATTTTCGTCTGGCCAGTGTACCTGATATAAATCAACGTAATCTGTCCTTAATCTTTGCAGGCTTAGATCTATTTCTTCAAATATCGCTTCACGATTAGACTTTTTCTCTATAGCTTCTATCTCTTCCTCTTCCCACCGTAGACCACATTTTGTTGCAATCATGATTTCTTTGCGTTTTGAATGCAAAGTCTTACCCAATAATTTTTCAGAGTAGCCAAAGCCGTATACTGGGGCGGTATCATAGAAGTTTATCCCCAGATCAAATGCCTTCTCAATAGAACGAATAGATTTTTCTTCACCTTCAGTTTTCCAGAAAGGCTCTCCTCCTATGCCCCACGCACCATAACCCATAACTGAAACATTTAAATCACTTTTTCCTAAAATCCTGTATTCCATCTTACCACAAATAATAGCAAATGATTTTTCAAAGAAGGATTTTAATGTAAATGTTTTCTAAAGGAAAGAAATTTTTTGCAAAGTCAATTCTTTGTAAAAAAACCAGGTACTTTGGAAGTGTAAGAATCCCTATTTCACAACTTCGCCCCCCTCTATAAGAGGAACAAACCGGACGGGAATAGTCTTTTCAATACTAATTTCTCCACTCTCGTCTTTCTCCACAATCAACAAATCTTGTCCTAAAAAGGAACTATCAACGGGAATAACCATCCTTCCACCTGATTTCAATTGTTTTATCAAAGGATCAGGAATTTCCTCCGCCGCCGCTGTTACTATTATGGCATCGAATGGCGCCTTATCCAGCCAACCAAGCGAACCATCAGCTATTTTGACATTAACATTATCATATCCAAGATTCCTTAGCTTTTCTTCCGCTCGAATTCCTAACTCTTCTATTAGTTCAATGGTATACACCTCTTTAACAATCTCAGATAGGACTGCTGCCTGGTAACCCGAACCAGTTCCAATTTCAAGGACGACATCATCCTTATCTACATTCAACATTTCGGTCATTAGTGCAACTATATATGGTTGAGATATTGTTTGCCCTAATCCTATTGGTAGTGGTTGATCATAGTAACTGTATTCTCTATATCCTTTAGGAACGAATAAATGTCGTGGCACACTTTCCATTGCTTCAAGAACTATTTTATCTTTTACGCCCCGGGCTATTATCTGCCGTTTGACCATCTCCTTCCTTTTCCAGGCATAATCTTCCTCTGTAAACTCTATATTTTCTTTCGCAAATACTATTGAATTGCTTCCAGTGAAATACGAAAAAGCAACACAATTATAAAGAATACAATATAAAGCGATTATTATGGTTATAAAGATTGTAAATTTCATTTTTTTTCTCCACATACACATTTTACATTCCTTTTTCTAATATTATACCTAAGTTGAGCGATTTTTAAAGCTCAATAGTGCTAATATTTTTTTAATACAGTAGTTACTTTTAAATTCATATAATCTGGTAAGTGACATAAAAACCACCCCTCTTCCCCTCCTTGTTAAGGAGGGGATAAAGGGGAGGTCATATTAATTTTAGGAAAAATGGCTCAACTTAGGCTATAATAATAAATTTAAATATATCTCAAGCTAAAAGCAAATTAGTATATTTCTTGCCATATACGCTTATACAACCATAATCTACGCCCGATTGCATTTTTATGTAAAACTTGACAAAAATTTGTGTTATTGTTAACATTGATTTTTGCTCTAAAAGAGATAAAAACACACATAAAAGACTGGTACCGTTCCAAATGGAAGTCATAAAAAAGCTTAATGAAATGCAGGCAAGGGTTTCTTCAATCAAAGAGAAACAAGAAACCATAGGATTTGTGCCTACCATGGGCACACTACACAAAGGCCATATAAGCCTGATGCGTAATGCAAGAGATGAGAATGATAAACTTGTAGTCAGCATCTTTGTAAACCCAACACAGTTTGATAACAGAGATGACTTCAAAAGTTATCCTCGCCAGTTAGATAAAGACATAGAGATTGCAAAGAGTATAAATGTAGATATAGTCTTTGCACCATATGCTGAGGAGTTGTACGAGGAGGAATCCTGTACGTATGTTCTGCAAACAAGACTCACCGAACCCTTATGCGGTAAGCTAAGGCCAGGACACTTCAAGGGTGTAACTACTATAATGACGAAACTTTTCAATATAATCAAACCAGACAGGGCTTATCTTGGCCAAAAGGATTATCAGCAGAATATTGTTATAAAAAGACTACTCCGTGATTTGAACATGACGATAGATATTAAGGTTCTCCCTACTGTGCGAGATAAAGACGGTCTTGCATTTAGTTCAAGAAATAGACACTTAAATCCACAAGAACGCTCCAATGCCCTCTGCATTTATAACTCTTTACTAAAAGCAAAGTCTATGTATTCTTCCCGTGTAAAAGATGCAAATAAGATTATAGAAGAAATGAAATCCATCATAAAGAGTGAAAAGTATACCAGGATTGATTACGTGTCTATAGTTCATCCGAACACACTTGAAGATGTTTCGTGCATTAATGGAAAGGCTGTAGCTACTGTGGCTGTACGTGTTGGAGATACAAGATTAATAGATAATATAATTTTGGAATAAATAAAATGCTTAGAGAAATGTGCAAATCAAAAATTCATTCCGCAACCGTTACAGAAGCAAACTTGAACTATACTGGCAGTATAACAATTGACAAGACTTTGCTGCAGGCAGTAGATATCTTACATTATGAAAGGGTACAGGTCTTAAACCTTAATAATGGTACAAGAGTTGAGACATATGTGATAGAGGGTGCACCTGATTCGGGGATTATATGCCTGAACGGAGCAGCAGCAAGGTGGGCAGTCCCCGGTGACAAGGTGATAATAATCTCATACTGCCTTATTGATGATGGCAAAGCAAAGAATTGGAAACCAAAAATAGTGTTAGTTGACGAAAAAAATAAGATAAAAAAACTCCTCTCTGATTAAAATCCGTCCTGTAAATGATTAGAACTCTTTTTGAAATACCGATCCCGTTCATTGGCAAGTCAATTCCAGTTTACGCATACGGGTTTATGTTGATGATTGGCTTTCTGGTAGCCCTTTACGTTGCACGTATGAGGGCAAAATCTGAAGGCATAAGCCCCGAACATATAACCGACTTAGGAATATACACAATTTTTGCAGGAATAGCGGGAGGTAGATTATTTTACGTGATTCAGAATTTTGACGTATATAAAGGCAACCTTATAGATGTCTTAAAGATATATCAAGGGGGGTTGGTATTTTACGGAGGTTTGATAGCAGCGGTTATCGCCTTAATTTTTATCTTGAGGATAAAGAAACTCCCAGTTCTAAAGACGATGGACATTATCGCCCTTTCCCTGGCAATAGGGCTGGTCTTTGGACGGATAGGATGTTTTCTTAACGGATGCTGCTGGGGTGATGTTTGTAGCCCAAATTTATTATGGGCTGTTCAATTCCCCAGAACAATTGATGCACATAATATGATAGATGGTAGTCCTGCATTCCTGCAGCATCTTGAAGAGGGGTTAATAAGTTTGTCAGATAAACACTCGCTTCCCATTCATCCTACCCAGCTATATTCATCATTAGGTAATCTTGCCATATTCTTTATATTAAATGCCTTCTTTAAATATCGCAGGAGGGATGGAGAAATAACAATGTTATTCTGTATTTTATATCCCGTAATGCGGTTTTGTATGGAGATTTTAAGGGCAGATAATCCACCCCTTTTTGATGGCCTAACCATTTCACAAAATGCTAGTGTCTTAATATTTATTGCTGCGACCACACTTTTTATAATCGGAAGGGTAAAGCAGAGGGGTAAAAATGATACTCTTAAAGTACAAACATCTCATAGCTCGGCTTGACTTGTAACTCGTGGATTGATCGGCATTCTGGTGACTTACATTATAAGATGTGAGTTATTGATAAGCCTTCTCCTCCCAGGTGATACAATTTTGAGAGGTTTTTTTCATCAATAAGGATATGAAAACTAACACTTGAATCTGCAAACGTGCGATTAAGAACCCTGCTGTTTTCATAAATATAAGCTAACAATTTCCCGTTACTGACACTGCATACAAGCTTAATCTCCACACACTCTTTCTCTGCAAAACTAACTATCTTTTGTTTTAGCTTTTCTAAACCCTGTGTTTTACGTGCAGAGATTGTCAGTGCGTTATCATATTTACTCTTAAAAAAGGCAACTATTGAAGTATCTTCTAAAGTATCAATTTTATTGAGAACCATTATAATTGGTTTTTTATCACACCCAAGCCCTTTGAGAACATTGTTAACCGAATCAACTTGTTCGATAACATCTGAAGAACTAATGTCAACAATATGCAATAAAAAATCGGCCCATCTTACCTCTTCAAGGGTAGCCTGAAATGAAGATATTAAATGGTGGGGAAGATTCTTAATAAACCCTACTGTATCGCTTAAGATGACTTTCTTGCCGTTTCCCAATTGGCACAAACTTGTCTTTGTATCAAGAGTTGCAAAAAGTTTATCCTCAACAAATACCTCAGCATCTGTCAATCTGTTCATTAATGTTGATTTACCGGCATTTGTGTATCCTACCAGGGAAACGGTGGTATATTCTCTTCTTGACTTTACCTGAGTTTCCTTACGTTTCTCGATCTGTCTGAGCTTTTTCTTTAAAGCAAGTATTCTATTTGATACTAATCTTCGGTCTACCTCTAATTGCTTTTCTCCAGGACCTCTCGTCCCTATACCTCCCTCAATCCGGGAAAGATGGGTCCACATCCTCTTTAAACGTGGTTTTGTATATTCCAATTGAGCAAGCTCAACCTGTAGTTTTGCCTGAGCTGTCTTGGCTCTTGTTGCAAAAATATCTAGAATCAACTCACTTCTATCAATTACTTTAGTATCAATAACCTTCTCTAAATTGCGAATTTGTGCGGGAGTAAGGTCATCATCACAAATCACAACATCTACATCTTTATCTTTACACAAATTCGCTAATTGTAACGCCTTTCCCTTACCCACATAAAAAGAAGGATCAATACTTTCCCTTCTTTGTACAAAACTATCTAACACCCTTGCTCCCGCTGTATCTGCTAAACTCTTAAGCTCAGTCAGCGAATTCTTATTATTATGTCCATTATGCAATATTGTATGAAGTAATATTGCACGTTCAGCTCTTACTGATACGTCTATTCTCTTTAATTCTACCATACGAGAAAATTATCTTCTTTTTCTTCTAGCCTTTTTCTTTGTAGTTTTCTTGGCTGCAGACTTACTTGCTGTTTTATATAAAGACTGCATATAGCTCCTTGTCTTTTTCAGACGACGCTTTTTTGCCTGAAAGCGCACTGCTTCCAACGTTCTCCCAAGTTTCTTTGCAAGTGTCTTTGTATTTGTCTTTGGATAATCACTCTTTAGCGTGTTTATTTCTCCCTTTGTCCATAACTTTGCAGCTTTTTTTCTAGCCTTCTTAGCACTCATTTTACGCACCTCCTTCTAAAAATTAATTATAAAATTAAGCATCATTCAAATTGTTTCTTTTGCTATATGTGTCTCCCACTCTACGACTTGTTTGTATCATGAGGTTTAATTATTGTCAAGAAAAAAATACATGTCAGCTACCACACCCTAAAAGGAGGGGGGAATATAAAAAAGGGATCATAATAATTTTCTCGCAATTTTAATTGTTATTTGCAATCCTCATATTTTTCTTGATTTAAATAGTTAACCATATTAAATTAAGTGTTTGGTTACAAAGACACAAAGCAAAAGAAAATGAAAGTCTGCGCCACTTTCCAAAAGAAAGTGGATTTTATTAACCAAAAACAGGATTATAAAACAATGAATACACTTATAGCTTTGCCAGCTTATAACGAGAAAAAAGACATCGGCTATATAATATCAGAAATAAAGAAGTACAATTTAGATATTCTAGTGGTAGATGATGGTTCTACCGATGGCACTCAAAGACAATTAACAGAAATCGATAATATTAAAACAATTATACATAAAAATAATCTAGGTTACGGACACGCCATCATTGATGCATTTAAATACGGAATTTCAAACGGTTATGACTGCATAATCACAATGGACTGCGATGGCCAGCATATACCGGACGAAATACCAATATTTCTTGCACAGATCCCCAACTACGATATCGTCTCAGGATCAAGGTATCTAACACCAAATAGATCGAACCAGAAAATCCCTCCAGATAGATATACAATAAATATAGAGATAACACAAATACTGAATAGAACAACAAACCTTAATTTAACAGACTCCTTTTGTGGTTTTAAAGCGTATAAAACTAATGCCTTAAAGAAAATGAATCTGACGGAAAATGGTTACGGTATGCCACTGCAATTGTGGATACAGGCATGGAAATTAGGTTTGGTCATTAAAGAAATACCAGTTAAACTTATATACAATGATGTGTCAAAACGTTTTAAGGGAGGATTAGATAATCCTGTAATAAGATTAAGATATTATAAAGAAGTAATTAGAAGAGAGACAAATAAAGATACAGGCAAGCTGGTAACGGTATGAAGCTTACATCTATCACAATGACAATCTTCAAATAAAAATGATTTCTTCAAATCTATTTTATGAAGAAAAACGGAAACAAATGGTACAAACACAATTAATTTCTAGAGACATTATAGACAAGGAAGTACTTCGTGCTATGGGAAAAGTTCCTCGACATAGTTTTTTACCTGTAGAACTTTGGGATCGGGCATACGATGATGCCCCTGTACCAATTGGGGAAGGGCAAACCATTTCCCAGCCTTATATAGTTGCCTATATGATTCAAGCTCTTTCACTTAAGAGGGAAGATAAAATCCTGGAAGTGGGTACTGGCTCCGGCTATCAAACTGCAGTCCTTGCAGAGATACTGGAGAAAATTTACACTACTGAAATCAGGCCAGAACTGGCAAGGAAAGCAATGACGAGATTAAATGAGTTAGGTTATGGTGATAAAGTAAAAATCCGTATTGCTAACGGAGGCTTGGGTAACGAGGATGAAGCGCCTTTTAATGGTATAATAGTAACGGCAGCTACTTTTGATATACCCGGTCCACTTGTCGAACAGCTTGCGGAAGAAGGTAAAATTATAATACCAGTAGGTAGCGCTGAACAGCAAATATTAATCAGGGCAACAAAAATTAAGGGAAAATTGATAGAAGAAAAACTCCTAAGTTGTATTTTTGTGCCATTAGTAAGAAAAAAATGCGATAAAAACTAAGTAATTGCTCAATATCAAGTGGAATTTCATGCTATTTAACGCGAGTGTCAACCCCGCTTTCGCAGGGATTCCAAGAGTTAGTGCTGGAATCCTTCCGAAAGGAAGGGTACATAATTCCACTTGATATTGAGCAATTACAAAACTAACCCTTTATTGGCAGAATACGTATGGCGTCATGGCCCAGGCAGGCGTGGTTTTCTGCGAAGGCGGATAAAAATTTCATGATCAAATAATAGCTTGATAACTTGTTGAATTAACTATACTTATCTAAATTTTACAATGAGTATTCAAAACCATTTACATTCCCTATACATCCATATACCATTTTGTACAAGTAAATGCATATATTGTGATTTCAATTCAATCACAATAAAATCGGACATAGTTGACGAATATCTCCTGGCAATAGAAAACGAACTTCAGTCAATACATAAAGAACATTTCTTTAAGACTGTTTATATAGGCGGCGGCACACCCACCGTTTTAAATGAAACACAATTAAGTAAGTTACTAGACATAGTGTCCAAATATATTGATAAATCTAAACTCAAAGAATATACGATTGAAGCAAATCCTGGCACATTAAATGATGAAAGAATTTTCATTCTAAAGAATAGTCTTGTTAATAGGGTCAGTATCGGAATTCAATCATTTAATAACAATTATTTAAAACTCCTGGAACGAATTCACACTGCATACGAAGCGAAAGATACTTTTTTTAATTTAAGAGAAAATGGATTCAAAAACATTAACATAGACCTAATTTACGGTTACCCGGGACAAACCTTAAATGAATGGAAAATGGATTTAATGGAATCTTCAAGATTAGATCCTGAACATGTTTCTGCATATTGTCTTTCGTATGAACAAGGAACACCTCTTACCGAGATGATAGATTCTGGAATCTTTAGAAGGCTGGAGGAAGAAGAAGAATTAAAGATGTATGAGTATACGAAAGACTTCCTCGGTAATAAAGGCTATCTACATTACGAGATATCAAACTTTGCAAAACCAGGTAAAAAGTGTAAACACAATATAGTCTACTGGAAAAATGAGGAATACATCGGTATTGGTGCTGGAGCATTTTCCTTTGTTGATGGTAAACGATATTGTAATATAAAGAACGTAAGTAAGTACATCTCTACTGCACAATCCAGGAAAAACTTAATCTGTTTTTCTGAAAAACTATCTCAAAAGAAGCGTGCATCGGAAATACTCATTATGTCATTGAGGATGACCTCTGGTATTTCGAAAATAGAATTTTTCAAAAGATCTGGCCTTGATCTATTAGGACTTTTTGGTAAACAAATAAATGATCTCGCAAAAGCCGGCCTGATAAACTTTGATGACGAAAGAATAAAGTTGACCAGAAAAGGAATGTCTATAGCAGATTCGGTAATGATGGAATTTGTTTAAGTTAAAGCCGTATTTGAGGGGTTAGAAAATTGGTAAATGCAACAGATATTAGAAAAGGACTAATTATAAAGATTGACGGAGAACTTTTTTCGGTGTCCGACTTTCAACACGTTACACCTGGTAAGGGACGTGCGCATATGCAGGTAAGCATAAAAAGTTTGAAACAAGGAAATGTCACTCAAAAACGTTTCAGATCTACGGATAAGGTGGAAGACGTGTTTCTTGAACACAAAGAGATGGAATACCTATACAAGGACAGAGAAGATTTTTGCTTCATGAATACAGAAAACTACGAACAAGTTCTCCTTACAAAAGAAGTTCTTGGAGATACAATGTTATATATCACACCAAACTCCAAAATTAAAGTTTCATTCTACGAAGGCAATGCAATAGGGATTGAACTTCCAGCCTCGGTCACATTGAAGATAATAGAAACTGACCCCGGAACAAAGGGTGATACCGTAACCAATGTATTTAAACCAGCGAAATTAGAAACCGGACACATAATTAAGGTGCCACTTTTTATAAACCCCGGTGAACTTGTAAAGGTAGACACACGCACAGGCCAGTTCATGGGAAGGGCGTAGAAGGTACAAATGAAAACAAACATTGAGGAATCCATAAAGACTTATGGCAAAAAGATAGATGATTTACTTAGAAAAACCATCCCTCCAGATAAAGATGATTATCTGAGCGAGCCTATATGGCATCATCTGAGAACTGGTGGAAAACGGATCAGGCCAGCTATATGTTTAATTACATGTAAGGAATTAGGTGGTAACCCAAATGAAGCACTCTATTTTGCTGTGGCAATAGAAATCCTGCACAATATGTTCCTGCTTCATGACGATATAGAAGATGGTGATACCATGAGGCGGGACCAACCAACTGTATGGGTAAAATACGGCACTGCTAATGCAATTAATGCAGGCGACTATCTACTGGCAAGAGCATATCAAAGTATTCTTTCAAGTCCTATAGCATCAGACAAGAAGATGAAGTACCTCGACATTTTTACCCTAACATATGAAAAAACTGTGGTTGGGCAAGCGCTTGATATTAACGCAAGAGGTGCTAGAGACTTTACAGTAAAAAAATATACCGATATGGTTGAATTAAAGACGGGATATTACCTTGCATGCGGTATGGTTGGAGGCGCCATTGCATCCGGACATTCCGATAGAGTAATAGACCAAATCTGGAAATTAGGCAAACTTATGGGGCCAGCTTTTCAAATCAAAGATGATTTGATTGATTTAACAAAAGGTAAGGGACGTGGTGGAGTTATAGGCTCTGATATTAAAGAAGGAAAAGCCAGTTTTTTGTACGCATACACCACTGAAGTGGCAAACGAAGATGATAAAAAGACGCTTATAGAAATAATGACAAAGCAAAGGGGAGAGACAACTGAGGCCGACGTAAAACAAGTCTTGGAGATATATAAAAAACATAACGCTATGGACCACGCACAAAGATACGCCGAAGATTTAATAAAACAAGCCAATTCTATAATCGACGAAATACCCATCAATAATAAAACCGTCTTTAAAGAAATTGCAAACTTCATGGCCAAACGTATGACCTAGTA
>JBHHYH010000003.1:0-107468 GCA_046757465.1 Candidatus Scalinduaceae bacterium | reverse complement strand
TTACCTTGATCTTTATGTAGAAACCACCTTCAAAAAACTCAAGAACAGGAACTTTAAAGTCTTTGACTATATTACTCTTTTCAAGACACTTTATAATCTCCAACTTCCAGCTCCTTCTTTTCTTTGATCAGATTCTGTAAGACATTTTCATACCCTTTCCATTCCATATAATCATCCCACTTCTCAAAGTTTTCTTTCTCAGATCCTTTTATGTCCTTTTCAAACTGTTCAAATGACATCGCATATTTCTTTGTGAAAAGTCTGATCTTTTCAGTAACCTTGTGATACTCACACATCATATTGGCATAATACATATCTTTTGCCTTTTCCTTATCAATAATTACCATTTTAAGCACCTCCTTTAATCTTATTATAGTTCATTGCCAGATTATTTCAGCTTCAGTCGTTAATATTATGCTTTACTGTCAATCATTATAAAAGAGTGGGTTTGGATTGCAATATAAATAACCATCCGCCAAAAGGCGAAGGCGGATGGTTATTCGTCATTTGTTATTCGTTATTCGTAAAGGCTAGAAGCGAGAGGTCGGCCCCCATTCCTTGCCTTCTCCCGCAAAGCGGGATTTAACGGCAAGGAGGCATTGGGGGTAAACAGAAGGCAGAAGGCCCGTTCCCAGTCGGGATACTAGATAAAACCTCTGTGGTTAAAATAAATTGTGAAAAAGAAAACCCCTGAGAAGCTTTTGGCCTCTCAGGGGTTTCTTATGTTTGGAAAGTGATTAAGTCTTAAATCCAATCCTCGGATAAGATTTGACCGCCTTCTATACTTACAACTACCTGTTTGATTGGTATCTTGCGGGTAGCCTGCTCCGCACCGGCTTTCGCAATCTGAGTCAAACCCATACAGCATGGTACCTGCATGATCATAACCGTTAAGGTATTGATCTTTGCCTCATCAATCAAATCTTTTATCTTTTCTACATAAATTTCCTGATGCTGATCCAGCTTTGGACAGGCAATGGCCAGACTTTTTCCTTTGAGATAATCCTTATGGAAATCTGCCAGAGCAAATGGTACACAGTCTGCAGCTAATAAAATATCTTTCTCCTGAAAATACGGCGCCTGGGGAGAAACCAGATGCATCTGTATTGGCCACTGTTTCAGCTGAGATTGGCGTTCGCCTGTTTCTTCAACTTGTTCATCTTTTTCACTAAAATCCATTGTTCTTGATCCTGGACAGCCATCACTCATTTTACAACCTCCTTATACATACTTGTTATTAAGACTATAAGTAAAGCTTAGTAATATAGCTGATTATGATATATTCTGTCAAGCGTTGATTATTTGCAGGAAACGGGATAGTAATTCGTCATTGGCTCGCGCATTCGTTTTGCAATGCTCTAACGCGTTTGTCTTATAACGCGCCGCGACTGCCTTTTGTCGCGCGTTATTACGTTATTCGTTACTTGGGTGGGGTAAGCCCGAGTCGCATCAACAACAAGGAACTCCTTCTTCCGAGGGACTGCAACTGTATGATGCGGTATTCGCATCATCAGGACTAACTATAGTGAACTGTCCTGCATAAGGTGGATTGCTTAACTTTGCTGCCGTATCTGTGCAGACCTCGACAGGTTCATTTCTGGGGAATAGATGACCCTCTTCATCCGTTATTGCCTTATACGGGCCATGATATATCGCCCTCTGCCCAACATAAACACAACCCTTCTTCTTTTCAAATTTATAACCCCGCAATGTAACTGAATAGAATGAGTAGCCTTCCACCTCTTTCCAGAAGACCTTCTGTAATGTTTGAAGACCGTAAAAACCTGCCTGTTCCAGATAGGCCATAAATTCGTCTTCGGTCAATGCACCGCTGATACACTCTCCCCACAACTGTTTATTGATCTTAAGATGGGGGGGCGTTTCTTCTTCGGAAACAATATCAGAGATAACAATCCTGCCGTGATCCTTCAGTATTCTCCACATTTCACCGAAGACCTTTTTTTTGTCAGGTGATAGATTGACGACGCAATTCGACGTAATCAAATCAACCGAGTTATCATCAACCGGAATGTCTTCCAGGAATCCTTTTCTAAATTCCACAATATCGTATCCAAGGTTCCTTGCCACCAGATGTTTGTTTTCATTGGCAACCTTCAGCATCTCATCTGTCATGTCAATACCGTAAATCTTTCCCTTTGGGCCAACTTCCTTTGCAGCAATGAAACAGTCAATCCCTGCACCTGCTCCCAGATCTACCATTGTCTCTCCTTCTGATACCTTGGCGATCGTAGTCGGACTACCGCATCCATAAAACCTGTCCAGTACATCCTGCGGGATATGGCTTGTATCCTCAACTGAATTCTTGGTTGGACAACACAAGTCTTCCTGAGGAGATTCTGCTGCCTCACCGTAAAATTCACGCACAATACTCCTGGGCTTATCAACATCAAATGAAAGGACGCAATTTGAATGAAGGGTAAGTACATTGAGTTGCGAGTTACGTGTTGAGAGTTGTGGGTTGTGGCTTATAGGTTGTGGGGAGAAATCTTCAGCGCCGCAAACGACAGCGCCTTCACCCATTGAGCGTAATACAACGGGAGCGCTAAATCCGGTCCTTCTTTCCAACAACTTCTTCCTCGCCTCGGCAAGTTCAAATATTACGTCATTAACTATCTCCTTATGCAGGTCGCAATAAGGGTCTAAGGCATGTATGCCAACGTCTGCAGGGAATGAATTATTTTCCAGCTTGAATCCATTCTCTGAATAGAAGAACGAGTGTTCAATATCACCCCCACCGCACATAAACTTTATGTGACATCCTCTGCACTTTTCTTTATTCTGGAGTGTTGCGCTTCTGAATGCCTTACTGATATTACTACTTTTCCAGATATCTCTCAATGAACTCTCAAGGATACTTCCACATTTCAGGCCTTCATGACCGGCAAATGAAGCGGACGGATAGACTTCGCCATTTGAATATACGCACATGCTATCGTAACAGGCATTTCCCAGATCGTACCTTGTCCCCATATTGCTATTTACCCTGAATTTGTACGAATCAAGGTTGTCAACTAAAACATCTAAACTATCCGCAACATTCTTCGCCTTTCTTATTGTCTTAATTACGTCCTCTATTGGAGAAAATAAATCATTACCATTATCGATTGCCCTACCTCGTTTGTGTACCCAGAGAAGATGATGAGTCTTTACACCTAACTGTGCAATCAGCTTCGTAGTTTCAGGCACATTATTAATATTCTGTTTTGTCACTACCGTCGTTACCGTTGGAGCGTACCCAATCCTGATAACATTCTTAATACCTGCAACAATCTGATCAAAACTGCCCTTACCCCTTAAAGGGTCATTGATCTCCGGCTTTGAACCATCAAGGCTTATCTGAATTCTCAAGCGTTCCCTGTCAAACCCTTGCAATCTTTCTATGACGTTTCCTCTCAGAAGGGTTCCATTTGTAAGTATTATCAACTCTTTCTCTTTACGGTTGCACACATATTCAATAAGTTCAAAAATGTCTTTCCTCATAAAAGGTTCACCACCCGTGAAATAGAAACGACTTGTCCCTAAGGTTACGGCCTCGTCAATAATCTTCTTAATGGAATCCGTAGGAAGGCCCTTATCCTCATGTGGAGATGAATTCACCAGGCAATGCGGACATGTCAAATTACAGAGATTGTTAGTATGAATCCACAATTCATTGAGTTTATCTGCGTGAATGAAATTTGCCCTGCCGACGTAATCCGTTTTCTTTACAGGTTCTGAGGATAAGAATTTACTCCTTATTGAGTCCCTTAGAAATGTATCTATTTCCAGCCATGCCTTGGTTTGATCCATATCGAAATCGTTTGCATAGTCGTATATGAGATCTCTAACGGTCTTACATTTCTTAATATTGCTTACAATCTGGCTGCCTCTCTTATCAGTCATAATCCAATTTGGTGTTTCCGGGTCGATAAGAAGATAAAGAGAGTCTCTTTCTATTTGAACATAATCAGGTACATAAAATTTGGATTTATCGTTTATTTCCATTTTAACTTCTACCTCCAATAAAATTTCTATTCAACCAGAGAGTGCGTAAAGTAAAGTTTTTCTTTACTAACCATCCATAAATTAACAGGCCATAAAAAGGAACGTATTCCGGTAACTTTAACCAGTGAACTTCCTGCCATACCCGCTCGTTATTATACTCTATCAGTGTTGAAAATAAATTATGATTCATAAAATAATAAAAAACAACAGTCCCTGTTAAGACAAGCCATGCCCAGTTATTATTGAAACAGAGGAAGGGAACGATCCATGTGAGATACCAGGGATGTACTGTTGGAGATAATATCAAAAAGGTACCAATAGACATAAATGCAAATTTTAAGATAGCATCATTAATTTCCCTAAATCTCCCATATCCCCCTTTGGAAAAAGGGGAAACCTGCCTGCCGTTTGCCTGCCCATTCTGGTACAGGCGGGGACGGGTCTGGCAGGGAGGGGGATTTGAAAAAGGCCGGAATAATGGGGGATTATTATTATCATCTGTAACTAAAAGGCTCATATATTTCTTATACAAATACAAAAGCACAGTAACAAAAATCATGGACGTAATTATCCTGGATATTAAAGGAGAGCCAAGAGACAAACAAAAAATCAGGAAATGAGCAGAATCATTGTAATGATATTGAGTACCAAAATGTAAAAGGGTCGAGAATAACCCTTTACCAGCACCAATATATGGTAAATACAAAATAGCAATAACCAGAGGCAAGACTGCAAGATATTTGAGTTTGCCTCTGGGAATCAAGAAAGGGGCCACAATAATGAAGACAAATTTGGACATCGCAGCCAGGCCGATTGAAATGACAGATTTCAAATTTCTCCTAATAGAGAAAAGGTATAAGGAAAGTACGACAAGGAATATCTGCAGAGAATCGCAATGTCCCTTCACAGCAAAACTAATAAGGACTAATGGACTCCATGCATATATTAAAACGTTAATTGGGTCTTTTCCCATCACTCTTAAAAATCTTACTATTACGAATATCGTAAGCACATCAAACAGCAAAAAAGCAGATTTCATAGATAAGAAGGAATGTGAGACGTAATCTGCCATAGCAAACACCATCAACGTAAGCGGAGGATAGATTGTGGTCAGATGTTTGTGGGTAATACCGGAAAAGAAACTATCTCTAAGACCTTCCAGACTGGAAGATTCCGGTGGAAGGGAGTAGGGATTAAGCCAGTTTAATTGTAGCTTTCCTTCCCATAAATAACGGTAAAGGTCGCCAGATGGCGTTGCAGGTAATAACGTCAAGCGAAATATCAGTGAAAAGATCAAGACAGTCCAGAGAATCTTTTTTGAATATTTTTCGCGTAATTGCACAATATCAAGTGGAATTCTATTAGATTTTATCACCTCCCCTTTATCCCCCCCTTGCGAAGGAGGGGAGGAGGGGTGGTTATCCACTTGGTATTGAATCACTGCGTTTTCAGCTTCTTTTGAATCCTTTGCATTTTTTGAAACATAAAATATGGCAAAGACGTACACAATAAAAGACGCTGTGTACAGGAAAGAAAACCCGGGAATATTCTCCTTTATATCTCCAATGGAAGCAATCGCAACACACAGGCCTTCAATAATCAAGCCCGTTATTATTATGGTAATCAGTCTTTTATTCATGGTATTTGTTTAATTCAAATGAAAAACCTCCCCTTTATCCCCTCCTTATGATGAAGGAGGGGAGGAGTGGTGGCGTCCACGTCCAGGCTGTCAGTTTGAGGCTATTCTAAGCTAGATTCTTCGTCACTTCGTTCCTCAGAATGACAGGAAGCAAAGGGTTTATCCCGCCAAACAAGAGGCTGTGTCATAATTGTCATCCCGAACTTGTTTCGGGATCTCTTAGGTTGCTAAGTTATTGAAATCATTAGATTCTGACCCCCATAGCTTCCTTGCGTAAGCTAGGGATGGGGCAGAATGACGTATTATGTTCTCTTATCTATTAATTATGACACAGTCTGCAATCCATCGGGTAAAAATGACAAAATACCCATTTTCAGTGACACAGAAGTTGTGGTGGGCAATGCCCACCCTACATTTAATTTTATTAATAGAATATTTCAGTGTCGTGATAATAATCTGCCCAGACAAACCAGTAAACAGTGATAAAACTAACAGGCCGGAGTAATTTACCCTTCATACTACCCTTTATTCCGATACCATTTTCCAGATCCCAAGTAGTATTTGTAATGTTATCTGTAGCAAAATCTTTTGAAGAATTAAACTCAATCACGTGTCCGTCTATTTGTCTATCATAGACCTTAATACTATTGGTCTCTTTATTTCTATAAATAAGCAAATTCAGACCCTGAAACTCATCAGTAACTATTCTCCTATTATCAAATATACTGAAAGGATAAGCCTTATATTTGCCATTTACTTCTATCCCAATAACCTCTGTCTTGGCGCCTAACCTTTTATCTATATTTTTAACAGGATATATGCCTGTTTGTTTACTCTTATGATAGTTTCGATAAACATCATAACCAACTGTACTTGAACCACGGTGAGACAGTACAATTGTATCCGGGTGTAACGCCTTCCATGCAGCCCAGGACATCTTTTGACTGTTAACTACTCTATCTGCTTTTTTGCCTGATAATTTTCCATCTATTGACTTTCCATAGGCGATTGGCCAGAGGGATTCAGTTTCGTAATCAAACATCACGAGTGTATTTTTAAGTAGTTTCCCCGATACTCCAAACGTATATTCCCTACCATCAATTTTTCTGTCATACACAACTGCCAGGTTTGCCAGAGGGCACCAGGTAACTGCGAACACATCATCCCCTACTTTGTCATTAACTATTTCGTGATGATTCATAAGATACACAGAATAGGCACGGCTTTCACCATTAATGGTTACGCCTATAACGGGTTCATTGTCATCCAGTCCTGCTTCATTTGCAGGAACAAATTCAGGGTCCTTTATAGCAGGGATTGCATCAATAGGTAATGCATATATTACTTCATCCTTCTCACGTGTACCTGCAAAACATATCTGATCTAAACTAATTACAGAAATCACTAAACAGGCTATCAAGCAGAATAGAGGAATTCTATTAGATTTTACAACCTCCCCTTTATCCCCTCCTTGAGAAGGAGGGGAGGAGGGGTGGTGTACGTAGCCAGACTGCCAGCCCGACAACCCTGCCTGCCATCGGCCGGGCGGGGTTCTGACAGGTGTCGGATCTGAACTAAGCCAGGATGGTAGACTCAGGCAACTGGGGAGTTCTTCCACTTGATATTGAGTAAAATTCCTTTTACTAAGAACACCCTTGATCAGCATCTTATCTTCCCCTTAAATTTCTGCATAAGAGAAAGTGTGCCTACGTAAAAAAACCCCATTGCGTACATCAATAGAAAAGGTCCGAAGACAAATTCCTTATTGCTCGTATACAGCATAAATGCCATAAAACAATATACACTTAAGATTATTTCACTAACAAAGATTGGATTCACCGGTAACGTATAACTTTTAGCTATTTTATTCCCACCTCGCCTGATTACACCGTACTTAGGCGTTCTAATAAAATCGCTCTTAATGTTTAATAATGCTTCAAGCACCGCCTTTGTGTTATTGATGGCAACACCACATCCTATAAACATAAGCGCAGGTATAAACAAACATCTTTTCCGCCAATCCCTATAACCCATTTTCTGAGAGACTATATAAAGAAATGATGGGGCAAGGCCCCCCAGGAATATTAGTAATAATAAGACCACAATTGTAATAGAAATAGGTGTTATTGATGGCTTTAACAAGATTATCAGTGGAAGGTATAGCAAGGCAAGAATAACCATCATAGGGTGAACCATATATTGTGTTAGGTGTATTACTGCCTCAGTCTTCCTTATAAAGCTATCTTTGTTCCTAAATATTTGCGGCAAAACCTTCTTGGCAGTTTGTATTGTACCTTTTGCCCATCTATGCTGTTGAGATTTATAGGCATTTATATCCGTGGGCAGTTCTGAAGGCGTGACTACATCAAATAGGAATTTTGTATTCCATCCTTTCAATTGAGCCCTGTATGATAGATCTAAATCTTCAGTCAACGTATCATAATGCCACCCTCCAGCATCAATGATTGCCTCTTTCCTCAAGATTCCCGCAGTTCCATTAAAGTTCATATAGAAACCGTTCCATGTCCTGGCGCCCTGCTCAATAATAAAGTGCCCGTCCATACCAAGACTCTGTGCTATTGTCAGCAGGGAGTAGTCTCTATTTATATGCCCCCACCTTGTTTGAACCATGGCGACTTTTTCTTTTTCATAAAAGAATGGGATAGTTTCATAAAGAAAATCTTTGTCAGGCACAAAATCAGCATCAAAGATCGCTAAAAATTCACCTTCAGCCTCTTCAAGACCCTTATTTAAGGCGCCCGCCTTAAACCCACTTCTATTTTCTCTCACAATCTGTTTTATATTGAATCCCATTGCTCTGTACTTATTAACCAGATCAGCTATTATGTCCCTCGTTTCATCAGTAGAATCATCCAGTAACTGGATCTCATGGAGTTCCTTCGGATAATCAATATTCGCAACTGCCTTAATTAAACGTTCTACCACATTTTTTTCGTTATAAATCGGTAATTGTGTAGTAACTTTTGGTAGTTTATCTCTGCTATGAGTTGACCAGAACCATCTAAGGAATTCCTGATTTTTATACGATTCTTTTTTGACCCTTCTTAGGAAAAGATAAATCATATAATAGTTATTAAGCCCATAGAGAAACAACCATAGCGATGCCGGGCAATAGAAAATAAGAATTATTATTAAAAACATTTTATCCATAATTGTTGTTCAAAGCCCTGACCTGTGATTTTTAAATAAAAGGCTAAAGCCTTAACTCCCAAGACTTAAGTTGACCAGCATCCAATACGTACAACCACTAAATATAGCAGCCACAGGGAGAGTTATGAACCACGATAAAAGTACTTCTAATGCTATACGAGTATTTATACGTCTCGTGGTTAAACCTATACCGAAAAGAGACCCTACTGATACGTGTGTTGTAGACACTGGCATCCCAAATTTACTGGCGAATATAACAAGTATACCAGTAACAAGGTTTGCCGTAAAGCCCTGACCGTGATTAAGTTTTGTAATTTTATTACTCATAGTTTCAGCCACTCTTCTGGCATTCATAAGCCCCCCTGCAGCCATACCAAAAGCAACCGCCAGCATACCCCAATGTATTGATAGACCCTTAATTAATAATATGAGTGCCACAATCTTGGGTGTATCATTAAGACCACGAGCAAAACTAACAACACCAGCAGAACAAAAGTGTAAATAATCTAACATCGTTTGGCTATTCATACCCAGAAAATGTCCCTTATACATCTCTACACAGTTTTCCCTTTTATCAATTGTAGCATCAATAGTACCTCCACATTTTGCAGCAAGAGCAACAGTTGGCTGTGCAGATGGTAACGCCACTTTCTGTTCACCGATACAAAGGCACCACTCCTTTGTTATACCCGAGCGAATACGAACGCTACGGAATATAATGTACAGAATACTGGCAAAAGCAGTCGCCATAAAAGGGCTTAGTAAAAGTGGCAGGAAAAAAGAGTTACCTAAAACGGCAAAGTTAACCTGAGAACCTACAGCTACAAAACCGGCGCCAACCAGGGCACCTGTCAGGCTGTGTGTGGTCGAAATTGGAAAGCCCGTAACTGTTGCAACCATAACCGTAATAGCACAACCGATCGCCACTGCAGTGAGAAATTCAGGAGAGATTGAAATAGCATCAGGGACCAATCCCTTTCCAGAAAAGGTCTTTACAAGGGCGTGTGCAAAGAATATCGAAGCCACCGAACCAGCAAACGTTGTAATAGTAGCCCACCTGATTGCATTTTTGTAATTAGTGGTCTTGCTACCGAAGAGCGTCGCCACACCTTTAAAGTTGTCATTAGCACCGTTTGAATATGCAAGAAAGCATGTCGCCAGAAAAAGAATTATTAAAACTGTCATTAGAAGTCTATTTCTATATCCAAGGAATCCAGGAATTTATTAAATGCCGTAAAGAGTTCCATCACACCAAGGGCTTCAACTATCTCCGACTCACTAGCCCCTGTTTTCTTAAGCTCTTCAAATTCTTCATCAGTAATCTTATTGGGATCCTTATTAGCCTTCCTGACAAAGCTAATGAGTCCTCGTTCATTCTCAGTAAAATCCGATTTTTCAATATTATTTTCAATTATTTCAATTTCCTCTTCCGTTACACCAATCGATTTGAGCGCTGCGGTATGAGCGGCAACACAGTAAGAACAACTATTATCCTTTGAAACCAGAACGGCAATAGCTTCCTTGGTCTTTCGGCTTAAATTTCCTCGCATCATTAATGCCTTCACCTTGTCCCAGTTAGCCTTCAATAAAGGGGGAAAATGAGAATAGGTCTTAAATAAATTTGGCACCTTGCCAAAAACATCCTCAATTTCTGTCAAAATCTCCTGCACGTCCTTCGACGCTTCTTCTTTCCCTACAACCGAAATCCTTGCCATTATTTAATCTCCATCCGTTTCTGCCTTCATAAACAGTCGCACTTGATTACTTTTCTGTTAAAAGAGTATTGATGAGTTCTTCTACAACTGCTGTGTTAAAACCACCGAAATGCTGAAAGCGAATCTTTCCATTTTTATCGATGATTGCCATTTCAGGGGTTCCACGGGTATGATAACGAATCATTGTCTCCGGTAATCTCTGGCTTGATACGTATTTATCTATTCCAATTGGATAAGTTATGTTCTTTTCTTTGACGTATTGGCGCAATCTTTCCGGTGTTTGTTGAGAATGTCCCTCAAAAACAGTATGGACACCAATCAGTTGAATATCCTTGCGGTTACCATACTTTTGCTTCCATTTTTCCATAAGAGGTACTGAGAATTTATTACAACCGGGGCACCAGAGTTGGAAAAAATCAATGACTATAACCTTTCCTTGCAAATCCTCCAAAGTAAGGCCGGCAGAATTAATCCACTCAGAAATCACCAACCCGGGCGCCTGCTTTTCAGAAGAAGCAGCTTCACCTTTCAATCCCAATTGGAGAATCCCGCACAGGACTATTCCGATAGGGAATAAGATTCTTAAATAATGATTTGTAAGAAACTTTCTCATTCTAAATACATCTCAAAAGTAAAAGTGGTTATTTTAACATAAAACATCTCTTAAGGAAAAATTTTTTTGATTCATCCTCCAGTTAGATGTATACTACGCAAAGAAGCAACTATATAGTAAGCCCCGCACCTCTTTATCCGCTCCCGTTTTGCGGAATGTTGTCGGGAAATTGTTCGCCATAAATGGCAAGTTTATGAGGTGCGGGGTAACTGTATGTTGGTTTCATTTTTTTTCTAACCTTTCCCGTAAGGTTTTTCCAAGATGCTTTGCTTTATCTATGACTTCAGGCTGTTTTTCTAAACAAGGTATGATCTCGGGCGTAATCTTTGCATCCTGGCCAAAGAACGCTTTTACACCACTTACACTGCAGACTTCTCCATAACCACACGAAAAGCATGGTACTGCACCTTGTGCTTTCACGGCTCCGACAAGCTCAATTTCATTATAGTCAAAAAATCCCTTAACATCTTTTCCTGCAATCTCGTACATTTTGCTATCTCTACCGGGCATTTCCCATTCCCCACCGCCACCTACTGAAGCAATAGCCCCTAACTTACCGGAAAGCCTCATACCACCATTTCCATCTTTATCGTGTCTGAAGCAATAAAATCGCTCGAGAAATGAATGCGAGAGGGCATTAAGTCTGCCAAAATAATTGGCAGCGCCAATCACGATAGCATCTGCTTCCAATACCTTATGCATTAAGGGGACGTAATCATCCTGGACTTTACAGACATTGTCCTCAACACAACCAAGACAGCAGATACAACCATTAATCTTCTTTCCATGTAAGGATATTAATTCTGTCTCTAAGCCGGTCGCATCCAGGATTGTTCTAACCAGCCCCGCTGTTGTCTCACTTTTTCTCGGGCTCCCGCTAATACCAAGTATTTTCATATTATTTATTCTTTATACAAATTAGACTAATAATTTTCCTGCAGTTATTAGAAAATATTCTCCTGCTCCTATCATCATCCAACCAAAAAACTTCTTGATAGCCACGCTCCACTTTCCCGTCTTGGGCATACTCGACATCAAACCCGCAAATGTACCTACAATGATTAAGAGTGTTCCCAGCCCTATGGAGAAGATGAAAAGTAAGGTCATGCCATAAATGACATTTTGTTTTGCCGCCACAAAGGTCAAGACAACACCCAACACAGGCGCTGTACATGGCGCCGCAACCGTTCCGGCAAGAAGCCCTACTAGAAACGCTCCGAAATACCCACCACTTTTCTTACCAGGTTGTCTGCTCGCAAGAAATGAAGGTATAGGCAGGGCAAAAACATCTAACATTGACAAACCTAAAAAAATGAAGATATTAGCAACGACCAAATAAAGTATAGGATTCGTACTTGCAACACCAAAAATCTTTCCTGTTAAAGCTGCAAACGCCCCTAGAGCAGAGTATGTTGCTGCCATCCCTATTACGTAAAAAATCGAAAGGGAAAGGCCCTTTAATCTTGACTCACCACTACGTCCCCCTATATATGCAATCGTTATCGGTATCATCGGGTATACACAGGGCGTAAAGCTGGTGAGTACACCACCCAGAAAAACTGCTATGTAAGCAAGAAATGGTGACGCGCTGAGATAGCCTTCTAAACCTTGCAAAAAACCTTCCATATAATATTATTCCTACAATACCTGTTCAAACTTTTGCTCAAGTTTCTTTTTGCTTGTAACGCCAACCATAGTATCCTTTATTTCACCATTGCTAAAAAGTATTAGAGTTGGTACGGATAAGCCTAAATAACAAAAAATGTCATTCTGAATCAAGTTCAGGACCTGGTTCAGGGTGACAATACAGTATTTCCGCAACATATACTAATTAAGTCCTAAACTTTTAAGAAGTCCGTATACATTTTTAAACTATGAGTCCTTTTGCCATGGGAGAGTTGCACCTGATAATTTAGAAATCCTTTCAATTATGGCAAGTTGACATACTGGACAGTAACGGTCGTCCTTTGGTGTAGTGTGGTTATTCATATAACAGTCGTTTGAGGGTATCAAAAATCTCCCCTTATCCACTCCACCAATTACTTCTCTTCTTTCTATTCTTCTATCGGGCAAGAATCCCTGTTCTATCAAGCCACTCCATTTAGGTCTATGCGCATTCCTGTCTTCGAGATTTATGGCAGCAAAATCGCTTGCCATAGGATGGGAATATTCATCGGCAAGTTCTACAAAAGAGTGCCCGATCTCGTGCAGGATGGAATCCTCTCCAACAAAGGAGAAATTGCCCTGGTTAGTATGAATAGTTACTCCTTTGCAACTGCACTGAATCACCTCTTTAAAACCGAATTTCAAAAATATCAAGTTGAAGGCACCCTGTCCTGCTGTGGTAGATAACCCACCAGTTATTGGCCTACCGCTATAATCATATGCCCTTGTGGAAAGAATATTGTTGTTTGCAATATCTTCCCGAAATTCCTCTCCAATGCGAAAGTAAAAAAAATGCTTATAACGGTCAAAGGGAGAAGTATTGAATACCAAGTTAGCAATCTCAGGTAGAGAGAGATTCGTACGATTTATAAACAAGATTCCTATTTTTTTATGTATTGAAGGATTGAAGTCAACCTCTGTGCCGCCAGGACTGAAAAAATCTCCAGGATATTTAAAGGAATAGCGGTCTTCGTATTGAGCCAGTACTTGCTCTGAAGGCAGGGAAAATAACACTATTATTAAAACAACACTCTTTAACCTTTTTATTTGAAATTGTGTAAATTTACTCATGCCTATATATCAAGATACCGACTCAACCATCTCATCCTGAAAGATTTTCCTTATTTCAACGCTTTAGTTGACTAATAATTTCTCTAGAATCTCTTTACTCGGTGGGATATTTTCCCTGTATTTTATTATTCCGTCTTTATCAAGGATAATATTTAAGGGTATACCTCTTACCTCGTACAACATTGCGGCTTTGGCTATAGAATCGAGAACCACAGGATAATTTATCTTGTTCTTCTCAACAAACGACCCAACCTTCTTCTTACTTTCCTGAATGTCAATATTTAGAATCTCAAGACCATCATCCTTATATTCACCGTAATATTCCTTAAGAAGCGGAATTTCATGTCTGCAAGCAGGACACCATGTAGCGCTAAAAACCAGCAATACAACCTTATCCTTTCTAAACGATTCCAGCTCCAGTTTTTCATCGTCAATGGTTAATAATTCAAATGTAGCCACCTTCTGGCCTACCGCCACTCCTGTATTAGTTTCAGCAAATAATATGTTTTCACTGACACCATACTCATAAAGGAACATTACAAATGTACTTAATGACAAAATTAGAAACATTCTAACTATTGCTTTCATTTTCAACCTCATTTCTTTCAAAAAACCCGTTATAAGTCCACATTAAATTTACAGTTATTTCAGCTCACCCTTTTACGATAATTTTTATAAATAATCCCGTGAATTTCATTTTCTAACACATGGCAAAATTCCAGCTCTTTATCAGCCTTTTGATAATCATTTATATCTAAATATCTCATAAAGTCCCTTACAGCCATATCAATGATTTCGTAAGGAATCGCAGGTTGGCCTAATTCTCCCAGACGAATTATCATTGCCTTTACCATGGCCTCCGGCTTCAAACTCGTATTCCAGATATTACTTTTTGCTATCTCTTTTCTAAAAGTCACAATGTTTTCAGGCTTATAGAAATCACCCCTGAATTTCATGTAATCCACATTATTCCAGAATTCCCAATGGGCCGAACAATATGAACACTTTGGCAAAAATACTTGTACAGGATTGTTCCATACATCAAAATAAGTGTGACTCAAGAGACTGACTGCCGCGCTGAGTTTATCTTTGCTAATCTTTCTCACGCTCTCATCCTCAACTATGTTTACGGCATCTTCAGCATGACTCAGAAATCCGGGCGCTTCTTCAACAATCCTTTTGTGAGCATATATCTTCTTCTCTAACCTTCTTCTGCCCTCATAGTCATCCGGGGAAAGCCCTGCTAATTCCTTATTAAATTGTGCTATCCTTTCTTCCTTCTTTCGATTTACGACTGAAAAGTTATTATCGCTTATTCCACCACCATTCAGCACCTCCATAGCCACCTCAAGAAATTCGGGTTGATTTTCCAGGATATGTGCATAGACTCTGTGAAAATGTGGTGGTTCTTTATCTATAACAGGAATGACGGAATATATTGCAGCGCCCTTATCAAGTCCACAGCTCTCCAACAACTTTGCGGCTAATACAACGTGTGTACCCCAATCCACTTATGTCTCCTTTCAACCTATTTGGAACGTTCGCCATAAATAGGTTTTATTAAAAACTGTTTCTCTAAATTAATACCTTTAACAGATTACGTCATTCTGGATTGTTTGTATTGTAAAATCGGAACTTACTAAAGCTCAAGTGGGACCATACCCCCTTCCTCTCCTTGCAAAGGATGGGGGACAGAGGAAAGGAAAAGGGATGGTCATAGATTTAAAACAGCTCAGCCTTATTTGAACCATTACCAAAAGATGAAACACTTTGTATCTTAAAGATATTTTCAACTTTTTGATGCTGAAAATCCTGCCTTTTCAACGGCCTTTATAAGTTCATCGGTCTTCGCCTTACCTTCTTCCACCTTTACAACGGCCTTACCCTCTTTATGGCTTACTTCAGCATCCTTAACGCCATTGCATTTCAGGAGTGCTGCCTTTACCGCATTCTCGCACATACCACAAGTCATACCCTTGACGTTTAATTCAACCTCTTCCACATTCTCAGCCTCACCATAAGCGAGTTCATAAGGTTTGGAATTAGATATATTTTCTTCTACATAAGGTTGTGCAGACGGTGCATTACTATGTGAGAAAGTTGCTGCCTTAACAACAGACAAGCTTACTACTATTCCAAAGATTACGGAAAAAACTGAAAGATAGCCAAAATTCAAGTATCTATTTCTAAACATCTTAGACCTCCTTAAAATCTTTAAATTTAAATAATCAATATAAGAATAAAAAAAAACAGTCATAGCTATCATAAAACCTTCGCTTTTATAAGAAAATTGTCATGAAATCACCTTCCTTCCATAATATTTTGTAACCCAAAAAGCCTTTATGAGATTAATTTTGAAGGCACTAGTACCCACTTCTCACCTCCCCACTTCATTCACCCCTTTATAAATGAAGTTTTTTATATAAAGTTAGTAAGGTACTAGTACCGCAATTAGTTATATAAAGATTCCCAAACCTTACACATACTAATCTTCCACAAAATTTGGGTAAGTTTTTTTTCTATGTAAATTATATCCTCGCTGTTGACTTCACTCATTCCCATGTATTAATCTAGTCAATCTTTTGCTGGAAGAATTGTACATAATTCATATCATTTTTGTTCGTTTAATCCCCAATCGTAACTAAGGTATTTTATAGTAACTTCATTATTCCTGACAAATTCTGCATCATCCGGACTTAGATACCTTGCAACATATTCTTCCAGCGTTTCACCATCTTTTATAAAATCTCCCTCATACCATTTAAAGATAGAAGAAAGATATAAGACACCGTTTTCCTTATCCAGATAATTCTTGTCTTTATTATTAATAAATGATACTGCTTGTGCTTCAAGTTGTTTCTCTAATTTTTCAGCCCTGTATGCCTCTGTTAACAATTTCGGACAACTCATTGATGCACAGTTAATAACGAAATGTATCCTTGGTTCTCTGAATGCCTCTCTGAGCTTTTCATTTTCCAGTACTCGCAGAGTGATTTTACCGTGTTTTGTCTCAAATTTCTTTCGCTTAAAAAAACTATGAGGAATCCAGCTCACATCAAGCACACTCTTTATTGGATACTCATCCAATACCCCCTTTAAGACAAATGCATTATATGCGTTTATCCAGAAAGCAAGACGGTCTTTATCAGACGGTAACCCATCAGGGTCTGCATTAGAAAGATATTCAATGTATTTTTCAAATTCTTTATCTTCCTTTAGCCCCTTATAATTAACTAACCCATCCGCTGAAACATAACGGCCTAAGATACCATCAAATACGGAATTTGGATCATCCTTTTTGGATGCGTAAATTGTATCCACCATGCTATGGCCTATTATCAAGATTAGAATCAGTATAATAAACTTCATTTTCTCTTCTCCTGCTGGTTTGGGCATTCTTGTGATCTTAGGTTTTAAGCCTATACATTCATAAATTTTATAAATTTAGGTTACAAAGAATTAACATTAGTAAAAGTAGTACCTTTATTTTTGCCCTTCCTTGTTTTCATTTTCTTTTTTTTGCTCTTCTTTCAGAAATAGATTTAAAAAGACAGATATGAATTACATCTCCTTTCATACAAACTGTTCTAATATCTTCACCAGAAAGCAATTCTTCTGTTTCAGGATCAGAAACAACAAGTTCTCCTTCCCGAGCTAATGCGTTCAAAATTTCTGCGAATGGTCTTTTGTCACTCATTTTCATTTTGGCACTTCTTTCCTTCTTCCCATTTCATATGAACTCGCAGATCTCAAATCTACCCAAACCACCTTATCAGCTTCTTTGTAACCTTGGGTATCCATCCAGAGAATATCTTTTCAGCATAGTACTTGTTAGTTGTCCTTCTCACTGCTTGAGACAATGTCGGATAGACATGTATAGTCCTCGTAATACTACTAATTCCAAGATTATTCTGCATTGCCAGGACAAATTCGTGTAAAATTTCTCCGCCCTGCGGTGCAAGGACATGGGCGCCCAAAATCTTACCCTTTTTCGTACAAACGATCTTAACAATACCCCTGTCTTCACCTTCTATAACGGCTCTGTCTAAATCTTTTACATCATATACGTACACCTTTACATTCTTATATATTTGCCGCGCTTCATCCTCTGTAAGCCCTACACGACCCAGTTCAGGATCAGTATAAGTAACCCATGGAACCACACTATAATTTGCCTTTCGCTTCATGAAAGGAATCAGGGCATTGGCTACGACAAGACCCGCCTGATATTCAGCAACATGTGTAAACAGATATTGCCCTGTCACGTCTCCGCATGCCCATATATTCCTGGCAGTAGTACGCATGGAACTATTTACTGCGATATTCCTATGTTCCACCTTTACTCCAGCAGCTTCGAGGTTAAGCCCTTCCAGATTAGGAGCACGTCCAATAGCCAGCATGAACTCATCGGCTTTAAATGTCTTTTCCTGTCCGGTACATTCGGCTACTACTATTTTTTGTTTATCCTCTTGTTTAACATGATCTACATTAACACATGTATGTATCTCAATTCCATCTTCCTTTAGTATCGATTCAATGGTATCGGAAATTTCTTTATCCTCACGCGGCAGAACCTGTCCCATCTTCTCTATAACCGTAACCTTTGACCCCAATCTTGCAAACACCTGCGCAAATTCCAATCCTATCGGGCCGGCACCCAATATAATTATTGATTTGGGTAAATAATCCAGTTCCAGGGCACTCTCACTGGTTAGATATTTAATATTTTCAAGCCCTTTGATAGGAATAGCAACAGCCCTTGAACCTGTTGAGATGACAAACTTCCTGCTCGTAATATCGTGGCCATTGACACTAAAGGTATTCTGGTCAACAAACATGCCATCACCAAATATAACCTTTATGCCCATATCTTCAAATCTTTTCGGGGCATCGTTCACACCAATCTTTGATATAACTTCTCTCATGTGAGACATAACATTCTTAAAATCAAAGGAGATATTTGTATCATTAAGGCCGTATTCCTTAGACCTTTTAATGAGCGAAGCTATTTTTGCAGACTGTATCAATGCCTTAGTGGGTACGCACCCATAATAGAGGCAATCTCCACCGAGTTTGTCCTTCTCAACAAGGGCTACCCTGGCGCCAAGTTGCACCGCTCCGCTAGCGACGTTCAGGCCACCTGCTCCACCGCCAATTACCGTAAGGTCAAAATCTTTCATAATTTCTCGCCCCTTACTACACTCTACCCTCAATAGCTTTAGGTTTTTTAAACTTCTTGTAAATTGTTGGCACTAACGAAATTAATATCAACAGTGAACTGGCAATAATCAAGTTAGTCATTGCCTTTTTCCCGCTCCCTGTCACTCCACTGAGTAGTGCGTCTGCAAAATATGTATAGATGAACGTGCCCGGTAACATGCCAATGACAGAACCCAGCAAATAATCACGATACTTGATCTTAGAAAGACCGGAGCCAAGATTAAGTCCGTTAAAGGGGACGAGAGGAATTAACCTTAGTGTAAATATAAACCGAAAGCCATGTCTGGCAACTTTTTCATCAAAGGATTCAATCCTTCCCTTCATAAACCTTGATACAAAGTCACGCCCGAAATACCTTGCCATCAAGAATGCAAGGGTAGCGCCCAGATTAGAAGCCAATACGTTATAGAGAGTGCCCCATGCCACTCCAAATATTGCACCACCACACAAAGTTAAGATTGAGCCTGGAAACGCAACTACGCATCCCACGCCATAGATAAGAATAAAACCAACAGGTCCCCACCAATGCTCTCTAAATTGTGTAAGAAGTCTCAGAAGTTCTTCTTTCTGAGTATATTGTGACAAGGGTGTATATCTGAATGCAAAAAATGCACCAGCTATAATAATTAATAAGATAACAAATTTTATAATAGATTTTTTATTAGTCATCATTGCATACTCAGGCTTTCTTCAGTATCCTCATCATCTTATCACTATTTAAATTTGATACCATAACATACTGATTTTCAGCCTCTTTCCATCCCATTATTTGACAATGACCACAATACCCTTTATCGTCATAATAAACGACCTTCTCGTCTATGAGTATTTCCTTCATCCCTGAAAAATCAATGTTTTTACTATATCCCAATTGGGAATCAGAATAACAAATTATCATCAATGAAACAGGAGTTTCGTCATGCATGTAATAAACCTGGGATACCTTCACGCCTTCAATCTCAGATAATGCAGCGCCAATTAACGTCACATCATCTTTGATTTCTGGCAGGACGATGTTTGAATTGGTTTGTTTTTGGAGGTATTTCTCAATTGTACCAGGGTCCTGTGACCGTATGTCCAGATCGAGCTGCTGCATCATATAATTGTGATATTCTGATTCTGCGAGATAAATAATATCATTTTTCTTTAGATTACTTTGTATTACAAAAAAACTAACGGCTATAATTACTACTGTCGCAATAGCAGTCAGTGGAATTAAACGACTTTTTAGCAATAAGTTCTCTTTAAGTAGAGTAAAGAAGCTAGGTTTTTTCTCTACGCTTTTTAAAATATTGTGCTCAAGGTAAGCAGGGGCTTTTACCATGCAAACAGTCTCTTTCACCCTCTTGTGAAGCAACCTTTCCTTTTCTATCTTCTGACTACATTCATAACACATATCAAGATGGGCCAGAATCTCTATGTTCTTTTCCACATCGAGTTCATTATCAATAAAAGCATAAAAATATTTTCTAATGTCATTGCAATTCATTTCTTATTCCCTCTCATAACCATGTTTTTTTGCATAGCTGGTTAATCTTTCCTTCAACATCCTTCGTCCCCTGTATATTCTAGACATCACCGTACCTATCGGGCATCCGATCATCTCAGAAATCTCTTTGTAAGAAAAACCTTCTACAGTAGAAAGCAGGATTACGGTTCGAAAATCGACAGGTAGTTCTTCCAGGGCTTTTTTTATATCGTCATCTAGAAATTTATCAATTCCTGCCTCATCTTCTGTAAATGGAGACATTTGGGCTTCTTCTTCTATTGATCCATAAAAGGACTCGATACTATCAAAATCAACCAGAGAAGGCTCCCGTTTGTCTTTTCGGTATTTATTAATGAAAGTATTCATTAATATCTTAAATAACCATGCCTTCTCATTACTAATTCCTCTATCTTCGCTGACAAATTTGAACGCCCTTAAATAAGTCTCTTGAACAAGATCGTCTGCATTGCTTTCATTCTTAACAAGGTATAATGCTGACCTGTATAAGGCGTCTATATGAATGAGAAGGCTATCTTTTTGGCTCACGTTTTATTATCCCGGAAAATTGCATGAATTGTTGCCGTAATAGCTCAACCGAGCACTTCGACCCTGAGTCACTCAGGGTCGAAGTACTTACTAAATCATACAAATGCCTCGTAAGTTTAACGGAGCCTTCATCAACTTTTATGGATACTTTATCATCTTTTTCATTAAAAAATTCTAGATTGCCACACATAATTGGTAATAGCCCATCTTTTTTGAACAAACAAATCTTGTCGCCGGCCTTCAAGTTGTTAGCGTCTTTATTTTTCATCATCTTTAACCTCTTCCTTTAAGAAAAAGCAGTGATAGCTTTCATACTGTTTTAATAAGATACTAAAACCACTAAAATTCTTTCTGACCTTTCGAGATTTGCAGTCTTGCATAAACCTTGATCACTATCCGTAGTATTGGATATCTGGTGCATACGAGTCAAAACATTGTGTCTCGCCAGTAGCAAAACGTTCTAATATCTCAAGCAATATAAAACTTGCTATCAAGGTTTGTTTACTACATCATCGTTTCAATCTTTACCTCTTCGTATGTATCACCTTTTTTTACCTCGATTTTCTTCGGGATCAGACCACGTTTAAATGTCTTGACACCACTAATTCTAACCCATTCACCCATATAGTCTGCTAAAGCTGGAGCTGGAATGGTCAAGACATAAACCTTTCCCCCTTTTTTACCGTTTACGAGTAAACCTACAGGTACACCCATTTTGGCACACATAGCTGCACATCCAGGCATATTCCCTTTAGGTGACATATGGTCGTTAGTAAAATTGTCATTATTCATACCGTAACATTTCGTGTCAACTAAAATGCCAGAAAATGTCTTAAGCTTTTCACCACTACCATATCCATAGCTTGTTTCGATAAAAAACGGTAAGATAAATACGGCTACCATTATAGGTATCAACTTCTTAAACATAATACACCTCCTTTTTTATACAATTTGTTAATAACTTCAATGCTGCTCTTTATACTATTGACAAATTTTAAATGAGATATATTCCCAAAAAATAAAAAAGAGTACTATTATACTATTAACCATCAAAAACTTCTTTTGCCTGAGTTGAGAGATTATGCCTGAAACTTTCAGATTTGGGGAATTTGTTGTAGCCGCAGGGCTTAAGTCGCGTAGCTATTAGCAACGGGATGGCCTGCGTTTACTACCACCTGATAAGGTTGATTAAAAATCCTTTAAAATTACGCAACCCTTCGATACGCTCAGGGCAGGCTCTAAAGATTGTGGCTACATACTCAGATTTTAGTAAAATTCTTAAACTATTTATGAACTCTTTTTTTAGAATATTTAGATTGTCCACACATTTCACATTTCTCTAACTCTAATAGTTTTTGAAGATATTCATGCGCTACGATGACAAATGTTGCATGGCTCCATGTCAGAGGAGACACGGACACAGGTTCGTTAGTATAGGGGTTAACCTGTTCAGCCAATACCCCACTCGGTAGTGCATGCCTGGCAACCCATTCCATGATACCTATTGCTTTATCTAGTCCTGCTTTTGTTTTAGCCCGTGCAATGTAATATTGAGCCAACCAAAGGGTGGTAACAAACCAGGGATTGCCCGGTAAGTCGTCACTGACACGATAATAAGAATCATTTTCGTATCTAGCTATACCACCAACATTAGTTTTGCACCAAAGTTTCTCATAAACTTGCTGCATTGTATTTGTTACCTTTTCATCATTTACGTCATAAGCCCCAAACATAAATACTCCGCACAAACTCGCATCTAAAGTAGTGTCTATTTCAATTTTACCATCTTTTCTAAAGTTTATCATTCTGGCAAAACGCTTTTCCTTTTGAAGGTAAAGATATTTATCCATTGTCTCTCTAATTTCCTTTGCTCCTCTTCTATATTTTTTTGAAATGTCTGTTTCACCAAATGCCCTGGTAAAATTGGCAGCAGCCACTAAACCTCCGTAAACAGCTCCCATGGTAAAAGTATGTACGCCATAGCGTTCCTCCCATAGATCATAACTGGGTAACGGAAGTTTTGTTTTTTTATCGCTATAGCGCAACATAAAATCCGCGGCATTTTTAATCAGTAATTTATATAACGGCTTAATAAACTCGATATCTCGAAAGATATCATAATGTTTCCATAATGCCCAGATAACCAGAGCAGTTTCATCCTCCTGAATGGGAAGTTGTAGCTCCTTATCCTTTAACCAGGGATGCCAGGTACTTGCCAGCGCCCCATAGGGTGTATATTTATGCAAAAAATAACCTTCTTTCTCTATAATGTGGAAGCAGAAATTAAAAAAATTACGTGAGAGCACAAGATAACCTGCTAAATCAAGGGCATAGGCGACCAATGCGCCATCACGCGGCCACATATAACTGTATGTATCACGATTAAACTGAATAACATCGGAATCGTTTGCGGCAACGATTGCTCCGTTATTATCAATTTGTGTGCGCATAATTAAAAGGCTCCTTTTATAAAGCCAGGCAATTTTATCAGGTAACAAATCATAATTTAGTTCTTCCTTATCCACCCAGAGCTTCCAGTAATCAAACGTCCGCTTTAAAATTACTTCCGGGGTCTTTTCCCATATAACCTTATTTAAAATAAATACCTCTTCCCAATTTCTACCAGCACATATCCAATAGGAACAAGAATCCTTTCCTTTAGGTTTTAGCCTAAGATGTATAGCAATTACTGAATCAACAGAGCCTTGTGCCACAGGATTTTTACTTAGAATACCATCTTCTGCATCTTTCCAGGTTCCTTCAAGAGATCTCTGTTCTTTATTTCCTGTAGCAAACTGATCAATTCCACATTTATTATTAGCGCAGGCATTTATCAAAAAATAACGTTCACCCTTATAATGTAGTAAACCATTTACCTCTGGCCTGAAAACCGCAGTATCACCAATATCATTTCCGTAAATATGAAAATCGTGACACAGGAAAATTCTTACTTCCTGCATCTCATTAGATAAGTTTTCTATACTTAATTTCTTTACATAGATGTTCTCATGAAAATCAACTAAGTCATTTGCAATGATGCGGATATTTAGTTTTGTATTTATAAGCTCTACATTAGTCACCAATGTGTCATTTAAATAATTCATGTTTATTTTCCATCCATCAGGCACCCAACTGAATCTACCATTTACCCAGACCCCAAAACGAAAAGGTTCGCCTTTGGTATGGCCTTCCTGTCCCACATGAGGGAAATAAAATTCACGTAGAATATAATTATGGCCGAAAGCAACTAATAAGTTGCCATTACCTACAGGAATATCGCGTGGCACACTTATCTCCTTTTTTAAATAAAAATCTACTTATTTCTGTTGCGGAAATCCTTTATTGTCATCTCTGAACTTGTTTCAGAATCTATATATATCAAGAAGTTAAGAGACCCTGAAACAACTTCAGGGTGACATTTTTTGGTATTTAGGCTTTCCGTAACAGATACTAAAGAATATCGTATCTCAACTTATTGAGAAGTTACGCATAATGCCACTTTCGTCCTTCTCTTTCAATTAATTCCTCTGCTTCTTTAGGTCCCCAGGCACCTGCAACGTAATTAGGGAAATTCTCTGCCGGCTTGCTCTCCCAGTGTTTTATTATCGGGTCAACTATTGCCCACATTGCCTCCACTCCATCCTGACGAGGAAAAAGAATTAGGTCTCCTTTCATACAATCTATGAGTAACCGCTCATATGCATCGTACTTTATATTAAAGGCTTTGTTATAATTAAAATCCATATTTACTTTATGCGGTTCGTTGCCCATACCTGGATATTTTACGCTTACACATAAATTTATTTCCTCTTGAGGCTGGATACGCAAGATAAGAGTATTTGGCTCTATAATGTCGCAAGTGCGACCAAAAAGTCTTAGAGGAGGTTGTTTGAATTGAACATAAATCTCAGTAATACGTCTGGATAAACGTTTACCGGTACGTACATAAAAAGGAACTCCCGCCCAACGCCAGTTATCTAGATAAAATTTTCCAGCAAAGAATGTGGGTGTATTTGAGTTTGGAGATACATTCTCTTCTTCTCGATAGCCTGGAACGTCTCTATCGTTCATTTTCCCTGGGCCGTACTGACCTCTTACCGTAAACCTATCAATATATTCTTCATCCATAGACCTGATCGTACGAAAGACCTTTACCTTTTCATCGCGCACCAAATCTGCCTCGACTCCCACGGGTGTTTCCATTGCTACCAAGGCAATGAGTTGCATAATATGGTTTTGCACGATATCTTTTACCACGCCAGTCTCTTCATAAAAAATACCACGATGCTCTACCCCTATATCCTCAGCAACCGTAATCTGCACGTGATCAATATAGCGCCTGTTCCAAAGAGGATCAAATATACTATTTGCGAAACGGAAAAAGATAATATTTTGAACCGTATCCTTACCCAGGTAATGATCAATACAGTAGATTTGTTTTTCCTCAAATGCATTTAGCAATAATTGATTCAATTTGATGGCAGAAGTCTTATCACTGCCAAAAGGTTTTTCATGAATAATTTTAGTATTAGATTGCCCCTTACAAAGATTATACTTTGTCAGCTTTTCCACTATTATGCGTGCTAATGTTGGTGGAACGGCCAGATAAAAGATTATGTCTTTCTGTTTTTGTTCAGTAGTAAATGTAGTCTCAGATACACGTTGGCAGAGTATCTTATAGTTATCATCTATTTTGAAATCCGCAGATAGATAAAAAAGATGCTTGCTAAATTCATCCCAATTATTTTGATTAAAAGAATCTTGGGAAAATTTTAATAACGCTTCTTGTATGAAGTTGCGATATTCATGATTAGACATCTCGCGCGAACCACACCCCAGGATTAAAAATTTTGTATTAAGCTTTTCTTTTCGATAAAGATTATAAAGTGCTGGTAGTAGCTTTCTTTGGCTTAAGTCACCTGTACCACCAAAGATAACCATTGCAAATGGTTCAATCTTAAATTCTTCTAAAGGGACATCGCAGGTTTGCAGAAAACGGCTATCTACATAAGGAGATTCATACTTCCTATCTTCCATACCTAACTCCTTTTTGATTATAAACTATTAATAATAGATATTTTTGGCTATCGTTGCAGATGACCGTCTCTAATATGCTTGCATTATGTCAGGAGTTTTTAGCTTTATTTGTAAGTATTTCTTTGATTTTGTCTTTTAATTCCGAGAGGTTTGAAGATTTGATAATAAATGCATCGGCAGCCTACGACATAAAATTACCCTTATAACTGCTATAAGCAGTGTTAATGATAATAGGAATCATTTTATTTTTACTTAAAATCCTGCCCATTGCCTCAATACCATCCATCTTTGGTATATTTATGTCCATTACGATTATGTCTGTTTGTATTGATCCGTTAACTGTTTTGGTTTTTATAGTAAGATTCCCACCATCAGGCATTGAGTCTACCGAATTTATTAGTATATTAAGAATGACTTGTTTTATTTGATTAGGATCAGCCAATATTCGGGGGATATCAGGTTCAAACTCCTTATATAAGTCTATGTGCCTTTCTTTAAGATAATTCTCCATTAGTGCGCATGTGTTATCTATGATATCACATATTTGAACATTAATCCTTTCTGGTATCGGGGGCTTACTGAGGTCAGTGAGATTATTAAGTATTTTTTCTAGACGTCTTACTTCATCAAGGATTATGTTAGTATTAGTCTTGGTTTTTGAGTCTGCATAGTCGATACGAGAGAGAGAATTGGCAAATCCACCTATGGTCACCAGTGGGTTTCTAATCTCGTGTGCAATATAAGATGCCACCGAACCTATAGCGGCCAATTTTTCTGCACTAATGAGTCTCTGTTGTGTTTCTGTAAGTTGATTTATCTTGTCCTCGAGACTTTTGTAGGTTTCAGCGTTTTCAATAGCTAGTGCAGCCTGGCTGGCAAACATTGTTAAGAGGCTTACTCGATCCTCAGTTATAGGTTCTCCTGTATAAATGTTATCTGCAACTATGACACCTTTAGGTTCCTCCTTTGATATTAAAGGTACACAGACAAATTCATTGGCACCTAAAGTCTTTCTAAATTCCTGTGTTACACGTGGGTCATTAGCAGCATCTTTAACAACAATAGGGTTTTTTACTTTAGCACAAGATGCTACAACTTCTTTCTCTTCTTCTGCTAATGAATACACCATAAGTTTTGTCATAGTATTAAAAGGTGTATTAATATTATGGCCGTAGTCTAACTCTTCAAGTATGTGCATAAGTGAGCTATACTTGCTTGATATCTCTTGCCAAATTTTGCTCGCCTCTTCTGGAGAGGACGGCCCTACTGCCAATTTCCCCTTTAAGACATTTTCTTCTTTATTATTCAAGAAAAGTATCGCACGATTAAATCCAAATGCGTAACCAGAGGTTACGCAAGTTAAAATCAGATGAAGTAAACTGTCAAGATTAAGCATTCCCTGCATTACTTCACCAAGATGTTGTAATAGCAAAAGTCTGTGTGCTGACTTTTCGCTTTCGGTAACGTCTACTGTATGTACTAAGACATTGCTAATATCTCCTTTTTCGCTTGTTATGGGAATAGCAATACGTTGAATACATATTCTTTTGTTAGTTTTTGTTGTAATCCACGTTTCAATTATATGGCCTTCTCCCCCTTTGAAGACATTTAGGGCCTGACAGTTTTCTATTCCTGCTTCGCTACAATGGAAAATATCTTTGCAGTAATTGCCAACAGGTGATTCTCTTAGATCCAACCAGTCACTTATGGTCTTATTAGCCCAGATAACTTTCAAATCCTTATTAAGCAAGCACAGGCCCTCTCCGATAACATCCATTATGTCTTCAAATCTTTTACTTTCCTTTTGAATCTGTTCTTCTAAATTTTTTGATTCCTTGCATGCTCCGGCATTTTTCAACAACTTCACAATTTCAGAGTTTTTCTTTTCCAGCTCAATTTCAATCTTTCTTAATAAACTTTCATCAAGTACCTTTCCCTTAGATTCATTTAAAATCTTTTTTAGTCTGTTTGTTGCTTTCTCAGAATTAAATGTTGAAAGCTCATTATTCATGTGCCAACCCTATAGTTATGGCTAAATCGCAGCACAGCGGATTTAATGGAATTATTCTAATTCCCACTAATATGAACAGAGTAATCATTGACTCTTCGTCTATCATTTTTGACAATACGTTTGATATACTCTTTGGCCGTAAAATACGCTGAGAGCAAAGATGTCACAATATTTACTTCATGCTTATACTTTTCGTTTTTTCTTCTATCGAACCCAAAAGAGATACAAACGATTTTTCGAATGAGGCCACTCCATCATGGAGCAATTTTACTAAAACCTTATTTATATTAATTCCAAACCCTTCTAGAGTATTAACAATATTTTGAGCATCGGAAATATCGGAAATTAATGCCTCTTTAATAACGCCATGGTCTAAAAATGCCTCGAATGTATTTTCTGGTAGGGTATTGATTGTATTTTTAGCGATCAACTCTGTAACATACTTTATATCGCTGTATGCAGGGTTTTTTGTGCTTGTTGAACCCCAGAGGACTCTTTGGAATTGTGCGCCCTTATCTTGAATTTGCTTAAATTCACTGGATGTAAAAGTCTCCAAGTACCTTTTATAAATCAGGTTAGCATTGGCTGCGGCAGCTTTTCCTTTTAAAGATGAAAGTTGTATCTTTTTTTCTCGGTCATTTTCTTTGATTAGCTTCTCTTCCAACAAATTATCAACGGCAGTATCAATCCTACTTACAAAAATACTGGCTACAGAACGCACTTGACTGGCATCGCCCTTATTTTGCAGGACGCGTTTTATTCCTCTTATATAAGCCTGTGCAGCATTAATGTACTGCCCTAAAGAAAATATTAAGGTTACATTAATATTAATCCCGCAGGTAATCAACTCTTCTATAGCTTTAAATCCTTCTTCTGTTGCAGGTACCTTGAACATTACGTTAGTTCGATTAACTTTCTTGTAAAGCCGTTTACCTTCTTCTATAGTTTCATGAGTTTTAAACGCCAGTTTCGGATTGATTTCTAAACTCACATATCCATCTAAACCTTCGGCCTCCTGATACACAGGCATAAATATATCAGCAGCTTCCTGAACGTCTCTTACCGTTAACTCGTCGTAAATTTCGAAAACGGATTTACCCCCATTGGATAATTCTTCAATTTTCTGGTCATAATCATTGCTGGAACTAATTGCCTTATCAAATATCGTGGGATTAGAGGTCATGCCTCTTAAGCCTGACCCAATCATTTCTTTAAGTTTACCCGTTTCAATCATAGAGCGGTTGATACTATCCAGCCAGGCGCTCTGGCCAAATTCTGCTAACTGTTCAATTTTTGTTTCAGGCATAAAAATCTCCTATGTTAACAGTCAAAAAAATTCTACGTTGGAGACTTGCTTTTTAATTAACGGTTGCTAATTTAAACTTATTAAATCCTCAAACCCATTTTCCCAGATCTTACAGAGCCTATCTTCATTTACCTTGCACCAAATTGATTCTGCGATAATGACAAAGTCTATAGTTGATAAGCTATCTCATTCTTTAATCTTCTTAGCTCGATTCTGTGTGTAAGCATCTTGTACCGCAATATAAGGGTCTATGGCAGGTTTTACTATACTCTCGTATGCCTCTCCCTTATCCAGGGAGACTTCGTTAAGTTCATTGTAAATACCGGACCCTGTAGTTATAAAAGGGTTAACTACAAAAGATACAACGGTTAAGGGGTTGAGGGCAACGTCTCCTACAAATCCGAGAGTATCACGCATGTTTGATGGACCAAAAAAGGGCCATTCTATAAAAGAACCATGCCCCATTCCGTATTTGCCAAGGGTCTGACCAAAATCTTCTTCCTGTTTCTCCAGGTGAAAATACTTTTTTGCCGGATCTAAAAACCCTGCTAGTCCTCCCGTACTATTAATAGTAAGACGCAATAACTCCGTACCAGCGCCTTTAAATTTGCCTTGAAAGATGCAATTGAAGAATCTAACAGGCGTTTTTATGTTTGAAAAGAAATTTCTTACACCTGACCGTGCTTTTTCAGGTACCGCCACATTATATCCTTTATATGCTGGCCTAATAGCATGAAAATAGAGCTTGTCATTGAATGTAAATATAGCGCGATTATAAGGTTGAATCGGGTCTTTAACTAAAGTAGTTTCTAGTACCATATCGGTACGATCCAGTTCGTCATCTTTGTTAACTGCATCCATTTTAGGAATTTCTTTATCATTTACGGTTTCACTTGATTGCTCCTCAGAAACACGTACACTCTCAGCCCATACTGATACCTTACACAAACATATTGTAAAAACAAGAATGAGGGATAATAAGACATATTTTCTCATTTGCTTATTCCTTTTAAGGTGTTATAGCATTTAATGATATTCCCTCTATTTGTTGATATTCATTCCTTGTATTTTCTCTTTTATCTTTTGAATCAGTTCTTCATACGAGGAGTTAATCAAGAAACTATTAAATTGGCTGCGGTAATTATTGACCAGACTTACTCCTTCGATAATTACATCATAAATCTTCCATTTCCCATGATTATTGTGCATGTTAAAATCTACTAACATTCCTTTTCCTGTATTTAGTATAACTTTAGTTTGTACTTTGGCGTAGTTATTATCTTGCTTTTCCCTTAGATAAACAATTTTTTCTCCTGAATAAGTGAAAGCTTTTCCTATGTATGCGCTTCTAAGATGGTCAGTAAATAATTTCACAAATTCACTTTTCTCTTCAGGAGATAGCTTTCTCCAGTGACGGGCAAGCGCTCTTTTGGACATCTCTTCAAAATTAAAAATGGGTGAAATCTCTTCCCATAATTTCTGCCTGTAATCTTCCGTCTTTTTCTCTCCTTGAAGAGAAGGATCTTTAAGGATAGCCAAACCTCTATCCACAGTTTCCATAATTATTTTTCCAGGCTCTTCTGCCCACAGAAAAGAAGGCATGAATATTAGGAGAAATATACTAACAACTATAGTTTTTTTGTATTTCATTTCTCTAACTCAAATTTTTTAATCAGTTATTATGGGTATGTTCGTGCTCCCTCTTTATTTAAAGACAAATATTAAACAGGATTTATTCCTACCAAAAAACCCCTACTGCAAAGATATTCACTTCCTTATTGATATACGATTTAGAAAATGAGAAAACAAACATTGAACTTTAACATCTGAAAAACCTATTTTACGCAATCGTATATTTTAATGAGTCACAACAAATGAGTTATCACTGTCCCCATAAGGGCTTTTTACATACTTATCAGCATTCCAGTCATTTGCCCATTTTGATTCATCAATGAGGTAACGAAACAAGTGTTCTCTTCCTGGCTCAAGGTCAAGTGCGATGGCGTAGTCTCCATTTTTTAACTTTTTCATTGGATTTGCATGAATATTCCAGTTATTGAAATCACCAACAATACATACACTCTTTGCGTCAGGAGCGGCAACTTTTGGCAATCTGAAAGTCACTTTGCATACATGCCTGCCGCGTAAATACACCTTTTTTATCCCAACATTCTTTGTTGTTGCCTTCATCTGCGATAATTCCTTTTCAACAGGTTCTTCACTAACGCTTTTTTTCCGGTAGCTTTCGTTTTCAAAGTTGTAGGTTTCTCTTTCTTAGCTTTTGCCATTAAAAAACCACATTAGAATTCGAAACGCGGACAAATTATGCCGTGTCTCAGGTAAATTATCCATGCGGACCTATAAGGTTTTCATTTGTATTATGGCGAATTTTCATCTATAAGTGTTTAATCGTGCTCACATAAATGTTCTTCTATGCAATTCATTACTTCTGCAAATCTCAAACTTACAGAATATATACCTACTCTTATTCCGTCATTGATTAAACCACACTTTACACATATACGATTGTGAGGACCTTCGCTAAGAAATTTTTTCCCACACTTTAAGCATAACCTCTTCTTATGCAACCTACTTACCGGCGAATTAAAATTAACAGGTTTATCTTTTAGTGCCTTTTCTTCTATATTCGCACTTGAGAAATTAGAAGTATTTCTCATTTTTAATTTTCTCCTGAAAATCATACTTAATCTTTCAGGCCATCCCTGATTAATGGTTATATTCTTAGAATTTTCATTTAGAATACTTTAGTTTCCTTTGTGAGCAACTCTTTGATTTTATTTTTCAATTCGCACAGATTTAATCGCATCCGAAAAAACCATGATGATAATATCCATGCCTGTATCCAAAACTTCTATTAACTCTATAGTAAGGGACTACATCACTAATCCTATCTTCCTGTGCAATTACGGTTTCAATGCTACTTGTCATCAAATCCACAGTTTCTGGTAAGATTTCACCACTTTTCAACACTGTAATATTTTTTTGCAATATTCCTGACACGTTATCATAAGGAGATATATCAAGGTGTGACCCCCATTCAATAATTGTATCGTCCGTCTTTCCGTACTTTAAATATGCCATACCCAAAAATAACCTTGCCCTCTTATCACTGATTTGAAGTTCTTTTGCAACTTTGAGTTCGGAGATTGCCTGTTCATACATTTCGGTTTTGTAGTAAGCTATTCCTAGTAGAGTATGTGCTTTAGGATACCCTGGGTTCTTCTCTAAAGCGGTTTCGAGAGAATTAATTGCCTCTGGATACTTTTGCTGCTTTAAGTAACTTTCGCCTGTCCTGTAATGCATCCCCGCACACCCGCTAAATATAACTACGAATATTAAAACGATTAGCAACTCCATTAATTTTCTCATGTAGACTTTCCTCCATTAGCATAAATGGAAGGTTAAGTATGGGCATTAAAACAAGTATCAGCTTCTTAAACATGACCTGCCTCTTTTTCTTAAAAATTAGTTAAAAGGACAATTTTCCCCTTCCTTATATTAATGACAAAATATAAACGAGATATATTTCCACAAAATAGAAAAATGAGAAAAAAGTAAAAATCCCAACTCATAGAGGGAAATGTAGCGTAAATTTTCACGTATTCTCTAGCTTGAATGTCTTTGACAACTTAACGCATTTTAAAATTTTTTTGTCTCTGAATATCGGGAATTAAATATCCTGTAGTTAGTAACATATGAGGCTAGTAAGAATTGATTTCTGAGAGAAGTTCTTAAGATGCCATTATTTTCCCATCTTCTAACAGAGGAAAAAATCTCTTCATCAAGGATGGTTATTTTCCCAAGTTTTTTGAGTCGCCATATAAAATCAAGATCCTCACAAACAGCCATTCCTCCGAAACCGCCTAATTCCTTGAATACAGATCTCTTTACAAACAACCCTTGATCGCCATAAGGTAATTTGAAAACATTTGAACGAAAGTTTATGCCTGCTTCTATTAATCTGTAAGGCAATCTATTAGACAGCAACCTTATCTTAAATGCGCCGCCTACTATTGAGTTATCCTTGAAAATCCACGGAATCTTTAAAATAACTTCTCTTGACAGGATACTATCTGCGTGGAGAAAAAGGAGAATCTCGCCGTGGGCGTATGATGAACCTGCGTTCATCTGGGCACCTCGTCCCATCATGGAAGAAACAACTTTAACATCTTTATAACCTCTGGCCATTTCCACTGTCTTATCTGTGCTTCCGCCATCAGAGACAATCACCTCAATACCTTGGATATTCACCACGGTTTCAAGACATCTCCTTATGACTTTTTCCTCATTAAGAGTGGGTATTATTATTGAGGTTTCTATTGTGGACATAGTTAAATATACAGATTCATAAACGGTACGTTCTGGGAACGTACCCTACAATTTTAACATCGCATCATGTTAATCTAATGTAAAACATTTTTATTGTAGGGCTCGTTCCCCATCCCCATACCGGCACGGGCGGGCCTGAACGAGCCTTTTATTCCTATAAGACTATATATTTTAATATAGTATAAATAATTTTAAAACCGGCAAGTATTGTACCTGACAAGGTACCCGTAATCTTTGATTTTCCAACACGTTTTCGATACCTTACTGGTACTTCCATAATCCTTAACCCTTTTTTAACTGCCTTAATTTGCATCTCGACAGTCCATCCAAAGTTTTTATCTCTCATATTCAAGCCAATTAAGTCTTTGTATTTAATTGCCCTGAATGGACCTAAATCGGTATACTTAAATCTCCAGAAAATCCAAATCAGGAAGGTAGCCATCTTGTTACCCAAAATAGCCTGCGGTAATAATGCCCCTTTAGCTCTTGTTCCTAACAAGCGCGAACCAATCACCAGTTCTGCTTTATCCTCTATTAAGGGTTCTAAAAGGGAGTGAATGTCTTGAGGGTAATCACTGTAGTCGGCATCAAGAAAAACAACAATGTCCGTATCCTCATTAAGCCTGGAAATACCGCGGAGACATGCTGAACCATAACCTTTTAATGGCTCTGATACTACTTTTCCCCCAAAATTTTCTGCTACAGTGGCAGTATTATCACGACTGCCATTATCTACAACAATAATCTCTTCTACTAAACCTCTGGGTATGTCATTAAGCACCAAACTGATAGACTCTTCTTCGTTTAAGGCAGGTATTATAACGGAAATTTTAGGGTTGCATCGCATGAGGTGTCTTAAGTTGAATATGCTTACAAACTTATCTTAATCTTATCCTAAATTGAGCGATTTTATATTATATACCATTGTAGCCGCTGGCTTTAGCCTGCGTTTCTCATCATTTGATGGATCCTCGTAAGTCACGCCCCCATAGCTTCCTTGCGTAAGCTAGGAATGGGGGTGGCTACAAAATCGCTCAATTTAAGTTAAACAATCTTGTTTGAAGAAAGGTTTCTCTTCAATGAGAAAAATAGGCAGGAGAAAAAGTATATGAAGTATTTTATGCTAGCCGAATTTTTCATGAATTCATTTGAATACCTCAATATGTGCAATAACTCGATTATTTAACTATCATGCCGGCATATCCCACTACCTGTTCGTAATCCCCGGTAACATCTCCACTGGTTTCATACTTGATTAACTCGGCTTTTGTAGCGCCTCGTTCTTTCGAACAAATAATCATCGAAATTACCGGGCAAATTCCACACATGGTAATGTCTAAACTTTGCACGACATCATAAAGTCCTTCTTCTCTCAAGGCTTCAATTTCTGCTATTGCGGACTTGTCTTTCTTATTGGCAGATTGCTGAGGTTCATAGTGGGTCATATCAGATGAGGCAACAACAAGCGTGGAGGTCCTTGTTTTTTTAAGAACCTGGCTGATAGATTTACCAATTATTTCCAAATCTTCAAGACAACTCGTCTTGATTACGATTACAACAATCTTAACTTGCGGATTGACGTACTGCAGAAACGGCAATATAACCTCGGCAGCGTGTTCTCTGATATGGGCCTCTTTGTCCCTTTCTATAAGATCGCATGAATTGAGGATTTCACTGACTAGTTCTTCATCCGTAGACGTTTCACCAAGTGGAGTTTTCCAATATCCTTCCGGCCAAAGAGAATAAGGCCCACCATAACCTGTATGGTTCGGAGCCAATATAACAACAGAGTCAGGCACTTCTATCGTCGAAAAAACACTTCCCATTACTCGTCCTGAATACACATAACCAGCGTGTGGAGAAATTGCACCTAGGACCTTTTGCCTTCCTGATTTCTCATCTACAAGTGTCTTAAGCACCTCTATTAGTTCATTCTTACTTCCAGGATAAAAACTTCCAGAAACTACCGGTGACCTAATCATTTCTTTTGACGTATATCGATAAGAATTCTATGGATTGGGTTTAGCAAAGCAAAAAACAGTTTAGCACGTAACTACATTCCGGTCAAAACCTTTTGTTTGACAAAACGCTTTTTTCTGATAGCATGCATTTTTACGTAAGATAACACGAAATTTCTATAAGTCTCACAAAACATTATAATTAGAAATGACAAAAGCACTTGCATTGCTGTCTGGTGGATTAGACAGCACGTTAGCAATACACGTAATTAAGAAGCAAGGCATCGATGTTATTGCCTTGAACTTCGTCACAGTTTTTTGCCTTTGTACATCTAAGGGTAATTGTAAACTAGAAGCCGTAAAGGTTTCTGAAAAACTCGGGATTCCGATTAAGGTCATAAATACAACCAAGAGTTTTCTGGAAATAGTAAAAAAACCAAAACACGGTTATGGCAAAAATATGAATCCGTGCATAGATTGCCGTATAAATATTTTCCGGGCTGCCGGTGAATATATGAGGGAAATCGGAGCCTCTTTCATAATAACGGGTGAAGTCTTGGGCCAGCGCCCGATGTCACAAAGAAAAGAAGCTATGAAAACAATTGACAGGGAAGCTGGCTTAACAGGACTTGTATTAAGGCCCCTTTGCGCAAAACATCTGGAACCAACGATTCCAGAAAAGACAGGGCTGGTTAACAGAGACGAATTACTGGAGATAAAAGGGCGATCACGGAAAGACCAGATACAACTTGCAGATATTTTCCAGATCAAAGATTATCCTTGCTCCTCAGGAGGATGTCTTCTTACTGACCCCGAATTCGCCAACAGAATGAGGGATTCGCTTAAACATGAAGATGTGGACGTAAATGATGTTAAATTGTTAAAAGTCGGGAGGCACTTTCGTATCGACAGCAAAACCAAGGTTGTTGTCAGTAGAAGAGAAGATGAAAATCTTACGATACAAAATTTAGCAAAAGGTAGTGACTATTTATTACATCTAAAAGATATTCCCGGCCCCCTGTCCCTTATAAGAGGCAATATTGACGATGAAAAGCTAAAAATCGCAGCACAGTTAACGGCAAGAAGCAGTAAAGCGAAATCCCTACCAAGCACTAAAGTAGTAATATCAAGGATTCAACAAGATTTCGAACAAAAAGTTTTAAATGTTCCCCAAATTAACCCTGGCAAGGCCGAGGAGTTAATGGTAAAGAAATAGAGAGTTAGTATTGTCATAAGCACTTGGTAAACAATGACTAAAATATTAAAAAAAATTTTAATATCGTCTTGACATATATTTTTATTTTTACTAAAATTATTGAAAGTCCTTCAATTTCGTAAACACTTTCCGGCCTTTCCGGCTTCTATAGAAGATTTATCTTTTTAATTACAACATAATTACGAACAATGAATAAGAACCACCAGTGTGTTTTTAGTATACCAATAGGCAAGCTAGCTGATTTCCAGCAGGATTCAATATATTTCAGGGATGTAAGGGCTTGTACACGTACGCCAAGTTTGAGGTTTGAAGAGGCTGAAGATGGGAAGGATAAACTACACGTATTTGACAGATTCTTAATGCACCATGATTATGTGATTCAAAAGTCATCAGGAGAAAGATTTGTCGAAATAACAAATGATAAAAACGAAATCCATAGAGTTGGGAATATTATCCCCGGCGCGATGACGGTATCAAAAATAATACTCCCCCTTGAAATACTAATGCCAGAATTGGAGATATCTAACGTTAACTTTAAATTCACTAACTCATCTATGTATGATGAAAAAACAAAAAATGTCTTTTCGTTTCAATTCATAAGCCCGGAATATATACAAATTGAGGTAAATACATTTCAATCCCAGAAAACTATTACCAAGGCGCTCATAACAGGAAAAATCAACACTGACAGGAAACAGGTTGCAAAAATCAAAGAAGAAGATGTTAATGAAACAAACCTTAATCTAGTTAGAGAATATCTCGATACGTTCGCAATTGAAAGCGAAGCATATATTCAAAAGGATGATTACAGAGATTATACATACCCACTTTCTTACATTGCTGCATTGCCTTCTGCTGAAATAGTCAAGCAAATGGAGGGTAGCGGTGGAATGATAAATGTATTAAGGATGAATTTTGGTAGTGTTAAAATGATACCTATCACTGATGTAAAGGGTCCAGAAGTAAGGTTAAAAAGAAAAAGGGAAAGAACCAGCTTTAATAAGATTATGGCAGAAATTGTTAATGGGTTGGTTACATATTATCATGGACTTGCTATAGTTAACCCTGCTGCTAAATTCAGGAACTCCACAAGTTCTGCAATTTCTCTTGCGAAATAATTTTACTTTATGGACTCGTCCTTCCTTGTCATAAGAAACAACTATTTACAAACATTCTTTCTTTTAGCACTAACTCTAATACTCTACAGTTGTTCTAAGCCTTCCAATATAACAAATAACAAAATACATGAAATAAAGATAAATGGTAAAAGCATACATGCAGAGGTTGTATCTACACAAAAGGAACGTATGCTAGGTTTAATGTTTCGAGAGAAACTAGATAAAGATCATGGCATGTTATTTATTTATCCACAGGAACAATATTTGTCTTTTTGGATGAAAAACACAAAAATTCCTCTTTCTATCGCCTTTATAAATTCCGATGGAGAAATTACGCAGATAGAGTCAATGAATCCATATAGTGTAATAGATCACGTATCAAAAGAAAAAGGGAAATACGCCCTTGAAATGGAAGAAGGTTGGTTCAGAAAAAATGGAATCAAAGTTGGCAGTAAAGTTAATTTTTCATCCGAAATTGGCAAGATAAACGTAAGGTGATTAAGTTATGAAAGCAATTATATTCGATCTTGACGATACGTTATATGATTGTACTGGTTCACTTCTTGAAGCGTCACGGAAACGTGCTGCGAAGGTAATGGTTAAGGCTGGACTGCCGTGTACAGAGGAAGAGGCGTATTTAATGCAGAAAGAGTTATCGGAAAAATATGGCCCTTATTACCTTGTGTTTAATGAGATGGCGAAAAAATTCGGGTGGAGCGACAATTTTGTTGATAGCGCCTTAAAGGCATATAATAGTAACGAAGTATCGGATATAAAACTTTTTCCAGACGTCATACCAACATTAAAAAAATTAGCCCTTGAAAAATATAAGTTATTTTTACTCACGACTGGAATCCACGAAAGACAACAAAAAAAGATAGAATTACTTAAACTAAAACCTTATTTTGATGAAATAATAATCAACGATCAGGAAGTTGGCTTATTAATGGAGGACTGCTTCGAGGAAATCGTTAAAAAATACGCTCTGAACCCAAGAAATGTTGTCGTTGTCGGAGACCGTGTAAGAGCAGAACTTAGAATTGCAAAATCCATGGGAATGGTAACCGTTCAGATGTTACACGGAAGATTTAAGGTAGAATCTGCATCTGACGACTCAAACAAGCCAGATTACAAGATAAAGCGAATCTTTCAACTATCCACTGTGCTTAAATTAAAAGATCTTGGGAAGATGCGCGACCAATTAAGGATTTTAGCCACAGGGGGAGGTACAGGACTTCCGAGAGCTCTCGAAGGCCTGAAAACGTACAGTGAAAACCTGACAGCTATTGTAACTGTTACAGACTCTGGCAGAAGCTCGGGTGTCATAAGGGAACAATACGGAATTTTACCGCCTGGCGACGCACGAAACTGTTTGATAGCATTATCAGAATCTGAGGAACAGGAAAAAGATTTATACCAGCTCTTCCAATATCGGTTTAATAAAGGGTCACTCAACGGCATGAGTCTTGGCAATCTACTGATGACTGCGTTAACAGATATAACAGGTAGCTTCGAACAAGCAATAAAAAAAGCAAGTAAGATACTGTCAATTAAAGGAAAGGTTTTGCCTTCAACACTTGCGAGTACTCATATCTGTGCTGAACTAGAGGATGGATCGATCGTAGAGGAAGAATTTAATGTGCGAGCGCCTCAAAAGCCATCTATTAAGAAGGTCTTTTTGAAATCAAACAATGTTGAATGCCCGCCAGAAGCAATTAATGAAATTAACAAAGCAGATATCGTCGTGATCGGTCCTGGAAGCCTCTACACAAGCATTATAAGCAACCTTCTTGTAGGGGGTATAAAAGAAGCATTACAGAACACAAAGGCAGTGAAGATATACATCTGCAATATTGTTACTCAACCGGGACAAACTGATAATTACACTGCATCCGACTGCGTCAAAACAATTATAAAGTACCTCGGTGAAGGCGTCCTAGATTACGTATTAGTTAACAACAAATTCCCTAACGATGATATACTTGAAAAATATAGAAGTGAAGGGGCAGAAATCGTAACCGTAGACGAAGATTTATCAAAAATTAATGTCGAGGTCGAAGTCACAGATTTAATTGAAAATATTGAACAAAAAAGAATATTATGGGAAAAGCAGGATTTAATACGGCACGACCCAGAGAAACTGGCAGATTCTATATGTAGAATATACTCACAATTATCGTTGCTAAAAGATTAATAGTTTTTGATCATCTCTCAATTCCTAAATTCATGTCCTTAATCCCAAGTCATATCAAAGCAATCATATTCGACCTGGATGACACTTTATACGATTGTAGTGGAACACTTGTTTTAAAAGGCAGAAAGCGTGCCGCCAAAATCATATCAGGAGCTATCAACTGCTCTGAAAAGGAGGCATTAGAACTCCAATTAAAACTTGAGGAAAAGCTTGGGCCTACAACTGATATTTACCGTGAAATTGCCAACCTGTACAACCTTTCTGACAAGTTTTATAAGGAAGTCTCCAGCGCTGTTAATACTTTAGACATAAAAGACATTACATTATTTCCTGATGTAACTGCTTCAATTAGTAAGTTGAAAAGTGTCGGTTATAAGTTAATCCTCGTTACTGCGGGTGATTGTGATCTACAAGAAAGAAAGATAAAAATGCTTGGCTTGGAAAGATCATTTGATGAAATAATCATTACGGACAATTCGTCTGGAAAAGAGAAATGTTTCAGGGAAATCTTAATCAAGTATGATTTGAAACCTGAACAAGTATTCTGCGTTGGTGACAAAATTAAGGATGAGATAGAGGCTGGGGAGAATATGGGGATGCTTACGGCATTAATGAAACACGGCAGGTATTACAATTTCTACAAATCAAAAATCAATGACAGAGCACCTTATACGTATATTACTAAAGTCTCAGACCTGTTGGGGAGTTGTGAAAATTAGAGAAACCCGTTTTGACTTTTAAGCCTTCTTATCCTTATCAACTATCTCGCCAGGCCTTGTGCCTACCCCCGGCCAAATCTTTCTTCCCTGATAGATTACTGTATTTATGCCTGTATGAACGTCATCAGCAATTATGGCCCCGAGCTTTCTTCTGCCTGTATCAACCAGTTCTCCCTTCACAACAGATCTCACATTCTTATTATCATGTCTTAAATTAGCCGTTATTGTTCCTGCACCTAAATTACTATTCTCTCCAATAACACTGTCTCCAATATAAGAAAGATGAGGAACCTTTGCCTTGTCCATAATTATACTATTTTTTATCTCAACCGCCTGTCCAATATTACATCCATTTCCAATAGAAGTGTTTCCTCTTAAAAAACAGTTAGGCCCTACGTTGCAGTTCTCACCAATAACAACATTCTCCGCTATGTATGTCCCGGACAAAATTCTTGTACCTTTTCCTACTATTATCTTTCCCTTTACGACAACGCCCTTCCCTACTTTCCCCTTTATGTCACTCTTTATCTTAGAGACCAAAACATCATTAGCTTCTATTAGGTCCCATGGATAGCCTATAGATAACCAATGTCCTTTTACCTTTTCACATACAACTTTCTCCCTTTTAACAAGCTCATTTACATAGTTAACTATTTCATATTCTCCTCTTGGACTTTTCCTGAGCTTAAACCCAAACACTGATTTATCAAAAACATATAATCCAGTATTAGCTATACCCGAAACAAACTTTTTAGGTTTTTCAACAAGCTTTTTAACAGCTTTGTTTTTCACTACAAAGACACCAAGCCTGTCTGTATTTTCAACCACGCATCCTAAGACTGCATATTTATGCCTTAAACATGCTTTGATATCTTCCTTTGAAAAAATATCATCCCCACCCATAACTATAAATTTATCCCTAATCAATTTTCTAACATGCTTAAGCGCATGTCCCGTACCTAACTGCGTCTTCTGCTCTACGTATCTTATTTTTAATCTTCCGTATTTATAACCTATCTCTTTTATTATCATTTCTTTCTTAAAACCGACTATTACGACAACTTCACCAACTAATCCCTGCAAGGCATCTAAATTATGTTTTATTATCTCTTTATTCATTACCTTAAGCAATGGCTTAGGCCTGGTTAGTGTCAATGGCCATGTCCTCGTACTTTTTCCAGCAGCTAGAATTACGGCTTGTATCATTTTAGACACCTATCTCTTTCTTAATAGCTTTTGCAATATCATTTGACATTTTTCCAATTTCTTTTTCGTTCTCACCTTCAATCATGACTCTGCACAAATTCTGTGTTCCCGAATACCTGACAAGTACTCTTCCCTTTTTCCCCAATTTTTTTTCAGCATCCCTAACATTCTTCCTTGCTTTCAACTCATCTACTTCTTTTTTCTCTTTTACATCGACATTTATGAGCACCTGGGGCAATGATTTCATACATTCTGCTAATTTACTTAACTTCTCCCCTTTTTCTTTCATAACTCTCAACAACTGCAAAGCAGAGATCAGGCCATCCCCCGTTGTTGTATAACTTAAGAATATTATATGCCCAGACTGTTCTCCTCCCAAGACATATCCTTTTTTCTTCATCTCATCAATAACATATCTGTCTCCTACCTTTGTCTTAACAACATTTATGTTTTCCTTATCCATAGCAAGATCAAATCCTTTATTAGTCATGATAGTTACAACAACACCATTATTCTCTAAGGTTCCTTTCTCTTTCATGTAAATAGCACATATTGCAATTATATGGTCACCATCAACGTTTTTTCCTTTTTCATCACAAACTATAACCCTGTCAGCATCACCGTCTAATGCTATTCCAATATCCGCTTTTTCTTTTTTCACGGTCTCCATCATTTTTTCAGGATGCAGAGCTCCACAATCAAAGTTTATGTTAAGTCCATCCGGTCTGTCATTTAAAACAATAACTTCTGCTCCTAGTTCTCTAAATATACGCGGCGCAGTATCGTATGCAGCGCCATTAGCACAATCCAGCACAAGCTTTAATCCTTTTAGATTCATACTTTTTATGGAAGCTTTTACAAATTCTATATATTTCCCTTTTGCATCATCAACTCTACAAGCTTTCCCTATTAAATCTCCTCTTATATGTTCTGTCTTTACATTTTCTGTTAGGACATATTTTTCAATCTCATCCTCAACATCATCATGCAGTTTATATCCATCTGCACTAAAAATCTTTATTCCATTATCTTCAGCAGGATTATGTGAAGCGCTAAGCACAATGCCTGCATCAGCATTTAACGATTTGGTTAAATGAGCAATAGCAGGTGTTGGTATCGGACCAACAAGTAAAACATCGCCACCTACTGATAAAATTCCAGATGTTAATGCATTCTCTATCATATAGCCACTCAACCTGGTATCTTTTCCTATAACAAAACTAGGTTTTTTCTTTCCGCATTTTTCTTTAAAAACATGGGCAGTAGCTTTTCCTACACTCAGCACCATTTCAGGAGTCATTGGAAATATATTTGCTACTCCTCTTATTCCGTCTGTCCCAAATAATTTTTCCATTTTAATTCACTTACGCGTCTTGCTTCTTCATAATTAATTTGGTAAACCACCAGCTATGCTGGTGTGACTAAGTAAGGCTACGCCGTGTAAGGCGAGAAAGCAGTATAGAAAATATCTTTGTATACTTAAAGGAAAGTTATAATAGCTCAACTTATTGTTTTTTTTGTTGTCAAGATACTATAGTAAACGAATTAAACCTGTTCCTGACAGGTTCAAGAATAAATCCCCCTTATTCCCCCTTTAGTAAAGGGGGGGAAGGGGGGATTTGTCAACTTGCTTTTTTCGCTTAATATAAAATTAAAAACAAAATGGAATTAATGCTTTATGGTTTTATTCAGGAATTTACCCTTTAGGGTTTTATCCGAACCATCCCACGATTCATAATTATTTTTTGGTTAGACAAAAAAATTTAAAATTAATGCCCTTTTAAGCAATTTTAATTGCCCCTTTTAGGGAGCGTCCCCAATCCACCGGCTATGAGGCTGTGTCACAATTGTCATCCCGACCCCCATTGTGTTTTGACTATACTTACCCGCCAGAACACGGTCGGGCTGGTAGCGCATCTTGGTACTCTGTTCTAGTCAAAACACGCATGCTTTTACACTCATTGGTTTAAATAGTAATACGAAGGCGAACAGGATATCCATTCAAGACGCCTATACAGAGGGGGGGTATCCGAGAAATGAGACTCCACTTTTCCTTTCTTGATTCAATGTATATACCATGTAAACAGAAAACAGTTTATATTTTGGCAAAGGTACCTGTGAATGTACAATAGGTCTAAACGGGATTAAATCTGTAAATATGCACGATGGCAATAGAAGAAAAACAAAGCTATGGATCGTCCAAGCTCTGGAAATAATTTTACCATTTTAGCGGTGTTTGTTGACCAAGGGACGCTCTACTAATTATCCAACAGGAGATGCCACGATATTACGTTTTTTTCTTAAATTCCGGATTGTGGCGACAGAGAAAATTTTTCAGACCATTTCCTTGAATTTCTGACCTGCCTTGAAACCCACTGTCTTACTGGCCTTGATATTAATAGTTTCGCCTGTTTGTGGATTTCTCCCCTTCCTGGCCTTTCTTCTTTTTACCAAAAACGTCCCAAATCCTATTAGTTGTACGTTCTTGTCTTTCCTTATACCCTTACTGATACCACCCAGCACCGCATTTACGGCCCTCTCTCCCTGCGCCTTTGATGTGTCCAACTCTTTTGCCACTGCTCCAACCAAATCTTGCTTATTCATCTGCTCTCTCCTCTCTTAAAATAAAAAAATCCTCAATAACTATTCGGTTAGACAAATCTTCATCAAACTGCCATACCAATTATTACACCCTCAAAAACAAGTTTACCATTTACTATCCCCTGCGTATCAAAGATAGCCCTTCTCGCCCTTAATTCAGTATTTTTTGCAATTATGATAAGTCTATCACCCGGGGAAACCTTACCTCGAAATTTTACCTTGTCTATACCACCAAAGCCTAAGAATCTATCATCCTGTAGAATTCTCTTATAATAATATGTACATAACTGCGCAGCAGCTTCTACCATTAACACACCTGGAAAAAGAGGACGGCCAGGAATATGCCCACGTACCCAAAATTCATTGTCTTTTACATCCTTATATCCGATGATTATTTTATTCTCAGGATCAAATTTAATTATCCCATCTAACTGCTCCATCTCATAACGATGCGGATTTACAACCCTGATCCCTTCGATATCAGTCTCAATCTTGTTTACATCAATTTTATTTATATCCTCTAGTAATTTCTGTGGCATTGTAAAAATATTATTGTTGCGTATTCAAGTTAATAAAAATTATTTAAGTTTTAATGGGCTATACTACTGACTTCTTCGGATCAATAGACCTAAATTGAGCATTTTTTTAACGTCATTGCGAAGCGAAGCTGAAGCAATCTTGTTTTCCTAAGAGATTGCCACGTCCGCCACCGGCGGACTCGCAATGACATGTAAATCGTGACTTATACTGAAAATCGCTCAATTTAGGTAGAGTAATGAGAAAGACATATCTCCGCCATCTCATAAAGGGTAAGTTATTCTGATAACAAACCTTGCTTGTACTGAATCAGAATCAATATCGTAAAAGATGTGGTAGCGGTGCAGGGACTCGAACCCCGGACACGCGGATTATGATTCCGCCGCTCTGACCAGCTGAGCTACACCGCCACAAAAAATATTTCTTTTATAGGGTCTATCTAAAATCTTATATCTCTAAAACGATGCGTATTATATATCTTACCCCTTAAGACGTCAATTCATAATTGCCACTCATCTTTTATTTTTCTACTCGAATTTTCAATCCCTCGTTCCCACGCTCCCGCGTGGGAACGAGGGAAAACAAATGATTACCCTTTGATGTCTATAAATTTTAAGTCAGGAAGAGAAGGGGGGAGCAAAAAGTGAAAAAAACTTATGAGGGTTATTGGTTCACAGGTTGTCCGAGAATTAGAAAAAGCGTTTTTTTGTCATTCTGAAGGAGTCCCCACTTCTTGCTTTCGCTCCCCCTAAAGGGGCCTACTTCTGGTTACAGAGCCTACTTTCGGCAGCGTGCCGCCACGGTGCAAGAAAGCAGTGGGGGTGACTGAAGAATCTCGCTCAGGACAGGCTCCGTGAAGAATCTAACGTTTACAATAGGTTACCTGCCTATCATCAGGCAGGCATAATCTAGATTCTTCGGCTAAAGCCTCAGAATGACATTGCGACACAGTCTGAATGCCGTTCGGACGGGTCGGGCAGGGATTTGTTCATTGGGATTTGCCCACCCGAACGACGTAATTCGGGCAGGTAGCCGCAACCTTCACCCTGTTAGATATTCATGTTATTAATGAGAGCATGAAAAGATTACATTTTAGCAAACAATTCAAATCCCCCATTCCCCCTTTGCTAAAGGGGGATCAAGGGGGATTAGCTTATAATCATATAATAGTTTTTAGAAACAAGGTAACCTGTTTAGTGCTCTGGGTAATAAGTGGCGTATAGCCTAATCTCAAGACACTATCTAACAGGGTGAAGGTTGCGTTGTTTAAAGGAAATTTTAACCAACTCATTAGGTGTTAATAAACTCAGGTAAAAAGTCGTGCCGTTAGGCAGATATGTCACGCCATAGGCGGATCTGCCTCGGGCACGACCTCTAGCATGACATGAGGCTACAAAAGGTTTTCGATATAAATCGCTCGACTAAGTACAAATATATCTTTCTACTTCCTTACTTTCTCTAATTCCTTTCTAATCTTATCAACCTTTGGCCCAAAGTAAACTCTACCATATTGTTCTAATTGTTTATCATACCTATAACTCCTTGTCGTAACCAGCCCCAATCCTTCACCCTGTACACCATATTCATAAACCATAATGACCTCCTGCCTTGTATCAACCAGATAAAAAGGTTCCCTGTTTGCCTGCTGATTACCTACCACTGCAAATACATGTCTTGCTCCACCATCGCCCTGGGCAACGACATAGTTCGGAGAATTCTTAATCAGTACTAGTACAAGCAACGTTATAACCACCCCAAACAGTATTGTATTTAATCTATATTTTTTATCCATTTTTATAACCTCCAAAGTTAATGTTTATATTTTTTTAATAGTTCGCCAGTAATTGCCCAATATCAACCTGTTGTGACTCAGATTGTTGCCTACATTGTGTCGACCGATCAGGACAGGTTGATATTGAGCAATTACGTTCGCTGCGGAGATCGCAGCGCAGCAGAGCCGCAACTAAAATAAAGTATGAAAAAATCAGAAAGTGTAAGGGCACGGCGCCACGTGCCCCTACATTCGATATTCTTTATTTGACATTATATTTCAATTGCCTACAAAAAAACCCATCCTCCGTAGTCCTCCTTAGCCGAAGGCGGCGGATGGAAAGGTTCTACATATTTTTAGTGCAGAGGAAACCATAGGAACGCGTCTATCGTTGAAAGTCATGCGTAAGTGCTCTTTTTCGTAAATTCGGTGACATATTTAGAACAGAATAATACTGAGACTCTTCACTGAGTTTTACCCTAAGTGTCTCACATTTAGATTCTTCGCCACAGAGTTTATCCCTTCGCCCTGTGGAGTAGTTTTGATCTGTTTTACTCCACAGGGCTCAGGACAGGCTCTGAGACTACAAAGAATCCCTCGCTGGGCGAGGTTGCGCCGCCCGCCTGCTTTAGTGTTTTTGTCATGGCAACCTCCTTTTCACATTATAAAGGATTGTTACCAAAATTGTGAAGAAATACACTGAGGGCGGGTCTGAAATCCACTAACAGGGCCGCATTAGGAGACTCGAATCGTCATACGTTTTACGGTTACCGTTTCCACGTTTTCCAGCTACCCGTCCCCGCCAGAATAAACGTCGCCCGCCCGTGCCGGTACGGACGGGGGCTGGCAAACCGGTCTGGCCGGGCGGGCGCAACTTAATAACGAAAAACCAAAACCGTGTACAGGAGTGGATTTACTTTATTTCAAAGGGTTTAAAAATTCTATATCTTTATTATTTGCAAAGGCTTGAGCCTCTTGTTCCTCCCTGATCAAGATGGTGGGTTTTATCATGATAATCAAATTGCCCGTTTCAGCGATATCCCTGGCATTTGTATTACTGGAAAATAATCTCTTTATAATGGGTATCTTGGAAAGAATGGGAACACCTTGTGACGTTTTCTTCTCTTTCCTTGAACCTAATCCACCAATCATAAGGATTCCCTTATCAGGGACGCAGACTGTAACTGACAATTCCTGCTTGGTGGTTATTGGACGTTGTATCTTATTAACTGATACGTCTGTCGTTCCTCCACCTGATGAGATTCCCCCACCTGTTTGAAAATCAGTTTCTGTGAATGTTACCGACGTAATAAGCGGATGTACCTCCAGATAAACATATTTCCTGTCGGCGCTGACTATGGGTCTCACATTAAATGTGGTGCCACTGTCTATGTCCTCCATTACAGGTTGAGGTGTCTGGCTCACAATTGTAAAGCTCGATATAAAACTTGTCGTTGTAACTACCTTAATAGTCCCTCTCTGTGTATTAGACAGTGTTATCTTCGGGGCAGTCAGTGTTTCAGCTTCTTCACTCTCCTGCACGGCTCTCAAGAATCCCTTGAGAAAAAAACTATTAAATATCTGGTATGTGAGATTTAATCCTGTTGCACCCGCAAGTTCCGTAAGCTTCCCAGCAGTTGCGCCAGCAGATACATTAGTATCTGAAAATGTGTCACCTGCGGCTGAGAATATGCCGCTAGTAACACCACCGGTTACAGGATCTGTACCAGGGGTAGGATTAAGAGCGCGAAATTTGCCGGGGGCCGATGCAGATGTATCAAAATCTTCAATATTATGTCCAAAGGACTCCAGGAAATTGTCAGAAACGGCAATAAATCGAGCCTCAATAGCTATCTGAAGATCCGCCGAAGACCTCAGGGCGGCAAGGAGATCTTCTGTCTGTTTGTGTATGCCTTTTACATGAGTTACAACGATATCGCCCAGCATACCTTCTCTTGCTGCAATCCTGCCCCTGCCGCCATTTACCGACCACGACGCAGGTTCTATAGTAGTAGTTATTAAACTGATTATCTCCTGTACCCTGTCAAAGGTGTCCCTGCTCTCACCTTTACCCCCCCCACCTTCTTCAGTTGTTGATGCATCAGCCTCCAGACTTTGCCTGTCTTCAAGATTAATCAATAAATCCCGCACGTCATATACCCTCAATTCCAGGGGTTCGAGGGTAATATTTACCACATTATCCTTTACTACATAGTTTATTCCTTTCGGCAAGATATAGTTCAACACTGTACTAACTGGCACATCATTAAGCTTTACGCTTACGTTCGTGGCTGCTGCGTTCTTATCTAAAACGAAATTTACTCCTGTCTTTTCCTGAAGAAATACTACTACGTCGCTCAGGGGGGTATCTATAAACTCAATCGATAACTTCTTGTTTAACGCATCTCCCATCTCTTGAGAAAGGGGATTTTGAGAAGAAGATGGCGCCACCTGTAACCTTTCAGTATGTTCCCTGTTTTCGTCAAGCCTTTTACTCTTACTCATGTCTTCTCTCAGGGCTCTTTTCTTGATATCCTCCCACTTCTCCTTTGTAGTAAACTTCATCATGTCATCATAAGGTATTGCCTTTTCTCGTAGATTTTCGAAGTACTTATTTCGTTCTTGTGCATCGAGCATTTCTAATTGGTCCATTACTGCGTTGTGCCTCCTATCTTGCACAAGTAATTTTGTCCTTTCCTTCAAGAAAAGGGCTGTTTTATCATGAGGCCTTGCCTCAAGTATGGCATTCAATATTTTAACGGCATCTTCATATCTTTTCTCTTTTGTGGCTCGCTTTGCATCTCTAAGCATTTGCTTCCGTGTCTCATCAGAAATAGTTACCTTTGGAATATCTTCAGCCTGCTTTTTAACAGCTATTCTATCATCCTTTCTCTTGATACCTCTTTTTTTTATTCCCTCAGACGTATATCCCTTCTCCTGCTTTTGTTCTTGAGGATTATTGACTGTGGCAGTTTCACCTGATTCTAAATTGTTACCCTCATCGGACACTTGATTTGACGTTGTTTTGCATGCGCTTATGCTTATGAGAAGGAGGAGGAGGAGGATAGTCGGGATAATTATGGGGATTTTTCTAAGAATAGTTTTCACCTTTTACCCTTTTAAATGGCAACTTCATTTATACCTAAGTAAGTTCTCAATAAGTTGAAGAAGACCTCCCCTTCATCCCCTCCTTGCGAAGGAGGGGAAATGGGGTGGTAAATAATTTATAAATCTTCTTCAACTTATTGAGAACTTACATATCTAAGTGCTTCATTTCGTATACACTGTTACGTATTGTTTCCTGAGCAAAGATTCTTCGCTGCATTCAGAATGACATAGAGCGGAGAGATTCTTTGTAGTCTCAGAGCTTGCCCTGAGCCCTGTGGAGTAAAACAGATCAAAACTACTCCACAGGGCGAAGGGATAAACTCCGTGAAGAGTCTCATATTACACGGAATCAAAATACTTCACCGTAATTATAAATTAGAGGTAGATCCGCCTGGGCGGCCCAGGACGCCTCCCGAAGGGGAGGTTACCTAATTCCACTCCTGACCTGTTGTGACTCAGATTGTTGCCTACATTGTGTCGACCGATCAGGACAGGTTGATATTGAGCAATTACAATTAGCGTACTTAGATTATATGTAATTCCCATACTAATTTGCAAAACAGTTGCCAATTTTGAATACGAGTTATATTTAGCTGCCGGGAATCTTAATCTTTGTTGTTATAAAGCTAGAGATTAACCTGCTATTCATTTGTTTGCTACGCATATACAACAGTAAGACTTATGACAATCTGCCCCGCAACTTCATGTTGCATATGTATTTTGACAACAGATGTTAAGGGAAATATTTAAATGCCTATATCATTTATGTGAGAATTATGTTTCTTATTTAATTTCTGGTATGTTCTGTAGTTACAGTAAATTTTGAGGTAATTATCAACAAGCTGTCCAAAATTTGCACGTAAATGTCGTCAGAAAGAGTATCTTCGTTCGTATTTATTCTTTTGCATCCTCTACGGCTGATTCGTCTTCTTTTAAAGATTTCAAGGTCTTGGTCATATCTTTGTACTTGGACTTTGCTGTACCAACAGGGTCTTCGTACCATTCAGCATCTTCTTCGGAGGTTTCTTCTGTAACGACTGCAGTTTCTCCTAACCATAATTCGCTTATGCTACCCTGGTCATCCTTATATACGATTTTAGAGGTAGATTTCATAAATGTCTCACCTGGTACCATCTTGGTTCCAACAAATTCACCTTCTTCGTTTAATATGACTACTTTTTTCATTACTGTTACCGGTCTTTGGGCCTTGTCGATTATGTCTTGAAGTATACAATTGGTTTTAAAATTGACCTTTTTACCTCCTATAATCTTCTCTGTACCTATCTGTTCGCCTGCTTTCATTGGAAAGCCCTGCTCATACCATTGTTCATCTATCTTCCTTCGCACATTTATAAGGACAAGGTCACCGGTTACACCCTTAAAAACAATTTTTGTAGCGTCCGGTATATCAATTCTTTCATATTGGATGGTCTCTGCAAGCTTTTTTTCTACGCCCATTCCTATTTCAACATCTCGTATGGGTCCTGCAAAAATCGAAGTCTTTTTGATTGGTTCTACCAAAGGTAAGTCTGGTATTTCATTTATATGGTGTGACGTGTCTGCTATTTCTTCTGGCTTTGTTGGCCTTGCGTGTTTTAAATTAGATTCGACAGCATTAACAACACTCGAAATTCTCGGCCATCGTTTCTTTTCTTTATAGAGCGAAATAAAAAGGGTAATTATATTATATATAAGAAAAAGTAAAATCAAGTATAAAACTGCCTTATACAAATAATTGTATAACTTTTCACTTTGTACCAGTTGCATGTAGATTTCCTTATGCCTTAAAGTCTATAGCATACGCATGAATAATAACATTCACCATGTTACCGTACGGAATATCATCAGATTTTTCTAATGATCCTGACGACCTCAATTTATTTAGCCTTCCGTTTATATTAAAAGTCTCTATCTGAAAACAAATTTTTGATTTTAACAACTCATCAATCAAAAAAAGTATGTCTTCAGTATTCATACTTAACTTTATGGTAAAGGGAATGATATCATACAACTCAGGATTGGCATTACCAGGAGAAACATCCTCTTGTCTGAAACTAATATATTCAAGTTTGCTAATCTTTAACTCTTTCTTTTGTATTATGTTTAACAATTCTTCTGTAATCCAGAATTTCTTTTGTTCCTCAGCAATTTTATCCCGAGCAGGAATCTCATTTCCCCACTCTTTAAATGGCAACGCTCCTCCACTAGCAGAGATATTACTCCTCACCAAGTTTTCACGAAGGAGATTTGCTCTTTGAACATAACTGCTTTCCCATAAAGCCTCATCCTTGATCTCTCCTCCATTTTCAGCGCCAAAAACCTTTTCGATATGATAATCTTTTTCCCTTAATAACTCCTTGTATTTTAACTGATCTTTTTCAATCGTCTTTAATTTAGCCTTTTCTGCTTCGATCCATTCTTCGTTAATAATTTTCAAGCCCTTTCTTTTGTACACCTCTAACTGTGCTAACATACCTTCTATTTCCTCAATCTTCTTAGAATTTCCCCCCCTGTAAGGATTTACAAAAAGAAGGTAAAGGATTATCATAAAACCTATCGCCCCGCTAATAATAATCCAGAATTTGTTTTCTCTAATACCAGGTATATTCATTTTAATTTGTTGCATTTACTACCCACCGTATTTCAAAGGCAATTGGTCGAATGTTCTGGTCGACGTTTAAATCTTCAGACTCGCTTTCCTTTTTAAGCGAATCCACATGATGTACAGAACCTTGTACAAACTCTACATTCCTAAATGCAGGGATTTGTTGGCCAAATAATTTTATATCCTCTAAAGGCTTTTTGACCATTTCCTCTAAATATGACATCTTGAGATCATAACTCTCTCCCTTAATACTCATAATCAACTCCCTTTTTGGCCCGTCCGCATCTTTGGGAGTACTCTTTTTTTTCTCTTCATCAGTAGAAGAAAAATCTCTTAGCGATTTCATACTTAATAGATATACCTTTTCTGGCATAATATCTATAACTTTACGGACAACTTCCATCCAGAAAGCCCCCTGAGTGTCTATTGACCTCAAGGCCTGTAGTTTTCTTTCCTCTTCCTCAACCTTTTTCCCCACATTTCTGTAGACCCTTTCCAACCTTTTAACTTCGTTGAGTGTTGAATTAACGGTATCTGAGTACTTTGAAAGTGTTATCGATGCCGTATAATATTTAATACTTTGCGTAAGTAAGCTCAAAAAAATTAAAATTGTAATAACGACCGTAAGCGCTCTTTGCTTGGGTACATGCCTTTCCCTAATATAATCAGAAGGCAGGAGATTTATATTAATTTCGCCAAGATCAAGACCCTGCACAGCAAGCCCAATTGCTGCCTCAAAACCAAGGATGGTCTTTTCATTTAAAACGGATTGATCTGCATCCTCTGATATCTTAATCTTATCCAACAAGTTCAGGAGGGCAACCTTACCCCCAAAGTTTTCATCAATGAATTTTATTTTTTCTTCATCTTTAAACACCTCCCCCATTAAAAATATATTTTCAGGTTTGGCATCTTTTGCGCGAGAAAGATAGTAGCCCATTGATCGCTGTATTTCCCGTACAAAGTCTATATTTATCTCTGAAATAGAGATGCTCCTATTCCAAAATTTCGACTTCCCAATCACTATAAAATCAGTACTTCCATCCCCAACATTTACTACAATAACATCCTCCTCCAAATCAGAACTCATTTGTATAAGATTATAAATTGCAACAGGGATAGTTTGAATCATCCCAAGATTCATTTTTATTGACGCCAGGCTCGGTAAAAGTTTATATATATTTTCTTTTTTGGTGGCAAATATTCCAACTTCGGTTCCTTTATCACCTGTCCTGCCGCCCACAAAACGATGGGAGTCCCAAATAATCTCACTCGGTTCAAAAGGAATCTGTTTTCGTAATTCATACTTCATGGCCTCCGCAAGACGGCCTTTTTTCATTGGCGGAAGTGAAACAAACCTTAAAAGCGCCATTCTGCCAGAAATAGAGGCAACTATTTTATCCGATTCTCCTATTAGATTACGCTTTTTAAAAACTTTTATGGCTTCCTCAGTCAATTCAGACTCTCCAACGGTCATTTCCTGGTTAATTACTGAATACTCAACCCTGTCAATTGCTTCCACGAACAATCTTCCATTACGAAATCCTACTTTCGCAGCTTTTAATTCCTTATCACCAATTTCTAGGCCCCATGCAGTATTAACTCTGGACTGGTTAAGGAGGCCAAAACCTTTCTTATAAAGATTCCCAAACTTCACATCACTAAGGAAATTCATCATTTTCGCACCTATCCAAGAATAATATCTACAATTAAGTCAACCTATACACAAGAAGTAATCCCCGTGCGAGAAAGCGGAAGTTATCCAATTTTATCATCCTCCTGCTTCACTCGCCTGTGTCGTGTGCGTCCCCCCCCCCCGAGGCATTCATACGGGGTAAAGCTTCAAAAGGTATGTTTAACATTACATGGTGTTGATATTTGCCAATCTATAAGGAAAGAATTTACTATTATTACAGGATATAACACAAATATCATACCAAATGGGATTCTTTTTGAAATATGCGTTGTAATGTGTTTGCTCTATTGTGATTATGACTTCTGGATTGTCAGTAAAAAGGAATATTATCCTAAATTAATAATGTTTATTTAGGCAACACAATACCTCAAAAACACTCGGGTTTTTTGCGGAAGTGTTTCTGTAGAAACCAAAATCCGTTTGTTTTTCGCTACATCCTTCAACCATGATTAATATGCGTACTTGTTATAAACATAACAAAACATGTGTCAATAAGTATTAGCTCTATTTGTTTGTTCTTTACTATACTTTTTGAATTTCAAAATAATTTTCTCAGAAATCACTTTTGCCCCCCGACCTTCCTTTGTCTCCAACCAACAAACATTTGGTAAACTTCGAAACCATGTCATCTGCCTTTTAGAAAATCTACGTGTGTTCAATTTTATCATCTCTTTTGCTTCATTCAATGTACACTCACCTTCAAGGTGCCGAATAACTTCCTTGTAACCAAGCGCTTGTCTTGCTTGTCTGCTTAAGCCATGGGAATTACCTAATAAAGATTTAACTTCATCAACAAGACCTTTCTCAAACATTGTTTCGACTCTATCGCCAATCCTTCGGTAAAGGTCTTCTTTCCCTCTTGTCATGCATATGATCTTAAAATTATAACGCATTTTTCCTCTTCTATACTGTCTATGAAGTAATGAAATTTGCTTCCTGGTCTTTTTATACACTTCTATAGCACGTATTATCCGCCTTAGGTCATTTGGATGTAGTTTTTGAGCTGTGACAGGATCAATCCTTTGAAGAATACCATGGACAAATGAGTTACCTTTTTCGTTAGCAAGTTTTTTCAATTCTTCACGAATACTCCAATCTGCTTCAGGACCACTAAAAATACCATCAATGATACCTTTTATGTACAGGGGGCTGCCACCGACGATAACAAAATCTTTCTCCCTCTTACCAAGATCGCTTATAACGCCTTCTGTATCCTTGACGTACTTCCCGACACTATAATTTTCCCATGGGTTAACAATATCGATTAAATGATGGGAAACCCTCTCTCTCATACTTGAGGATGGTTTTGCCGTTCCTATATCCATGCCCCGATAAATAAGCATTGAATCGGCAGAAATTATTTCGCCTTCAATTCTCTGCGCAACGTTAAAGCCAATCCCCGTCTTGCCGCTAGCAGTCGGTCCAGTAAGTATCCATAAAGTTGCACTCATTGATATGTATAATAGTAATTCTTGAAAAGGAAAATACCGCACAGGTAAACAGCAGCCTCAAGCCTCACTCCAGAAAATACCTGGATAAGCTACGGAAATCTAAGCACACACCACGCTCTTCTCAATACCTTTCAAACTTCATTATTAACATCTTTTTTGTTCTCTCGGTAATCTTGACACGGTTATCAAGCCGATGTCCAATAACCCATATAGGCTGATCATTCATGGTCACTATTGGGATTATATTTCGTTCCATTCTGGGTATCTTGTTATTTATAAAAAAATCTTTTAGCTTTTTAATACCGCGAGAACCTAATGGCCAGAACCGGTCCCCTTCTCTTCTCGTCCTAACTGTAAGCGGCATGCTAAGCTTATCAAAATCAACAGCTTCATCATATTTAGTCTTGTTCTGTTTAAATTTTTCTAAAAACCCGTTCTTTATTTCACTGGCCTCCATTTTAATTTTATACCTCATCTCTTCTAGCTTTGTCTCTCCCGGCACCAACAGTTCAATATCTTCCAAAACATGCTCCTCTTGCGCATGATACCTCCCACGTGAAAGATGTAATTTATCATCATCTATACTGACATTTAAGTAATCTTTAACACCATTATTTATCAATGTCTTCTTGCACTTAATCAAGTCTAATATAGCCTCATACTGTCTATAGCCAAATTTCTTAAGTGGTATACCTAGCCTAACCATTGCTTCTCTGATAATAATCTGCTGTAAAACTGTTGGAACTTTCTTCAGGCCGGGAACATCCAATGTAACCTCTTCAAATACCTTATCCGTCCCTTCCCCGTTTAAGAATATCTTTTCGAACAAACCTTCTCCCTGCAATCTCAAGAAGTCGTAATTTTGCGTGGCCACTTCACCTAACTTAATCAATGACATTTTCACCTTAGCATTGTAATCCCTTTCAAGGAGGGGAATAAGCTCCATTCTAATCCTGTTTCTAAATTTATCTTTCTCAAGATTAGTCGAATCGCACCTATAGGAAAGGTTCATCTCTTTTAGATAAGCAATGATATCCTTTCTCCATGAAAATAGCAGTGGGCGAACAAGGGTAACTATTGATAATGGATTAAGCCGTCTTTTAGGCCTCATGCCATTGATCCCTAGGATCCCGGCGCCTCGAATTATCCTGTGCAAAATCGTCTCGGCATTATCATCAGCAGTATGACCTACCGCAATAACACTAGCACCCACTTTCTTTGCCGCAGTTTCCAGAAATTTGTACCTCTCGTCCCGCGCAGTCTCTTCCAGAGATAGTTTCCTCTTTTGAGCAATTCCCTTTATATCCTTTCTTTCAACAACAATAGAAAGGTTAAATCTTTTTGCAAGACCCCTCACAAATTGCTCATCTTGTTCTGACTCCTTTCCCCTGATTAAATGATTTAGATGAGCTATAGAAAGCTCAGAATAAATGTTACCTGTACGGTTTATGCTAAAAATAAGACTAAGTAAAGAAACCGAATCTGGCCCCCCAGAAATCCCCAATAGAATCCTGTCATTTGTGCTGAAAAGATCGTATTTTTTTATAACCTCAATAACCCGCTTTTGTAATTGCATCACATCCTAACTATATCCCTCACATATAAATAAGTCAAGAATAGAAATTATTTGACATTGGTTAAATGTTAAGTAGAATAAAACTTCAAAAGGCGGTTTTTCATTTTTTAGACCAATCATTTCACTATGGAAGATTTAAAAAGCAGGCTCAAACTGCTTGAGCTGGATCTAAAAAAGTTGGACAAGCGTTTAAAGAAGGGCATCCCAACAGGAGAAAAAAAAGACTGGGAACACATTTTACACCAAACTAGAAAGATTGAGGAGCTGGCAATCTCACAATTAGCCATTCTGAGACATTGTGATAAAAAAGGCATTTGACATTTCTGAAAACATACTAATATCCCAAACAAACCTTCTTCAAAAAAGTGAGGAAATCCATGGTTAAAATACTTCCAAAATATTGGCACGTATACGTAACAGTAATAATTTCTCTCGGTTTATTTAATGCAGGATGCTCTCATTTTAATTTTAAAAGATTTACCTTTGGCAGGAAAGATAAAACTAATACACTAGAAGAAAGGGTTGATGCACTGTCTAATAGAATAGCGAGTTTAGCTACCATAAACTATGATCTTAAGAAAAGCCTGAATGAACTGAAGCAAGAAAAAGAGCGGTTAAACAAGGAATACGTACAACTAAAAAATAAACAGTTTGCCATTGAAACTACACAAAAATTACAAAATACCGAACAGAACAGTTTGCAAGGAGAACTATTAAGGACAAAAAATTTACTTCAAGAAATCAACAAAAAACTAACCTTGGTTGAAACAGACAAAAATAAAATTAAAACTCAACTGGAAGAATTAGAATACCTCTATTCTAAATCTACTGATGTAGACAAAGGCACCACTAGTCCAACAACTGTTGTAGAAAAAGTAAATGACACAGAAAAGAGTAGAAAAAGCCTTATAAAGGAAACACAAAAGAAACGAAAAACATCTCTTGTCGAAGACTTATTAGATAAAGCAATCCAGTTATACAGAAAAGGAAAATTTGAAGACGCAATTGCAAAATGGGAGGAAGTTTTGGCGCTTGACCCCAGCAAACTTGAAGCAAAATTCAATATAGAAATTGCACGAGACAGAATCAAAGAAAAAGAAATACAAGAGGAACTAAAATCATCTCTTATCCAAAGAAAATAAAGGGGGTCTGATTCATGGCAAAGTGGAAAGGAAAAGCAATCGGCGCAGGTTTAGGATGGGCTTTTGGGGGGCCGTTTGGCGCAATCCTTGGTGCAATAGCCGGCAACCTCTTTGATAAAACTACCCTGGGGGTAACAACAGAACAACCAATTAATGATTACGGCAGATCTTTAAATTTCATAACACACTTAATCGGTATACTCGTGTCGATTGCCAAAGCAGACGGCCGCTTAAGTACGCATGAAATCAACGCAATAGAAAAGGCATTCTTAAATTTTGGCTTTAGAGGAGAGGACTTAAATTTTATCAGAAATTTAATAAAACAAACCTCTAAAGTAAACTTAAATTTACAGGACATATGCTACGAATACAAGCAATATTCTAATTATGAGGAAAGGCTGTCTTTATTGCGGATTGTCTATCTAGTAGCATATGCTGATAAGGTGTTGCATCCAGGTGAAGAAAGAGTCATAAACCGTATTATAGGATATTTAGAAATTGATTCGGATGATGCCTTAGAAATACGAGGAGAATTTTGCGATGCTTATGATAAACATTACAATATCTTAGGTATCAGCAGAAGCGCCTCCATTGAAGATATAAAAAAAGCCTACAGAACTCTCTCCAAAAAGTACCATCCTGACAGAGTCTCTCATCTAGGTGACGAATTTGCCAAACTCGCTAACGATAAGTTCCAAACAATCAATAAGGCTTACAAGGAAGTAAGGCAGGAAAAAGGGTTCTAGAACAGAGGAAAATGTATGAATAAAAAAGTAATAATAATTGCCTTAGCTATCTGCATCATAACTATAACAATCCTGACTAATAAAACAAGCTATAGTATGTCTTTCAACTTAACAAATAGTCAAATAAATGAAGCAATCGAATACGGTAAAAAGAACCGACGAATGAGTTTAAAAGAATTTATAAAACCCTGGGTTGTCCATCTTGGAGACGAATTAGGCTGGGCTACCTTATACACCGCATACCACAACGTCGCTTTTAAATCAAAAAAAGCCGCGGTTGAAAGGAGAGAAATGTCTCAAGGTGAAATATTAAGGGCATTGCATATTAAGGAAAATATGACATTTACCGTCTCCGTCTTTGGTGATTATATGGAATTTGCCAGAGGTTATAATGCAATTCTTTCTTGTGGAGACAAAACTATATATCCTATCTATTCGTATTTACCAGAGTATGCAGAACCCAGCAGTTTTTATCCGAATTTACCTTCATTCGTAGCAGGATGTGTGTTTAAATTCCCTAAAGAAGGCGTAGACCCAAATTCAAACATAACCTTATTAGTTACTTCTCCTGAAGGAAAAGAGCTTAAATTTGTTTTTGTCCTTGCAAAAATAAAATAACCTTTAAATAACGTCTTAATCTCCATGGAACTTTCAATGGAATGTAAAAACCTTATAAACGGCAAGTTTACAGATTCACATACAGGAAAAATCTTCGAAAGCCGAAATCCAACAGACAAAAATGAGATTATCGGTACCGCCCCTCAATCCGACGAAACAGACGTAAATACTGCAGTTGATGCTGCCTTCAATGCGTATGAACAATGGCGAAATACATCAAGAATCAAAAGAGGTGAGTTCCTTGACGAATTTGCCCAACTCGTAAAACAAAACCGCGAAGAACTTGCGATACTTATGAGCAACGAGTGCGGGAAAGGTATCAATGAAAGTCGCGCCGATGTAACAGAAGGAATCCATATGGCACAATATGTTTTTGGTGCCGCAAGGATGCCATATGGTGATGTAGTAGCATCTGAAATTGCTGAGAAGGATTCCTTCATGAGACGAAAACCAAAAGGAGTAGCTACTGCCATTACGCCCTGGAACTTCCCTTTCGCTATCCCCTTATGGCTAATCTGCCCATCAGTATTAGAAGGAAATACAATTATATTAAAACCTTCGAGCGAAACTCCGTGTGTGGCGTTTAAAATGTCAGAATACTTTAACAAGGCAGGCTTTCCACCAGGAGTAATAAATTTCGTATACGGAGACGGTAAAACATGTGGCAATGTACTGGTTAAAGACCAAAGGATCAATGTAGCCCTATTTGTTGGCTCCGCAAGCGTCGGAGCATCAATAAAGAAATTAAGTGCAGAACACTATGACAGAATGTGCGCATGTGAGATGGGAGGGAAAAATGCTGTTATAATCCTTGAAGATGCTAATATGGACATAGCGCTAAATGCAGCAATAACCAGTGCCTATAAGACAACAGGGCAGCGATGCACCTCGGCAAGTCGGATGATTGTTCATGAGAAAGTGATAGATGAGTTCACTGAAGGGTTTGTTCGTTTATCAAAGAAGATAAACATTGGAAGCCCATTAAACGAAGATGTTTTTATGGGCCCTTTAATAAACGATGCTGCAGTAAAAAAATTTGAATTCTATAATCAACTTGCAAAGAAGGAAGGCGCAAATGTATTGCTTGAAGGAGAAAGGCTGACAGATAACAAATACAAAAAAGGGCATTTTGTATCTCCATTCGTTTATAAGATGAACCACAATCAGGAAAGCAGGGTGTTGAATGAAGAGGTTTTCGCCCCTCATGTAGCCATAATCCCAGTAAAAGATTTAGAAGAAGCAATAGCCGTGTATAACTCAACCCCATATGGTCTATCTTGCAGCGTTATCACAGAAGATTACAGAAAGGCGAAAGAAATACGTGATAGATGTGAGTACGGCCTGGGGTATGTAAACCTGCCAACCATAGGGGCGGAGGTCCATTTGCCCTTTGGGGGTGTCAAAAAGAGTGGGACGGGTTTGCCTTCTGCCAGTACACTAATAGATGTTGTAACTCATCGAACTGCATGGACAATTAACTACGGGACAAAAATTAAGATGGCTCAAGGACTTAAGAGTGAGGTTTAATGAACCTCTTCCCGTCTCAAAGATACAGGATATTCATGATTTTTCAAAGAATACTCTGGCGTCTTGTATCTTTCTACATCAGAACCAACCATCATTCTTATTAAATCTTCAAATTTAACTTTTGGTCGCCACTTAAGTTTTTTTCGTGCCTTACTTGAGTCTCCCACCAACAAATCTACCTCCGCCGGCCTCACAAACTTTTGATCAATAACCACATATTCTTCCCAATCCAAGCCTACATGTGAAAAGGCAATCTTTACAAACTCTTTGACAGAATGAGTTTCGTCTGTTGAAATTACATAGTCTTCCGGTTCGCCCTGCTGAAGCATCAGCCATATAGCTTCTACATAATCTCCGGCATAGCCCCAGTCACGCTTCGCATCAAGATTGCCAAGTCTCAATTCTTTCGATAGTCCTGCCTTAATCCTGGCTACGCCATCTGAAATCTTCCTTGTAACAAACTCCAAGCCCCTCCTTGGCGATTCATGGTTAAAAAGTATTCCGGAGCAGCAGAACATATCATAGCTCTCTCTGTAGTTCACAGTAATCCAGTGAGCATACAGTTTGGCAACCCCATATGGACTTCTTGGATAAAAACTTGTTTTCTCGCTTTGTGGAATTTCTGTTACCTTGCCAAACATCTCACTGGAAGACGCCTGGTAAAACCGGATTTTTTTATTTACCAGTCTTGTCGCTTCCAGCAATCTGGTAACTCCCAAGGCCGTAAATTCACCTGTCAAAACCGGCTGGTTCCAAGAGGTCGGGACGAATGACTGCGCACCTAAATTATACACTTCATCCGGATTGCTTTCCTCCACGGCCTCAATCAGAGAATTTTGATCAAGCAGATCGCCTTGAATAAGCGTTATACCATCCTGGACATGTCCAATCCTCTCAAAATTACTAGAACTGCTGCGACGAACGATACCATAAACCACGTAATTCTTTTTCAATAGCAGTTCTGCCAAATAAGAACCATCTTGCCCTGTGATACCCGTGATTAAAGCAGTTTTCGTTTTTTTCATATCTAAGCTTTAAACAGTTTAATATTATTAACTTGAAAATAAATGCGTTAGCACTGGCATACTAAACACAACGGTTGCTCCTGTCAATAATATTCTATACCATTTTTCTATAATCCGTTAAGTATTGCATGGCACAAATCTGTTAGCGAATCATCTCTTGCTCCCATAACGAGTATGCTATCACCATGACTTGCCCTCTGTTTGGCCTCTTCGATAATATCATCCCTTTTTGGAATAAAAAATGCATTCATACCTCTATCTTTCAAATCTTTGATAATTTCTTCGGAAGATATTACCTTGTTTGCCGTACCGCCTGCATAGAAGATTTCCGGCATAAGCAAAGTATCCGTGGGTAAAAGCTTACTGGCAAACGCAGAAATAAGCTCTTCCCTTAGAAAATTTGTTGGGCCGTAACCATGCGGTTGAAAAATTACTATTATCCTCGCACTATTTATTCTCACTGCATCAATCGCTGCCTGCACTTTCTCTGGATTATGAGCATAGTCGTCTATTACTTTTATTCCGTTCTTTTCGCCGATAAAATCCATACGCCTTTTAATGCCCTTAAATGAACCTAATGCCATTTTTATTTCTTCGTTGGGAACCCCTTCCACTCGTGCCACAGCTATAGCAGCAAGCGCATTAAAAACATTATACCGCCCGGGAATATTCAACTCATATTCGCTACCATCCATCTTAAACCTTGACCCAAAAGGGGAGCAAGAAATTTGTGAAACTCTGATATCTGCTCCACGGCTCTCACCATATCTGATAATGGCCTTGGGCTTGCAATTAATTTCTATAGAACTAATATCTCTCTCGTTAATTATTACTGTACCAGACGTGTTTTCCGCAAATTTGCCGAACAAATCTTCCAGCTCCTCTATCGTTTTATGGTCTTTAGATAAGTTGGTAATAACCGAAACTTTTGGCGTGTAATTAACAAGACTGCCATCGCTTTCGTCTGCCTCAATTACGACTATATCTGAAGCCCCAAACCGGGCATTACCTAAGAATTTGTCCGTAATATAGTTTTTAACATACCCCCCTCCAACGACAGTAGGATCATAACCGGCCTTATCAAGGACCCACGATACCATTCCACATACCGTCGTCTTGCCGTTGCTTCCTCCTATTGCAATTCCATGTTGATCATTAAAAAAACGACCAAGCAGCTCAGCCCTTTTGATTATCTGAATATTTCGCTGTCCCACAATTTTCAGGTCCGGATTACTTTCTTCTATTGCACTTGAAACAACCGCAAAATCGGTTGTGTCGCAAACCCCAGAACCATCCTGGGGATAAAGGCTGATGCCCTGGGCTGCCAGTTTATGAAACAGTTCTGGTGTCTGGCTATTGTCTCTTCCTCTATCAGAACCGCTTACAAAGTTCCCTTGAGACTTGACAACCTGAGCAAGCGCACTCATACCGATACCGCCTATTCCTACAAAGTGATATCTTAGTCTTTTTTTTGTATTACGCATATTAATTATCGTCCAATAAGTGTCAACCTGCCAACATGATTCCTGCCACACACAAAGTTGCGCCAGTACCAAATCACGTTTGATTTAAGATCAGTTCTTTTAAAAAACTTTTCCCTTTATTAAACTCTGGTATTAACAGGGCTTCCGCTGCCGTTGCTCCCACATCCGCAAATGATTTTCGTATACCAAGCGATTTAGGCTTCCCTAACTTTTTCCCATAAACTAAAAGCGGCACGTACTCCCGAGAGTGATCCGTACTGGGTGTTGTAGGATCACAACCATGATCGGCAGTAATGATGATAATATCTTTTTCTTTTAATGCGCCAACAATCTCCGGTAGCCTATGGTCAAATGCCTCTAAAGCTTCTGCATAACCCTTTGGATCATTTCTATGCCCATACTTCATATCAAAGTCAATTAAATTCGTAAAAATGATCCCTTTAACCTCCTCTTTTTTAATCCATTCTATTGTGCTTGAAATACCATCATTATTATCGGTCGTATGTATTTCCTTCGTTACCCCCTTATGTGCAAAAATATCACCAATTTTACCTATAGCAATAACTTCATATCCTTTTTTTACCGCTCTGTCTAACAGCGTTTCCCCGGGTGGAGGTAAAGAGAAGTCTTTCCTCCTCTCAGTCCGTATATATCTGTCTTTTTCTATTATGAATGGTCTTGCAATAACTCGCCCGACATTGTGTTCACCTTTTAATATTTCTCTAGCATATTCACACATTTCATATAATGATTCAACAGGTATAATATCCTCACACGCAGCAATCTGGAATACACTGTCAGCAGACGTATACACAATTGGGAAGCCTGTTTTAATGTGTTCCGCTCCAAGTTCCTTTATTATTTCAGTCCCCGATGCTGGTTTATTGCCCAATATTGATCTACCAATGGCTTCAGTAAATCTTTGAATAACGTCCTTCGGAAATCCCTCTGGGTATGTAGGAAAAGGTTTCCTTGTGATTACGCCTGCAATTTCCCAATGCCCGGAGGTCGTATCTTTGGCTGCTGAGACTTCTGACATCTTGCCATAAAACGCTTTCCCCTCGACATCTCCAGAAACACCACAAATGGATTCAATTTTTCCTATACCAAAGTCTTCAAGATGAGGTATGTTTAACCCCCTAACCGCCTTTGCAGTATTTACCAGTGTATTGCTACCTTCATCACCGAATTTAAAAGCATCTGGCAACTCGCCGATTCCAACGCTATCAAGAACTACAACGATTACTCTATCAATCATTTAATGTCTCGTTAACTTCCACCTTTTTCCCTTCTTGAATCTCGGAAATTAATTCAACCCCTGCACTTGTACCTATCCTTTTAGCACCCGCCTCAATCATCGCCAAAGCCGTTTTTAAATCCCTAATCCCTCCTGCTGCCTTTACACCAATCCCTTCAGGGACCAATCTACACATTAAACGGACATCCTCAATTGAGGCTCCACTTGTCCCAAGCCCTGTTGATGTCTTCACAAATGCTGCACCAGATTTTACTGCACATTCGCATGCCTTTATTTTTTCCTTCCTACTAAGATAACATGTCTCTATGATTACTTTAACTTTTCTCCCTTTTGCAGCGCTAACAACACCTCCAATATCTTTACATACGGACGTAAAAACTCCTGACTTCAATGCAGTAATATTGATAACCATGTCCAATTCGTCCGCTCCATTTTCTACTGCCCGTGCTGCCTCAAAAGATTTACTTTCAGGGAAATTATAACCAAAAGGGAACCCTACTACTGTACACGCCTTTACCCCAGAATGTTTCAAGATTCCAGACGCCAATGAGGTATAAAATGGTGGTATGCAAACAGCCACAAAATTAAATCTAACAGCCTCTTCACACACCCTCTCTATATCGCTATCTTTAACATCTGGCCTGAGAAGTGTGTGCTCAATAAACCTTGCAAGCTCTTTGCGTGAGATTCTATGGTGATATGGCTCCATGTAAGAACGCTGCTCGCTTTAGTTAAGCTGCAGATTGTTATGAAAATTTGGTATGCCGTGAAGAAATGCCCTGCCTCGTATCAAACAAATTATATTTATACCGCTTAACTAAAAACCCTTTTGACAAAACCAAGACCTATAAAAACAACTATAGGTGAAATATCTATTCCCCCTATGGATGGAATTACCCGTCTAACCGGCGCCAAAATCGGCTCAGTTATTTTATAAAGAAAAGCTGCTGCCGGATGATGCGCGTTATGTGGGACCCATGACAAAACGATCCTCACGATTATTACTATTTCGTAGAGCGTTATAATTTGCCCAACAAGCCAATTAATTGCCATTTATATATGAAAACAATTCCAAATATGTTAAGGTTTAAAAATTAATATTATCAATAAATACCCCTTATGGCAACAAAAATTTAAATCTGAACATCCAGGAACTAGAATAAAAAACGATATTTATAAACTATCATATACATCCCACTTGAAATTATCATAAATAATTGATAAAATTTATTGTCAAAACGAAAATAAGCCCCGGAATCCCGCCAGGGCGGACGAGGGCGCCTCCCGAAAGGGCCGCCTGCCATCTGTCGGGCAAGGGAGGCACCCTTGCTTTCGCAAGGAATCCAATTTTCATGTCGTGCCTTTGTCAGCGCCCTCGTCCGCCCTTGTGCGGAATTTGCTAAGGCGAACTTCGTGGTGACCCGGAAGGTTATGAAGGTTTAACATGCAAAATATGAATTCCAAAAACAATCTGAGCATTAAGTCCGCCGCCAAGACGATAATAAACGAAGTGCAAGCCGTCCTTGCCGAGATAAAGGAAGACGAATTCAAAAGGTTTATAGACGCAATCAAATCATCAAAGAACATTTTCGTAACCGGACAAGGTCGTTCGGGTCTAGTTGCCAGAACTTTTGCCATGCGCCTAACTCACATTGGATTTACGTGCCATGTTGTCGGTGATACAACAACGCCTAACATTGATAAGGGTGACATGCTCATTGCATGTAGTAGTTCTGGGACAACCTCTATAACGTGTCACATTGCAGGGCTAGCAAGGCGTCTAAATGCATTCATCGTAGTAATCACTGCACACCCGAATTCTGAGTTATCTAATTATGCAACCTTAACTATTGAGATACCAGCAAGGGAGATTGGTCAGGTTTTGCAATCCCGCTGTTCAGTACAATTTCGCAGCACATTATTTGAACAGGCCTGCCTTGTATACCTTGATGCTGTAATTTTGACACTTGTACGCTTACTCAACAGAGAAGAAGTTGAAATGCAGAAGAGGCATGCCAACTTAGAGTAAAATGCAAAACTTAAAAGGTTGTTGTGCCAACTTCAAGCCTGCTGCTTTTGCGACGCAGATAGGCTGCCCTATAATATGGCATGATTTTAGTTGCCAAACATTTATAACGCTTAATCTACGAGGAGTATAGTGCAATTAACTGTCCAAAAATTCGGTGGGACGTCTATCGCCAACGCAACTCACATAAAGTCTGCAGCTAAGCGCGTTATCAAGACGTACTCAGCTGGCAACAAGGTCGTTGTAGTTGTTTCTGCAAGAGGAAGAATGACCGATGAACTATTGGAACTAGCCTACGAAATTAACGATCGTCCTTCGTCACGTGAGTTAGATATGTTACTCTCTACAGGAGAGCAAATGTCAAGTGCACTCATGGCCATGGCAATTCATTCCCTTGGTTATCCCGCGGTATCTTTTGCAGGCAGGCAAGTTGGGATTACTACGGATAGCTTCCATACTAATGCAAGGATAATCAGCATAAATGCTAACCGTATCATGGAAGAGCTTTCTCAGGATAAAATCGTGATAGTTGCTGGATATCAAGGCGTAGATGAAAACGATAACATAACAACCCTGGGACGTGGAGGTTCTGATACCACTGCAGTGGCTCTGGCCGCTATGCTTAAAGCAGACATATGTGATATATATACTGACGTCGATGGAATATATACGGCAGACCCTCACATTGTCCCCGAGGCACGAAAACTAACTAAAATATCCTATGATGAAATACTAGAACTTGCAAGCATGGGTGCGCAAGTTGTTCATGTAAGATCGGTTGAACTTGCAAAGAATTACAACGTCCCCATTCGCGTAAGGCCTAGCTTTAACGACGGCACAGGAACCCTTATATGCAAAGAGGTGAGTGAAATGGAAAAAATCGTTGTGAGTGGTGCAACTGTCACAAAAAATGAAGCAAAGATAACCATTATCGGGGTATATGATAAACCTGGACAAGCGGCCAAGATATTTCGAGAACTTGCGAAAGAAAACGTAAATGTAGACATGATAATCCAAAATATTGGTGCACATGGCTTGACAGACGTAACGTTTACTGTCCTGAAGAATGACCTCCCGCTTGCCCTTGCCACAACGGAAAGGATTAAAGAGGAAATTAAGGCGAAGAAAATAATTGCTGATGACAAGATAGCAAAACTATCAATCGTGGGTGTAGGTATGAGATCACACTGTGGGATAGCTGAAAAGCTATTCAGTACTCTCTCTGATGAGAAGATTAATATACAAATGATAAGCACATCCGAGATCAAGATATCCTGCGTTATAGAAGAGAGCCAAGCAGAATGTGCCCTGATTGCAGTACATAGGGCGTTTGAGCTTGATAAGGAACCACAAGCCCTTGCCCAAGGCTCCTAAATTCTATTTTTTCAACACCCTTCGAAACCAATCTGCAGCCTTTCTTAAGCCTTTGATACATCTTATTTCTGGTTCCCCAAACATGACGCAAAGACACATGCCTAACTTACTATATGTTGACAAAAAAGTCCGCTTTGATAAAATCTGAGAGGAAATCTTTTGAAATCAAATCTTGCCGTTCATTTTCTTATTAATGAGGATACACATTGAAATTTACCAAAATGCAGGGAATCGGGAACGACTACATATACATCAATTGCTTTGAAGAAAAAGTGGAAGCCCCATCAAAACTTGCAGTCGCAATGAGTGACAGACACTTCGGCGTTGGCAGTGACGGCATAATACTAATAATGCCGTCACAAGTAGCTGACGTCAAGATGCGCATATTTAACGCTGATGGCAGCGAGGCGCAGATGTGCGGCAATGGTATAAGATGTGTAGCTAAATATTCTCACCATCATGGATTAAGTAAGAGTGATAAAATCAAAATTGAAACCCTTTCTGGAATAAAGACAGCAGAATTAATCACAGTAAATGGTAAAGTCTCCCGAGTAAGGGTAGATATGGGCATGCCAAAGTTACTTAGAAATGATATACCCATGTTGGGCGAAAATACACAGGTTATAAACGAACCTCTCCTTGTAGATGGTGTTTCGCTAAATATTACATGTGTTTCGATGGGGAACCCTCACTGTATTATTCTTGTTGATGATGTTGAATCCGTACAGCTTCCTATCATGGGCAAGTCTATCGAAAATCACAAGGCCTTCCCGGAAAGAACAAATGCCCATTTTGCTCAGGTCGTCTCCCCCAACAAAATTAAAATGCGATCCTGGGAAAGGGGTTCAGGGGAAACGCTGGCTTGTGGTACAGGAGCAGTGGCCGTTTGTATTGCATGCGTCTTAAATAAGGCAACCGAAAGGATAGTAACAACATATCTACCCGGTGGTGAATTGAAAATAGAGTGGGCGAACAACAACAAAACGTACATGACTGGCCCCGCGGAGTTTGTATTCACCGGTTGGTGGGGAGAAAACACATTCTGATATTTTCACACATCTAGATTTTTTACATCCAGCGCATGGGTTTCTATATATTCTCGTCTTTGTTGAACATCCTTTCCCGATAGTGTACTGAAGATTTTATCTGCCTTTATGCCATCTTCAATTTTCACCTTCAACAAAGTCCTGGTTGACGAATTCATAGTTGTTGCTGCTAACTCCTCGGCATTCATTTCTCCAAGACCCTTGTACCTCTGGATACTAAGACCGCCCTTCCCCACCTCTCTCACCTTCGTCAAGAGTTCGCATAATGAGGATACGCACATCTTATTCCCATTGTATATTAAGTTGATTGGGGGAAGTTTTCTATTTCCTGGTTCTTCGAAGTACGCCTCAATTTTTAGTCCCTCGTTCTCTATTAGCTTTACGGTGTTTTCTATTTCCTTGCTTTCGTGAAATTCCGTCACCCTGATTGCGTCCTCCCCGTTTCTGCCTTTTTCGATGTCCTCTTCCACAATCTCTATGCTGCTTCCTTTCTCCTTTTGATGGCGCTTTACCAAGTCATTTAGTTCGCCATCCGAATAAAGATATCTTTCCTGTCCATTGTAAATGACTTTATAAAGAGGATAGCTCCCTTCCCTTCTCCCTCCTATGTAGTCTTTGAAAGATGCGCCTTTCTTATTTAACATCTTGTCATATCTTTCCATTTTCTCAAGAAGACTAACAAATTTCTTTAGCTTATCGCCTCCCAGGCGCTTGGTTTCCCCATTACATACCTCAACCACTGCCTCGTCTGCTCCCATGCTTACCATAGTTTTCTGTAATTCTTTGTCATCGTACAAATATTCCTGTTTTCTTTTCTTTGTTACCTTGTAAAGAGGTGGTTGTGCTATATAAATGTTTCCTCTATTGATTAAATCAGGCATTTGTCTGAAGAAAAATGTCAACAGTAGTGTTCTAATATGCGCACCGTCTACATCGGCATCAGTCATTATTATCACCTTCCCGTACCTCAATTTGTTGGCATCAAACTCTTCTACTCCTATACCTGTGCCAATGGCGCTTATAAGAGTCCTAATTTCTTCGTTACTGAGCATTTTTTCTACCCTGGCCTTTTCAACATTTAATATCACGCCCTTTAGCGGCAAGATAGCCTGCGTTCTCCTATCTCTTCCTTGCTTAGCGCTCCCTCCTGCAGAAATTCCTTCAACTATGAATAGTTCTGTGGAGTTCACATCACGGCTGGAGCAATCTGCGAGTTTCCCTGGCAAGTCTCCCCCGGCCAGCACACCCTTTCGTCTTGCTAATTCCCTCGCCCTCCTTGCCGCCTCTCTTGCTCTGGAGGTTTCTATCGCCTTGTTTATTATCGCTCTAGCTGATGTGGGGTTTTCCTCACAGTAGATGTTCAACCGCTCGTTTATCACCGCTTCTACAAGGCCCTGAACTTCTCTATTTCCCAATTTTGTCTTCGTTTGCCCTTCAAACTGTGGCTCTGGAACCTTTACACTAACTATGGCTGTCAGCCCTTCCCTATAATCATCACCCGTAGGTGCCTTGCCTTCCTTTACAAGCCCCGCTCCTCTTGCATATGCGTTCAATGTCCTCGTTAATGCGGTTCTGAACCCTATCTCGTGTGTTCCGCCTTCCATGGTATTTATGTTGTTTGCAAAAGAGAGTATGTTCTCTGTATAGCCGTTGTTATATTGTATTGCAAATGCAACGACTACGCCTCTTTGCTCTCTTTCAGAATATATTACATCTCTATGTATCACCTCTTTGCCCCTGTTTAGCTCTTTAACGAACACCTTTATTCCCCCATCATATTTGAATTGTTCCTTACTATCCGTTCTCTCGTCAATTACTGTCACACAGAGACCTTTGTTGAGGAATGCAAGCTCCCTGGTTCTTTTTTTTATTACGTCTGCACTAAACGTCGTTTCGTCAAATATAGAGCTGTCGGGCTTGAAAACGATCCTCGTTCCTGTCTTTTTTGTGGCCCCCCGTTCTTCTAGTTCCGTTTTCCGTTGGCCACGTTCAAAACGCTGGAAGTACACAGATCCGCTTCTCCTTACTTCTACTTCTAGCCACTCACTAAGTGCATTTACAACGGATACTCCCACACCATGTAGTCCCCCGGAAACCTTGTAACTTTTACCCTCAAATTTGCCACCTGCATGTAAAGTCGTCATTACCACCTCAACGGCCGGCTTGTTCATTCCCACATGTTTATCAACAGGAATACCTCTCCCATCGTCCTGTACCATTGCGCTTCCATCCAGATTTAGCTTTACTGTGATGTTATTGCAAAAACCACCCATTGCTTCATCAACACTATTTCCAACGACCTCTTCAAGTAGATGGTGTAGGCCTCTTTGCGTTGTGTCTCCAATGTACATGGCCGGTCTTTTCCTAACCGCCTCTATTCCACCTAAGACCTTTATTGACCTTGCATCATATTTCTCTATTTCGCTCACAATACCATATCCAATTTCTATATCTGTCTCTATAAATTCCCTATGTAAAACCTTATATTGGAAATATACCTCTGCCTATATTCACTCTGTACCGTCTTTAATAATCCTTCTTTTTTAAAAGCCGTTATGTAATGCAGCCATGCAGCTGAATCTACCTTGACATAGAGTACGCCTTTGTTGATCCCTTTTACATCTGTGTGCTCCAAGATATCCTGGCCTGCTATTGCCGCCCATTTTTCACTTAATCCTCTATTGGCTTTGCTCCTCGCCTTTACTACTTCCGTGGTTTTGCGTACCAGATCACCTAGTTTTTTCACATTGTCAGGCTTCCCCAGCGTACCGCCACGGTGCAAAATTTTTCTCATTCCCTCCTACCTTCCCTCCAGGCTCATGGGCATTACTACGTATGTGTAGTCATTCCCTACTTTAAACACCCCCGCCGTACTGTGATCCTTCAATTCCAATCCTACCTTATCAGTATCAACTACCTTAAGGAAGTCCAAAATGTAGTCAGGGTTGAGTCCTATCTCCATCTCTTCTCCATAGTACTCTATTTGTACTTCAACCTTAGCCTCTCCAACATCCGGTGAACTACATCTTAACTCAAGTAGATTTTCCAGAACCTTAAACCTCAACAACTTGTATTCATCTGTTGTCATAACAGACCCCCTACGAACGGCAGAAGAAAACGTATGCTTGTCTAGGGTAACTCTTTTATCCAATTTCGTGGGTATTACCTCTTCATACTCTGGGTACTGTCCTTCTATTAGTTGTGAGCACACTGTAGATCTCTCTGTCCTTACGAAAACACGCCTCTCCTCTATTCTTATCTTTATTGTTTCGTCATGGTCTGATAGCATCCTTAATACCTGTAATATCCCTTTTATTGGGATTATACAACTATTCCTCAGGCCATTAGGGTTATTTATTTTCCTTTTGATTTCGGCAAGCCGTCTCCCATCATTTGCCACCATTTTTGCTCGATTATTATTTACATCAAAAAACACACCATTAGAACCATGCCTTGTCTTCTCCCCTGAAAGGATGAACGCTGTTTTCCTTACCATTTCTGTTAAATTTGCTTTGTCTATCTCTATGTAATCTTCGTTTATGAACCGTGGTATCACAGGAAACTCATCTGGATCCATACACAATATCTTGAAATAACTACCCTTCCCGGTTATTAAGCATATTCTGTTTTCTTCAGTTATCTCTATACAGTCTTCTCTCCACTCTTTTACTATTGATGCTATCTTTACTTCAGGACATACAACTACACCTGGTTCTATTACTTCAACAGAATCTACCACATAACTTATACTGACTTCTAAGTCAGTTGTAGATAATTCTAATGTATCGTTTTTTGCTACAATCTTAACATTTTGTAGAATTGGCTTTATATTAGATCCAGAAGCAATACTTTCTACGATGTGGAATCCTTTTTTGATGTCTTCTTTATTACACTTTACTTTCATTTATTTGTTATATTTGTGTGTAAGAAAATCTGAATATTGGTTGTTTGGTTTATATGTTACATATACTTTACTTTATCTTAGTATTATTAACATTTAAAATAAAATAAGTAATATCCATTATAGGTGTTTTGTAACACCTTGTAAACGAAGAAATTGCGGAATATTTGTACAGCGGTAAAATTGGACTACAGTGGTAAATAGACAGTAAGTTATTTGTGTATGATTGTCAGATTTTGCGAAGAAAAGCTTATAACTTGCGAGAAGGTATTTGCCAATAGTCCATTTATTTCTAATATTCCAGAAGTTGTTAACATGATATGCGCATGTAATATAAACATTATTTATTAGGTCGAAACTTTTTAGATTTTTCTCAAAGTGAAAGATGGTCTATTTTCTTCTAACCAATTCTTTTTCGATTTTTCTCAACATAGTGGACATATTGCGGTCTGCTTTCTTCAGTTTCTGTATTTTTCCATCGGCGTGCATGACGGTTGTGTGATCGCGTCCTCCCATGTAACCTCCGATTTCTTCTAGTGATAGATTTGTAAGTCTACGAGCCAGGTACATTGCAATCTGCCTTGGTAAAGTAATAGACTTAAACTTCCTCTTGGAGTGAAGCTGTGAAATTTGAACACCAAAGTGTTTGGTAACTGTGTTTAATATATCCTCAATGCTTATACATTTTCTTCTTTCTTTTAGCGAATCGTGCACTACCTGCCTTACAAGATTCATATCTATCTTGGTATTATTTAAAGAGGCATATTTGCTAATATTTGCAATAGAACTCTCAATCTCTCTTACGTTTGAAGAAACATTTCCTGCCAAGTAGCAGGCGACTTCGTAAGGGATATCTATATTAAGCAGGGCGGCTTTTCTTTGAATTATAGCAACACTAGTTTCAAAACTAGGTGGATCGATTCTCGCGATTAGCCCCCATCTAAATCTGGAGATAAGACGCTCTTCTATTGTAGGTATTTCCTCGGGGGGACAATCGCTTGACAAAACAATTTGTTTTTGTCGACTGTAAAGGACGTTGAAGGTGTGAAAAAATTCCTCGCGCGAACTCTGAGAGTTTGCAAGAAAGTGAACGTCATCTATCAGGAGCACGTCGCTCTGCCTGTATCTACTTCTAAAATTGTCCCAATTGCCAGACTTTATCGTAGATATGTAATGGTTAACGAAGGTTTCGCATGGCAAGAAGGAGATGTTGTATTGGCTTGGACGTTGTTGCAATTGAAGGTATATGGATTGGAGTAAATGAGTTTTGCCGAGTCCGACAGCGCCGTGGATAAATAGTGGGTTATAAGCTACTCCTGGCGATTCGCACACGGCGATGGCAGCAGCGTGTGCTAGTCGGTTGCAAGGACCAACCAAGAAGTTTTCAAAGGTGTAATTTTTGTTTACGTAAGCTTGCTTTTCAACGCTTTTCGGTACAGAGGCGTGACAGACAGGCGACTCTAATTTTGATGACTCCTTTTCACCTTCGACGACAAAGTTTACGTCAGGATTAAGGTTTGTCGCTTCATTAATTGCGGACGATATGATGTCCATATAATTATTTCTCAACCACTCCTTACAAAAGAGATTTGGAGCATGGATAAGGACTTCATGTTTATCGAACTTAATTAGTCTCAGGTTTGTAAACCAGGTGGCAAATTGATCGAAAGTAATCTTTGCCTTTATCTTCTCTAGAATGGACGGCCAAGTCTGTTTCTTGTCAACAGTTGGGCGATTCATGGTGATAGTTAAAAAGGCTTACGTAACCTCAAAATATTTCTTTTGTTCCCAATCAGTAACCTGCGTTCGATACTCATTCCATTCGATTGTTTTAGCATTAATGTACGTCTCGTAAGCGTGGGTACCTAGAACCGCTTTCATAAACTTGCTATTTTTCAATTCCTGAACAGCCCCACCTAGAGAATCGGGGAGGACATCAATCTTTAGGCTTGACAACCTGTCCAGGTCAAATTCATATACATTCTCTTCCACCGGGGGAGGGGTTTTTATCTTGTTCCGCACCCCATCCAGGCCAGCTTCTAGCATCACGGCAAAGACCAGATAAGGATTACCACTGGGGTCTGGACACCTTAATTCTGCTCTTGTAGATTGCTCTCTCCCCTTTGAATATCTGGGAATCCTAATCAAGGCAGATCTGTTTTTCTGCCCCCAGCATATGTACACCGGCGCCTCGTAACCGGGGACAAGTCTCTTGTAGGAATTTACCGTAGGAGCCAGGATAGATATCATTTCTCGTATATGCCTCAATTGGCCGGCAACAAAGTATTTTGCGGTATCACTAAGATTGTATTTATCTTTTGCGCCGTAGAATGCATTTTTACCGTTTCTTATATAGAGAAGGCTTTGATGACAATGCATACCACTGCCGTTGATGCCGTAAATGGGCTTAGGCATAAACGTGGCATAAAGGCCGTGTTTATGTGCGATAGACTTAACGGCAAGCTTGAATGTAATAGTATTATCTGCCGTTGTGAGGGCGTCTGAGTACAGAAAGTCAACTTCGTGTTGCCCCGGCGCGACCTCGTGGTGACTCATTTCGATCTTAAGGCCCATACTTTCCAAAGACGTTATTATATCATTTCTGACATATCCGGCTAGATCTCTTGGTGAGAAATCGAAGTATCCGCCCACGTCATGGGGTGTAGGCTCGACGCTATGGTTTTCTTTTGTTCTGAAAAGAAAAAACTCCAGTTCTGGGCCCACATTGTATTCAAATCCCATTGCCTTCGCCTCGTTGCATGCCCTTTTGAGTATAAATCTTGGGTCCCCATCGAAGGGTTTGCCATCTGGCATAAAAACATCACATATAAATCTCGCTGTTCGTCTCTCTTCAGGCTCCCACGGTAGAATGGCATACGTTTCAGGTTCAGGTTTTAGAAACATGTCACTTTCGGAAATCCTGGTAAATCCCTCTATTGAGGAGCCATCAAACCATATGCCTTTGTCTAAGGATTCCCGAAGCTTGTGTATAGGAATTGTTACGGATTTAATGTTACCATTGATGTCTGTGAATTGCAGCTCTATGAACTTGACGTTATCCTTCTTTACCCTATCAAGTATGGAATTTTTAGCAGTTTTTCGCGCCACGGTTGTTATAAACAATGGTAAGAGGCATTTTTAAATACGGAAGGGGAAATTATACATATAACCTTTCCAAATATCAAGAAGGAACTAAATACTTTTAAGGGAGATTGATGGCGAGAAACGCGTGTGGGCCGACAATGAGATGGAATGGACGGTTACTAGTCGTAGAATTATACAAGTGACAGGCAATAAGGGGAAGAACAGCTCCAATCGAAAAGCATTGACTCTTTAGTCTATAAATGGTATAAAATGGTTTTTAATTTAGTACGTTAGAATTTACGATAACATTTTGAGACAATATGTAGAGAGGGGCCATAATGCAAGAACAAAAAGACATCCAGAGCGAAACTACGGAAACTGAAAAGGCGGCTATTACAAAGAAAATGACAACGGGCGAGGTTACCAAAAATTATCCAGCGACAAAAGAGGTATTTTCAAAGCACTTTGGTAAAAGCTGCTTCGATTGTCCTGCCTTTGGCACAGAGGATATAAATCTGGCATGCATGATGCATAATACGGATGTAGATAAATTTGTCAGCGAATTGATTGAAGCAGCTCAAAAGGAAATTGATTCAAAGGGCTCTTAACAGGCTTGAAGCCTAAAGCTTTTTTATATTAGGGAATTAGTAAAATTTGCTAGAAGGGGCAGTGTTTTGAATCTAATAAAATTACGGGAAAGGATTCAGTTTAACGAACAATTTCGTCCGCAAATATTGTGCGCCTCACCAAACGCGAAGGCCCCGTTGATATGTTTAGAACCAGGCCAGGAAATCCCCGCACACCCTAGTGGCACCGGAATTTTTTATGTGTTAGAGGGAAAGGGGATTATGTATTTAGATGACGAAGAGATAAGTTTGTCAAAGGGTAAAGTAGTAATAGCTCCCGAGGGAGCAAAAAGAGGTATCAAGGGAGTGGAAAGGTTAGTTGCGGTAGCTGTTCACGTTAGTTGAGAGGTCGGAATGGGAGAATTTAAATTAGAAGACATTGTGAAATTTTCTGTAGAAAATACAGTATCAACAAACTTATACGATTCTCAAAAAGCTTGTGTTAACTTCCTTTGTATGGAGGAAGGGCAGTCGGCATTACAAGATACCAAAGATCAAAAAGTCATAGTCGTGGTTAATTCAGGGAGCGGGTCTGTTGTTACTGATGAAGGCGAGCATGATGTAGAAGAAGGAACCTTTGTCTTGTTTGAAAGTAATGAACCTCGTACGCTCAAGGCGAAAACGAAATTAACCGCCTTGGTGACCGCCATACCTAAAGGATAATCGCTCCTATCCTATATTAGAAAGTTAGGATAAATATTCTAAAAGAATATTATAAACGTTATTTATATTGATGAAAGGATAAAGCAGATGAGTGAAGGCAAAGTTATTACACTGGATGTACGAGATATTCCGCCACGCGAGAGACATCCAAAGATTTTTGATACTTTCGATTCTCTTAAAGCGGGAGAAAAGATGGTACTAATAAATGATCATGATCCTAAGCCTCTAAAGTACCAGCTAGACGCAGAACGTGCGGGCCAAATGGAATGGGAATATATACTAACCGGGCCAGAGGAATGGAAGGTAGAAATCCTAAAGAAGTAGTATTGTCCTAACCTTTGTGTGTAATACCTGCCGATAAAAGATTTTCCAGCCGGTTCATACCCTCCTTGATATTTTCCATGGACGTAGCATATGATATTCTGACGTGGGATTTGGAACCGAAGCATTCTCCAGGCACAAAAGCCACCTTGGCCTTGTCCAGTATCAGGGCTACCAACTCGATAGAGTCAGTGGCCCTCTGGCCAGCAATGTTTCGCCCAAAAAGACCTGATACGTTCGGAAATACGTAGAAGGCCCCTTTTGGCAGCATGCAGCTTATTCCGTCCATGTTGTTAAGCCTCTCTACTATATACTTTCTTCTCTTATCAAATTCTATTACCATGTCAGCAGTTGCATTATTTTGTTCATTAAGTGCTGTTACTGCTGCTTTCTGAGTAAAAGCGTTTGGGCCGGAAGTTGTATGGTCCTGTAACATCGTAGCGGCTTTTATTATGTCTATAGGTCCTGCAGCATAACCTATTCTCCAGCCTGTCATCGAGAACGCCTTTGAGAAACCATTTACCGTTATAACCTTATCCATGAATTCTTTTCCAAAAGAAGCCGGGCTAACGTGTTTTGTTCCATCGTATAATATCTTCTCGTATATCTCATCTGATAAAATATATAATCCTGCCTTAATTGCAAAATCACATATTTCATAAAGCTCTTCTTTTGTATATGTAGTTCCGGTGGGATTAGAGGGACTATTTATTATAAGTAATTTCGTTTTATCTGTTATGTGAGTTTCTAAATCATTTTTAGTGATTTTAAAATTGTTTTCATCTGTAGTCTTAATAAATACCGGATTAGCCCTTGCCAGAGTAACTTGTTCTGGGTAGCTTACCCAATAAGGTGACGGAACTAAGACTTCATCCTCCTCATTACACAAAGTAAGGATACAGTTGTATATGGCCTGCTTGGCGCCACAGGAAGCCATTATTTGGTGAGGTTTGTAGCTTAGACCGTTTTCTCTCCGTAATTTTTCACATATTGCCTCTTTCAGTTCTATAATACCCGATGTAGGTGTATATTTTGTAAAGCCACTTTTTAAAGATTTTATTGCCGCAAGCTTTATGTAATCAGGCGTATCAAAGTCTGGCTCTCCTGCACTGAAACCGATAACGTCTATACCATTTGAACGTAGCTGTTTTACCTTGCCGTTTATGGATAGTGTTGCAGAAGGTTTAAGATTGTTTACTAATTGTGATACTATCATACCGGGGGGCCTTTCCTCTGATGTATAAACGTAAAGTGTATTTAAAGTTCATAATCTATTAAAATGACCAGACAATGTCAAACAATTTGATTGGTCACTCCGTTTTGTATTTGACAAATTTATAAGTTAACGGTTATAATTTTGTTATATATAGGCGTTATTTACGAGTGCTTTTTTTACTTTTATAAACAGCCGTGTTTCTTAAATATATAAATTAAATAACGCCATTCATTTCCCGTACCGGGTGATATTTTTGGAAGAAGACAATCTATTTTTACTACTAGATTACCTACCACAAGCCCTCTTTATGCTCCTCCTGTTGTGTTTTTCTGCCTTTTTTTCTGCTTCTGAGACCGCTTTTTTTTCACTAACAAGAGAAGAAGTTAAGGGCTTCGAGAAAAGCAGCAGAAGGGCTGAAAGATTGGTCAAATCACTGCTGAAATCACCAAAAAACCTGTTAATAACAATCCTGCTTGGAAACATGTTGGCGAACATTGGTTTTTATTGTATTTCCTATGGTGTTATTCAAAGTGTTGTTGTCTCTAGTTCTTACGGTGGCGTCTGGAAAGCAGGAACCGTGTGTGTCATCAGTTTACTTGCAATTATTATCATGGGCGAGGTGATTCCTAAGAATATAGCAGTGAGAATTCCCGACCAATATTCAAGATTGGCGGCATTACCCCTTTACATTTTTGACAGGCTATTTCTACCTTTTCGTTTACCATTAGGTGTTATTGTTAATGGATTGAACCGCGCTTTTGGCGGAGGGGGAGTTGGGGAGAAATGTGTAACTATTGACGAGTTGAAGATGCTTGTAGAGTTTAGCGAAAAAGAAGGGATCGTAGACCGCGCGGAACGCTCGATGATACACGGAGTATTAGATTTTAAGAGCGTGCTGGTAAAAGAGATAATGCTTCCGAGGGTAGATATGAATTTATATGATATCGATGGCACAGTAGAGGAATTTCTGGAGCTTGCACGCAAAACGAAACGTACTAAATTCCCAGTCTATGAAGGTACAACAGATAATATTATAGGTATAATTCATGCTAAGGATGTTTTTCTCAACCCTGAGGTTCGATTAAGAGATATTATAAAACCTGTTCATTTTGTCCCTGAGTTGAAAGGTGTTGAAGGTTTATTGCGGCAGTTCAGACGCGAAGGGAGCCAATTGGCGATTGTTGTAGATGAATATGGTGGCACAGCAGGATTAATTACTCTTGAAGATATTATAGAAGAGATTGTTGGGGAAATTCAGGATGAACACGAAAAACCCAGGGAAACTATAAAGAAGGTGGAAGAAAACAAATACTTGATATCAGGCGACTTGAGTATCCGTGACTGGTCTGATTACTTCGGTGTGGAAGTAGAACCAATGGATGTCGATACTGTGGGAGGACTTGTCGTCTCTTTACTCGAACACATTCCGAAGAAAGGTGATTCAGTAAAATATAAAGCGTTTGTCTTTAGGGTCGAAGGCGTCAGGAAAAGGCGTGTTAAATCGATATCACAAAAAGTCATAGTAGAAGAAGAGTCCGACGAGCACAAAGATGCCTAAAATTTACTTATTAATCATATTTATTTTACTTTCTTCGTATTTCTCTGGGATCGAGATAGCGGTTTACTGTATTAATCGTGTCAGATTACAGTATAGGGTGGAGAGAGGAATGCGAAGGGCGAAGATTGTAAGACGGCTATTAGACAACCCGCAGGCGTTGATATGCACAATATTGATCGGTAATAATATTGTGAATTTTCTGGCTTCCGCAACTTTTACTGACATCGTATCAAGCTCTCTATCTCAAGCACATTCAGAACTGATTGCAACGGCAATATTAGCGCCAATCATACTGGTTTTCGCAGAAATCATGCCAAAGAACATTTGCCAAAGAAAGGCAGACACATTTCTTTACTCAGCATCGCCAAGTGTTAAGTTCTTTTCACAGCTTTTTTATCCATTAGTATATATTTTGAGGGGAGTTAATAAAATACCCCAGATGTTTTTTAAAGATACGCATAGAAGGGCACTTGTTTTTACTCCGTACAGACTAGGGTTTTTTATCAGGGAGGGCGTAGAAGAGGGAGTCATTTCCGGCTATCAGGATATGATGGCAAGGAATATCATGGAGCTTGGAAGTATTCCAGTAAAGAACATTATGATACCATTAAAAAAAGCAACGCTAGTATCATATGATATAAGTGCCGATCAAATAAAGGCCTTAGCAAAAAGGGTGAGGTTCTCTAGAATTCCCGTTTTCAAAGATTCTAGAAGTGATATTATGGGTGTGATTAACTTATTTGATTACTTGAGTACCAGTACAGAAAAGTCAAAAGTAAGCGATTTCCTAAGGGATACCGAATACATAAAAGCGGAAACCGCTACAGATGATGCCTTAATAAGGATGCAGAAGGCAAAGCAAAGGATGGCAATAGTTGTTAATAGAGATAATAAGGCAATTGGTATTGTGACAATTAAAGACCTTGTGGAAGAAATTGTTGGGGAGCTAATGGTATGGTAAACATAGACTGGAGAAAAATTTGTTGACAAAATTTTTTTATGGTATATAATTCGACTTTGTTGCAAAGATAGTCAAGAATGTTTTCCTCTCTTTGTACAATCAAAATCGATACAACAATTAAGTCATAATCATTTATAATTGAGAAGGTTATAGAATTTCAAAGACATTAAGAAGGGAACATTAGTATGAAGTTATCTAGCAAGACGGAGTACGCAATACTGGCGCTTTTAGAATTGGGACAGCGGTACGGGAAGGGATTTGTTTTAAGTAGGGACATTGCAAGTACCAGAGGCATTCCTGAGTCATTTATTGAACGTATATTATTAACCCTCAGAAACGGTGGGGTGATAGTTAGTGTTAGAGGGGCAAAAGGAGGGCATTGTCTTGCCAAAGACCCAAGCAAAATAAGCGTTAGAGAGGTAATAGAGATGTTTGAGGGGTCTTTGGCGCCAATTGACTGCGTAAATGAGAGGATATCGTCCATATCTGCAAGTTGTTCAGTTGAAGGTTCGTGCGTATTGAAGGATTTATGGCAAAAGATGTATGATGCGATGTTAGCAAGTATTGAAAATACAACAATTAAGGATCTAATTACACAAGAAGGGACGCAAAAAGAGGGAGCAATGTATTATATATAATTTTTCCGCTTTGTTGACTAAGTTGTAAACAAAGTAATGTAATTAAGTTCACAGGGAGGAAAATTGGATTCGTTTTATCTAACAAAGAGCTATAGATATGTAATTGTATTTCTTGCTATATTTTTGTTTGGCTTAATAATCTATCTGCCCACTCCTCATGGGCTTACGGATGATGGTAAGAAGGCATTAGCTATATTTACACTCTGTGTTATTTTCTGGATTAGCCACGTAATACCATTGATGATAACAAGTCTTCTTGCTATTATACTTTTTCCCTTAATGGGGGTTTTGCCAGCAGACAAAACTTATTCCCTCTTTGGTAATCAGGCTGTTTTTTTTATTCTGGGAGCTTTCATTTTAGCCTCTTCGGTTACGAGGACAGGCTTGAGTAATCGAATGGCCTTGATGTTCTTGAAATGGTTTGGTCATTCACCAAAGATATTGCTTCTGGGTGTTATTACATTGGCGGCATTTTTTTCATTTTGGATGTCAGAACATGCTGTTGCCGCCATGATGTTTCCTATAATTGTGGCGATTGTTGAAAGCTTAGAACTGAAACCCACAGAGAGCAATTATGGTAAGGCATTGTTTTTGGCGATGGCGTGGGGATGTGTTATTGGGGGAATAGCTACGTTCCTGGGTGGGGCGAGGGCACCTTTGGCAGTTGGTATACTTCGGGATGCTGCGGGTGAATCTATCGACTTTATCAAATGGGCCCTGGCAACTTTACCAACGGTTGTAGTAATGCTAGTCATTACGTATTGGTTGTTAATTTTACTCTTTCCTATAGAAATAAAAGATGTAAAAAGGGCACGAGTATTCTTAATTAATAGAACCGCATGCATAGGGAGAATGAAACGGGAAGAATGGTCTATCGGGATTCTAATGGTTGGGACAATATTCTCATGGATTTGTTTCGGGGAGAGATTTGGTTTAGCTAATATTGCATTGGCCGCTGTTGTTATTGCCTTTGTTTTTAAATTGTTGCGATGGAAGGAAGTGGAAGAAGATGTAAACTGGGGGCTAATACTTATGTACGGAGGTGCAATATGTCTTGGTTTTGCTTTGGGCAAGACAGGTGCAACCCGGTGGTTGGTAGATATAACCCTTTTGGGATCAATTCAATCACCATTTATCTTAATCATGATAATATCACTTGTTGCAATTTTTTTGACCGAAGCCATAAGCAACACGGCAGTAGTTGCACTCTTGATGCCAATAACTATAGGGCTTGCGATAGATTTTTCAATAAGTCCCATAATTACTACATTAGCCGTAACCGTTCCATCGGGATTGGCTTTCATTTTACCCATGGGCACTCCAGCAGTCGCCATTGCGTATTCATCGGGTTTCATTAAGCCAAGTGATGCGTTAAAAGGTGGGATGATACTGAAAATTACTGCATGGGCGATCTTCAATATTTTTGCCTATTTTTACTGGCCTCTCTTAGGTCTTAAGATGTGATTTAAATTTCAAAAATAATGGATAAAATTCTTTTAATACTTTCGACTACAAGAAAATCAAATAAATGCGTCAAGGAAGCTGTTGAAATTGCATGTAAAGAAAACGCCAAGCTAATCATACTTTTTGTTGTTGATTACGAGGTGCCACAAAAAATCCTGGATAAATTGACAGAAGAAGGATGGATAGGTGGAAAACCCACTGAGAATCTCTTTAATGCAGTATTGGATGAATATTCGATACAGGGGAAAGACAAGATTTCAGAGATCGAGGAAATGGCAAAAAATAAAGGGGTACATTATAAATCTATCGTTCGGAAAGGTAAGTTTGTGGATGAGACTTTAGCAGTTATTGAAGCAGAAAAAGTTAACTTAATTATGGTGACAAGAAGAAAAAGGTCCGGTTTATCAAGGTTTATTTTTGGTTCGGCAGTGGCAGAACTAAAAGAAAAGGTAAAGTGTGAAATTAGGATTATAGACGAATAGTATGGAATAATGTGATGATACTATTGAGACTGGAAGGGTACGAAAGTGCCCGAATTTGAACTATGACAGATATTTCTACAGTACAGTTGGACACTGATATTTTGATTATTGGAGGCGGTGCGGCAGGATGTATGGCAGCGATTGAGGTTAAGAAACTTGATCCAAGTATTGAATGTGTTGTTATGGAAAAAGCACACATCGAAAGAAGCGGCTGTCTTGCAATGGGACTTAATGCAATAAACGCCTATCTAACTCATGGCGAGACCCCTGAGACGTATGTTAGATACGTAAAGGATGAATTTTTAGGCATAATTAGGGAGGACTTGGTATATTCGATTGCAAAAGGTCTTAAAGAATCTGTTAAACAGGTTGAAGAATTAGGCCTTCCTATAGAAAAAGATCAGAACGGTAATTATCGTAACAGGGGAAAGAGAAGCATAAGGATTTATGGCGAGAGACTAAAACCAATTCTTGCAGCAGCAGTGTATCGTGCAAATGCAAAGGTCCTAAATAGAGTGGTAGCGACGAATTTTATCTTTGACGGTAAGCGAGTAAGGGGTGCTTACGGATTTGGTGTTCGAGATGGTAAGTTTTACGTTATTAACGCTAGGGTTGTAATAGTAACAACTGGCGGTGCGTCAAGACTTTATAAGCCAATAAATAAGGGTGATGCGCGTAATACGACTTGGTACTGCCCATGGAACGTGGGCACAGGTTACGCAATGGGCATTCGTATTGGCGCAGAGATGACAAGTTTTGAAAATCGATTTATTCCCTTAAGAGTAAAAGATGTTAACGCTCCAACAGGCACAATAGGACAGGGTTCTAATATAAGACAAAGAAATGCTCATGGTGAGGAGTATTTAGAAAAACGATATAAACACCTCGGGGGCAGGAAATGTTTATCTCTTTATCGCTTATGGGCAACTTTGCAGGAAAACATTGCTGGTAGAGGCCCTTGCTACTTAGATACAAGATGCTTGAGTGTCGAAGAAGAGAAAAAACTTAAGGAAGCATATTTGAACATGAATCCGGCTATTGTTCTTTTATGGGCAAGCAATGGGCATAGTCCGAGGCAAAGGCCTGTGGAAATCAGTGGTATGGAGCCAGTTGTAATTGGGGGGCATAGTCAGGCTGGTTATTGGATTGATGTCGAAAGGAGAACGACAATAAATGGTTTGTTTGCCGCTGGTGATATAGCAGGCGGTGCTCCCAAAAAATATGTTAGCGGCGCTTGGGTTGAAGCAAAAATAGCAGCAAGAGCAGCTATCGAGGAGGTTAAGGGAATTGAATTACAGCGTGTTAACAGTAAAGAGATGGGTAAAGAAAAAGAAAGAATTTCATCTTTCATGAATGATAAGAATGGAATATCTCCTGCAGAATTAGAAGAAACTTTTCATAATGTAATGGATAAGTATGCTGGTGGAGCAACTGCAAATTACGAATTGTTAGAATCTAAATTAATTATTGCCAGAAAAAAAATTAGGGAACTCGAAGGAAAATTGGAATTTCTCAGTGCAAGGAATAGGCACGAACTTGTTTCATGCCTGGAATTAATAGACAGGTTTGACGTTGCAAAAGTCTTAATTGAACATCTGATCTATAGGAAAGAAACACGCTGGCCATGTTATCAATCTCGTGTCGATTTTCCCGAGAGAGATGACGCAAACTGGCTTAAGTTTGTTAATTCTGTTTATAACCCCACGGACGGACAGTTGACATTTATTGAAAGGCCGGTGCAATAAAAAAATGAGTATCTTTATAGATATCAACGTCTGTAATGGATGCGGCAAGCTTAAAGAGGCTCTTTGTGAGAGGATTTGCCCAGGTGATCTACTATACCGTAATAAACTTCACAAGGCGGAAATCTGTTCTCAGGCAGATTGTTGGACGTGTGGGGCATGTGTAAAGGTATGCCCGGTTCAGGCTATAGACTTGAAGCTACCATCACAAATAATTAAAAGTAGCACTTCTATGAAAGTTAGGTGTAAAAAGCAACATACAATCTGGGAAGTAATGAAAGGAAATAATGTGAAGGAAGAGTTTGTAATTCCTGCAACGATTGAGAAAGGAGAATAACGATGGTAAAAAATATTGAACCACATGGTGGTAAACTTGTCAACAGGATACTGGTAGGTGAAGAGAGGGACGAACTTCGGGGAAAGGCGATGAACAGTTGCATGAAAAAAGTAAGGATTAATTACAGGGAGATTGCGGATTTGGAGTTGATTGCTACTGGTGCGATGAGTCCTTTAACTGGTTTTATGTGCAAAGAGGATTATGGGAATGTCATTGACGTAATGAGACTGGCCAATGGCCTTCCGTGGACTATTCCTGTAACGCTTTCTGCTACTAAAGATGAAGCGAAGGATCTTAAGGAGGGGGAAGATGTTGTACTTGCGGATTCTGATGATAATTTAGTTGCTGTTTTGCATCTGGAGGAAAAATTTCATCATGACAAGAATAAAGAGGCCCTTGAGGTCTATGGAGTAGATACGAAGATGCACCCTGGCGTAGATTATGTTTATAAAATGGGGGATGTCCTTTTGGGAGGAAGGATCAGCGTAATTAATCGACCAAAACATAAGGATTTTGATAACTACAGGCTTGATCCCGCCGAGACAAGACGTTTGTTTACAAAGAAAGGGTGGAAGAGGGTAGTTGGATTTCAGACCAGAAACCCTGTGCACCGAGCTCATGAATACATTCAGAAGTGTGCTATGGAGATTGTAGATGCCATACTTTTACATCCGCTCGTGGGCGAGACTAAGGGAGATGATATTCCTGCTGATGTACGCATAAGAAGCTATGAAGTGTTACTAGAGAAATATTATCCTAGAGATAGAGTTGCATTTGCAGTATTTCCCGCAGCTATGAGATATGCGGGCCCAAGAGAAGCTATCTTTCATGCTATCTTGAGGAAAAACTATGGATGTACACATTTTATTGTTGGCAGGGATCATGCTGGTGTGGGGAGTTATTATGGCAGTTTTGATGCACATTACATTTTTGATGAGTTTGAATCTTTGGAAATTGGCATTACACCATTATTCTTTGATTATACCTTTTACTGCAACCGTTGCCTTGGCATGGCATCATATAAAACGTGTCCGCATGATTCTTCAAATCATGTTTCATTAAGTGGGACAGAGGTTCGCAACATGCTTAAAAAAGGCAATTCCCCTCCACCTATTTTTACCCGTCCCGAGGTAGCAAAAGTACTTAGCGAGTATTTTAGGTGTAAACCATATAAAACCAAATAAGTGTTTTTAGGCTTAGAACCTTTACCACGTAAGAATGCCCCATGCTTCCGCACGGGGATGATAAAATTAGCTAGCTTCCGCCTTTTTGCATGGCGCATTAAACCCCGTGCGGAATTTCAACGGGGTTTACAACTTGATATTATACTCGTGAGTTGATGATTTGATGCTGGTGCCGTCAAATTTATTAGAGATTCGTGGTCGGGATATCAGAGTAGGAGTGTGTATGTCGAAAAGTAGTTGTAACCAAGAGAGCTTAATTTGATTTATTATTAACGTTTTTAGCAAATGAAGGTTTTCTTGTAATAATGAATGATTTGCTTGATAGTAAATCCTGGTCGTCCCTGGCGATTATGGAGATAACATTCGGACCTTCTTTAAGGGGGATATCATTGCTAAAGGAAATTTTAGATGCTTCTGCCCCGGGCCCTCCGTTAGTAGATTTGTAAAATACTTTATCATCATTTACTAAAATATAAACGTACTTTACTTTGCCATCGTCTTTAACTATACCAGAGAGTGGTAGATGTTCCGCGCCTAATGTGTCATAAGATTTTTGTATATCGAGTTCTATTAATGGGGGAACCTTTTGTAGAAAAGGGTCTGGGAACTTTCGAGTCTTAAGATCTCCGAGGGCATTAGCTTCCACATTTTCAGAAGATATCCACCCAAACCTCTCTTCGGGCATTTTTATACGAAACCATGTTTGTGCTTCTTTGTCAGCAGCAAGGATTGTTCCCTTACTCGCGTGGGCGATGATGGGAGTGGAGAAAGATTTCCCGTTGTATACAGGCACATAATTACTTGTCACTTTTAGACTTCTTTTAGTTGGTTGTGTTACATTGGTAGCATTATTTTGATCTACATAAAATGTCATTTTATCGGAAATGCGAGTTCCAAAAGTAGTATCTGCAATAGTTACATCTATAGAAAAATTGTCGGTATTTAGAGTATCCCCTGCTGATAGTTTCAATTTAACAGATTTTGATTCACCTGGAAGTAATTTGCCTAGTTCTAACTTACCTCTTTTTATAAAGACGTCCTTATCGCTTAGATTTCGCAGAGCGAAGATATTCTTTTCTGAGACACCCCGGCCTATGTTCTTAATAAAGAGAACCAGGTCTACGAGTTCCCCTTTTTGTATTATTCCATCGCCATTTCCTTTCAGGCCCTCGCCTTCATCAATTATTTGATATGAATATGCAAACATCGGCCTGGGTAATGCATCAATTGATATTGTGCCTTTTATTTCTGTAGGGGCATATCCATTTAGTTCAGAAAATTTAACGGTGAATTCGTCTTTTCTACTTAGAGTGTTTTCAGGGATTTTGATTGTTTTAGCATAGGTTTTTGTCATGCCTTTCTCTATCTTGCCCAGAATAAACTCATGTTTGTCAAGGAGGGGGTTCTTAGATTCTGTTATGCCGTTTAACTGGTATAGAGTACCTTCACTACTATTGGTAACGCTAATTTCTATTGTTATCTCTTCTCCTGCTTTGACATTTCCATTGGATGGAGTAAGAAAAAGAGAGGCCGCCGCTGCTGCGGGTGTGATTGTTTTACCGATTGACCAATCTATGCCCAGTGAGTTTAATGCTGATGAAATCTTCTCCTCTTCACTTTTCTTGAAATCTTCAATTGTTGGTTCTAATTGTTCTAGTATCTCATCTTTTTTACCATCCATTGTAGCATTGATAATTTTTTTGGCAAATTGGATATGTATATCTTCCGTCAGATCTGGCAACTTATAATATTCTTCATCCTGTTCCTCTTTTGTTTTTTTATTAGCTATTGTAAGATATTTAACCTTTCCAAAAGGCGGCTCGGTTTTTGAATTTTCATCTAGATGCTTCCTCAGGTCCTTTTCCCTGCTATAGAAGTCTTCGTTAAACATGATGATTGCATCTTCTTTCACATGTGTTTGGACGAGCATGACGTCAGGAGTAATACCTACCGATTGGATATCCGTAAAATTTGGTGTTAAGTACTTTCCTACGGTAAGCTTTAATGCAGCACCGTTCATTAAGTCGATTAGTTGTTGTATAGAACCTTTACCGAAGCTGAGGTCACCAATAAGGACGGCCCGATTATTATCTTTTAATGCGCCAGCAACGATTTCCGCACCAGATGCACTTCCAGCATCAATAATTACAACTAAAGGGCACTTGATATCCTTTGAGCTTTTTTTAGCTTTTTGTAATTCTTGACGCTTACCCATGGGGCCAACTGTTACCACGATTATGCCTGAGGAAAGAAATTTATCAGACACAGTTATCGCTTGGTCTAGCAGCCCCCCCGAGTTGTTCCGAAGGTCGAGAATAAGGCCTTTTAACGTCTCGCCTTCTGCCGTTAGCTGTGAAAGGTGTTCTTCTAAAGCTTGTGTAGTGTCTTCTTGAAAATTCCTTATCTTTATATATCCTACATTATCTCCAAGTAATTTTGAGTCAACACTCGGTATTGCAATGATTTCTCTTTTTAGTGTAAGCAGTTTGGTTGCCTTCGCTTTTCCGCTTTCTATTGTCAAAATAACGGTGGTAGAAGGTTCTCCTCTGAGCTTGCCAACTGCCTCTGGTAATGACATGTTAATTGTTGAATCTTCGTCAATTGCAATAATTTTATCCCCTGATTTAAGACCAGCTCTGTACGCCGGAGTCCCTTCAATTGGAGAAATTACGGTTAGAATTCCGTCCCTCAGGCCAACTACCATGCCAAGTCCGCCAAATTTGCCAGATGTTCCGATTTTAAATTCTGTATAGTCTTTAGGTGGGAAGACTATGGAGTGTGGGTCTAGTTGTGAAAGCATACCATTAATTGCCGCATATTCAATATCCTCAGCTTTGGTTTTGCCACTTTTGTTATCATTAATAAAATGTAAAGCGTCGTTTAAGGTCTTATATAATTCGTTCAATCGTCGTACTCGAGAAAAATCAATTGTTTTAGAAAGTTCATCAACTGAAATCTTTATCTCTTCTGCTTCGTCGTTTATGTCAACTCGGACCTCAGGAATAAGCCTTTCAAGCCAGGTAAGTGATTCTCTTAACATTTCTTTTGGTTTTATTCTGTCTGGTTCCACATATAACCTATCTAAGTATGAGCATACCACTCCAGCCAAACGGAATTTATGTGACTTTTCCGCCTGCTTGATTTCTGCACTAAAATCTTTGTTGAGTGCGTTGCTATTTGATATAGCAAAAAAGATAACTATTGAGAGTGCAACCGGGAAGATTAATAATTTGTTAATGTAGCTTTTCTTACACATTTTTGGGATTTATTTCTAACAAAATGCATGCTTGTCTTAAAGACTGCCTAGATATAATATAAAGGTGATTATTCACTAAGTCAAGGATAAGTTAAGTCGTATACGGATTCAAAAATTCATTGACATAATAATTCGTGATGCTAAACTTTATCTAAGTGCTTATAAAGGGCGATTAGCTCAATTGGCTAGAGCGCTTGCCTTACAAGCAAGAGGTCATAGGTTCGAGTCCTATATCGCCCATTTTGTTTCGCAAAAGCTATACCTTTTGGTGTGTGAATGGGCTGGAAATTACGGAAAAAGGTCCGACATTGAACATATCAATCATGCTAGGATATCAAGGTAAATAGAAATAAGGCAAAAAAACGACACTATTAATTTAGGTTTTGTTTGTTCAACCTTCCCCTTGTTAAACACTTAATTACATACCTGTTTTTTGCATCTTATCCATAAATCTATGCTGCCTCCTATTAAGAAGGTTATGATGTAAATTAGAAATGTTTTATTTTGTTTAGTTTATTAACAAAAACAAAACAACACCCTATTTAATATCGGGAAATAAACGGGAAATTTTAAATCTTTCCCGTTTATTTCCTCCTTCTCAGCATTATTAAGGCATTCTTTTTAGATTTCTTGGCGGAATCAGAGATTTCATGAGACTTAGCTCTGCACCATAGAATAAAACACTTGAAACCGAACTGAAAAACTGCTAATTTAGCTAAAAATGGGCTTACAAGCAAGAGATCATAGGTTCGTGTATCATATCGCCCACTATATTGAAAAATGGTAATTTACAGCTGCCATAGAATACAGTTTAGAGTTGTATAATCGGTAAGAAAGGGGGCCGTAGCTCAATTGGTTAGAGTACCAGACTGTCGATCTGGATGTTGCGGGTTCGAGTCCCGTCGGCCTCGCCATAGTTAGATGTCTTAGAAGTTTTATAACGTGTCACGGTTTCTCGGGAAGGATTTTATTTTAAGCCTGTTGTCTCTGTTAGCCAATGCGCCCATAGCTCAATTGGATAGAGTAACGGTCTACGAAACCGGAGGTTGCCCGTTCAAATCGGGCTGGGCGCGTATTTAAGCAGTTTGAATCATAATCGTGAAATCCATGGTAACTGAATTCCGCTCGCATGAGTATTATATGCAACAGGCAATTACTGAGGCAAAAAAGGCATTTGAGAGGGATGAGGTTCCTGTAGGTACCATAATTGTTTATGAAAACAATATTATTGCGAGATCGCATAATCAGCGTGAGATGTTATTGGACCCAACGGCTCATGCCGAAATGATTGCAATTACGCAGGCCTCTACATGTCTTCAAAATTGGAGATTAAATGATACTACTGTTTATGTAACCCTGGAACCGTGCGCAATGTGTGCAGGGGCATTGATTCAGGCCAGGGTAAAGAACCTCGTATACGGAGCAAAGGATGAAGGATGCGGGGCTTGTGGGTCTTTGATAAATTTAGTTAATGATCCTCGTTTTAATCATCGGCTGAATGTTGTATCCGGAATTTTAGAAGACGAGTGTGGCGAACTTTTAAGGCAATTTTTTCTGGAGAGATGCCGGAGTGGTTGAACGGGGCGGTCTCGAAAACCGCTGTCCAACTTAGTTTGGACCGGGGGTTCGAATCCCTCTCTCTCCGTCAGGGAACTTTTGGAGAGGTGTCCGAGAGGCCGAAGGAGCGCGCTTGGAAAGCGCGTAGGTGGGCAAAACCTGCCTCGCGGGTTCGACTCCCGCCCTCTCCGCCATGAATATACGGGTGGATAAAGACGTTACAAAAATTCGCATATTATTTACATATCTGAAGCGGAATTTATTATGAGATTTTGGCCGTGCTAGATGGGGAGCTAGCGGTTCCTTGTACCTGCAAACCGCTTATGCAGGATCGATCGCTTTTTGGAGGTTCTTCTGCCCTTTGGTACTTTCTAAGTAAGTGGTGTTGAAGGCTGGGTCTCATGCAATAAGTCTATGTGAACCTGGTCAGATGTGGAAGCAAGCAGCCATAAGCATTTGTACTTATGTGCCGTGAGGTTGCCTAGCTGGAGCTAACTGCGTAGAAAGTTCAATGGAAAGAGAATCGAAGAAAAGTGCACGGCCTAAATTTAAACTAAAATAGATATGTCGTATATAGTTTTATCGAGAAAGTATAGACCAAAATCTTTTAATGAGATTGTTGGGCAAGAACATATAGTTAATACATTGGCAAAAGCGATCCAGACCAATCGTGTTGCTCACGCATATTTATTTGCTGGTCCAAGAGGGGTTGGAAAGACATCCATGGCAAGGATATTATCAAAAGCCCTTAATTGTCAGACGGGGCCAACAGATGTACCTTGCAATAAATGCTCTACATGTGAAAGCATCAGGAACGGAAATGATATTGATGTCCTTGAAATAGATGGAGCATCGAATCGTGGTATAGACGAGATACGGAGTATTAGACAGAATGTGGGATATGCCCCTGCCATTTCGAGGTATAAGATTTATATTATAGATGAAGTGCATATGTTAACTAAGGAGGCCTTCAATGCGATTCTAAAGACACTTGAAGAACCACCGGGGCATGTAAAATTCATTTTTGCCACCACTTCACCAAACCGTGTGCCTGATACTGTGCAGTCACGCTGTCAGAGGTTTGATTTCAAGAACATATCTGTGTCAGATATAAGTAATAGGCTTGCGCAGATTTGCAAAACAGAAAATATCTTAGTGGGAGAGGGTGTGCTTCAAATTATTGCAAAATATGCTATGGGTGGATTGAGGGATTCCGAATCTATTTTAGACCAACTTACTTCATTTTGTAATGAGAAGATAACTTTAAGAGATATTTATGACATTCTTGGAGTTGTTAGCGAAGGGGAAATTGCAAGTTTAATTGATAGCTTTATCGACAAAAATCCAGAATTAGCTGTGAATATTTTTCGTGAGATTACAGAGAATGGAAAGGATGTAGACGGGCTTATTGATCAATTACTTCTTTATATACATGATTTACTCCTTGTCTCAATCTGTAGTAAGGGCAGTGGATTGATAGAGACTATATCAAGAGATATTAATTTACTACGGAAGCAAGCTTCGCTGCTTTCTCCGGATACGTTGACGTACATGATTCAGCTAATTTCCGAAGCCAAGGGTAAGGCTAAGGATTTACTACAGCAGAAAATTTTACTAGAAGTTGTATTCATAAAATTAGCTACTATGGAAGATTTGAAACCATTAGGCACAGTTTTGAATCGAATAGAGGATATTAAACGATCGTTTGAAGGTAATGTAAATGGGGGGGAAGTAAAAGCGCCAGGTTGTGATGATAGTGTTGGCGTAATAAGAAATACAGAGATAAGAGAAAGTCCTTCTGACAGTTATATCAACGTAAATGAAAGGGGTAACCAGGATACCAGTATTTTGAATATCTGGGACAAAATAATGACAGAGATTCAAGGTAAGAAAAGGTCTGTCTGGGTATTACTGAAGGGTGCAGAGGTTTTAAATTTTGCCGATAATGAAGTATTGTTGGAGTTTCCCGGAAATTACCTGATCCATAAAGAAAGGCTTGAAAAATCTGGGGAAAAGCGGATAATTGAGGAATGTATAGAAAGAGTAACAGGAAGGAAGATTCATGTAAGGTTGACAATATCGAAGAATGGTCGTAATATAATGGGTAAAGATATGAGGCGAAAAATAGTAACAAAGAATAAGGGTGAAAGAATAGAAAATGACGTAATAAATGACCCTATAGTAAAAAGAACAAAGGAAATATTTGATGGTTCAATTGTCAATATAAAGGGAGCAGAAGGATGAAGGGATTTGGGAATATGGGCGACATGATGAAGCAGATGCAAAAGCAGGCTGTCAAAATGCAAAAGAAAGCTGAAGAAATCCAGGAGGATCTCAAGGAACGTGTTGTAGAAGCAAGTTCCGGCGGGGGAATGGTAACTGTGCATGTAAATGGAAAACAAGAGCTTTTATCGATAAAGATTGATCCGGAGGTTGTCAATCCTGATGATGTGCAGATGTTAGAAGATCTCGTCTTGGCAGCCGTATCTCAAGCGATGAAAAAGTCTCAAGAAATGTATCAAGAGGAAATGGGTAAATTAACAGGCGGGTTGAACGTTCCCGGGTTATCAAATTTGTTTCAATAGAGGTTGGGAAAGATGAAGTCTTATCCTCGCTCCATGATAAAACTTATAGAAGAGCTGGGCAAAATGCCTGGTATAGGGCAAAAAAGTGCGGAAAGGTTAGCGCACTATATTATTCGACTACCTCACGATGAAGCAATGCAATTAGTTATGGCAATACGGGATGTAAAGAAAAACGTCAATTATTGTTCTATCTGTTGCAATATAGGGGAGACGGATCCGTGCCATATTTGTAGTGACCAAAGTCGAGACCATAAAAAGGTATGCGTGGTTGAACAACCAGTAGACCTCTTCAAGATTGACAGAACGGGATTTTATGATGGGCTATATCATGTTTTGTTTGGCCATGTAAATCCTTTGGAGAACGTTAATCCTGAGGACATCAATATAGATAAGCTGGTAAAAAGAGTTGAGGGTGGCGATATTCAGGAAGTAATTATTGCTACTAATCCTAATTTGGAAGGAGATGTTACTGCATTGTGTATACTTGAACGTTTAAAACCCTTAGGAGTCAAGGTTACACAACCTGCAAGAGGTATGCCGTCAGGGAGTTATTTAGAGTATGTGAGTTCCGCAGTTATTGCTGATGCAATTAACGGTAGAAAATTGATGCAAAAGAACTAATTGTGCTTTTTCAAAAAATAATAGTGTAAATAATATGAAAATACAGACAACGTTATCACCACAACTTCAGCAGCAGATGAAATTGGCACCTCAGGTGATCCAATCTATAGAGATACTTCAGCTCCCGATAATGGCCTTAATAGAACATGTACAACAAGAGCTAACGGATAATCCTGTACTGGAGGAACTGGTCCAGCCTGAGAGAGACGGAAAGGATACGACACAAGATGAAGGGGCGGAAAACACTGAAAACAAAGAAGAACCGCAGGACGACGAGTTTAAAAAGCTTAGGGAAATGGCAGATGAGTGGAGGGACTATTTTTCACAAACAACCACAAGGAGGAGTAGCGCTGCAGATGAAAGAGATCAGAAACAGGAGGCCTTAGAGAATACGGCTGCAAAATCAATGTCGCTCCAGGATTATCTTCTCGGGCAGTTATCAATTATGGAGCTAGATGACTCGCTTTTGGAAATATGTGAAAATATAATTTTTAACATTAATGATAGCGGGTATCTGGCGTATACTCTAGACGAAATGCTAGAATCGCTGGAAGAACCTGTAAGTATGGAAAAAGCAATTGAAGCCTTGAAAATTGTGCAAAGTATGGAGCCACTTGGCGTGGGGGCAAGGAACTTGAAGGAATGTTTGCTCTTGCAATTAGATAAGCGAGATCCCAATTATCATATTGCGAGGGAATTAATTTTAAATTATTTAGAAGATGTTGAAACGAAAAAATATAAACTTATAGCAAAAAAGTCAGGATGTAACGTGGAAATAGTTAAAAAGGTAATAGACTTCATAAAAACACTAAATCCTAAACCAGGTTTCCTTTTCAGCAATGAACAGGTTCCTTATATAATGCCGGAAATCAGAGTAGATTGTATAGATGGAAAATATGAGGTGTCACTTGTTGGAGACAAAAATTTGCCACGTATTTATATAAGCAATTTTTATAAAGATGTGCTAAACGGGAAAAGTTATGATTTACAAACTAAGCGTTATATTCGTAAGAAAATGGAATCTGCTAGATGGCTTATAGATGCTATCGAACAAAGAAAAGGTACGTTGTATAAAGTAGCAGTCAAGTTAGTAGAGATGCAGAAGAAATTTTTGGATGAGGGAATACTGCATCTTCAAACTTTAAAGATGCAAGATATCGCAGATATTGTTGGGATCCATGTATCAACCGTGAGTCGTGCTATAGCACACAAATATATACAGACACCTCAGGGTATTTTTGATATGAAATTTTTCTTTACAGGAGGTTTCAGGAATGTTGATGGCACAATGGAATCATGGGAGGCAATAAGACAAAAACTATCCAAAGTAGTATCGAATGAAGATAAGTCAAGCCCTTTAAGTGATGAGGAAATTGCTGCAAAATTAGGAGAAATGGGTGTCGATATAGCGCGAAGAACCGTGACTAAATATAGAAGGAGCATGAAAATTTCTTCGTCAAGGAGAAGGAGAGAAGAAAGTTGAGCTCCTTAATTATACATATAACGTATTAAGAAATATTAAAAATGGTTAAACTCATTAAAAAATGTATTGTTTTCTTGATGATTATGGCATTTATTTCCGGGTGCTATACATTCAATAGAAGCCATAATGCTGATCATAACCGTGCATTAAAGAAGGATATGGGAGCATTACATAAGGATGTTGATTCTTTTCTAGGCACAGCAGAACCATCACAACTCAGCGATAGATAAAAACCTTAGCATAATAAGAAAGCATTTCTTAGAAGTAATTTCACCTCACCCAGCATTTGAAAACATTTCAATTAAACATAAAACATATAATTAAGTAACTTGCGGATAAATACAATTTTTGTTTCTTAGGGTTCTATTTAATGAGTCGTAATTTTGACCTTATAATAAAAAATGGCGTTGTAGTTGATGGGGCGGGTAAGGCTAAAAGGGTCTTAGATATCGGGATTCAGGGTGACAGGATCGTCTACATGGGCAATATTACTCTCCCCTTGGATTGTAATATTATTGATGCATCAGGGTGTATCGTCACGCCGGGATTTATTGATATTCATTCACATAGCGATTTTTTTTGGCTGGTTAGTCCAAAGAGTGAGAGCAAAATTTATGATGGTGTTACTACGGAGATTTGTGGGAATTGTGGCACATCCGCCTTTCCATTGAGAGGGCAATTACTTGAGAACAGGAGAAAAGGTCTTAGCAAGTTTGGGTTGGATATAAATTGGCAAACTGCTAAGGATTTTTTTAAGCGGACTGACGAAGTGCCAAGTTCTATAAACAGAGGGTTTCTGGTTGGCCATGGTAATATACGGGCCTGTATATTGGGATATGAAGATCGTGAACCGGATAAAAACGAGCTTGTTAGTATGGAAAAGGAATTGCGAGATGCAATGGAGGCAGGTGCATTTGGCATATCGAGTGGGTTGGTGTATCCACCGGGATGTTATGCAAAGACTTCTGAATTGATTGAGTTATGTAAAATAGTAAAGGAACATAATGGTATATATACAACGCACATGAGAGACGAAGGAGATAAAATAGAAACGGCATTAGCCGAAACCATAAACATTGCTAGAATGAGCGGTGTAAATACTCAAGTATCTCACATCAAGACATGGGGAGAAAGAAATTGGGAGAAAATAGGAAAGATAGAGAGATTATTAAGTGAAGCCAGATCTGACGGTATAAAAATCTCATGTGATAGATATCCCTATATCGCGTCTGGAACGGACTTAGACGTGATTTTACCCAATTGGGTATATGAGGGGGGGGCAATTGAAGAGAAAAAAAGATTAAAGGACCCTCTTTATAGAGAGCGTATTATCAAAGACATGACGCATGAAGGTAAAGACCAGAAGTTTTGGGAAAGCATAATGATTTCATCCGTGCATGATAGCGAAAGAAAAGATTATGAGGGAAAGACGGTAGCCAAAATTGCAAAGACATTAAAAGTATCTCCTTTGGAGTTTGTGCTCGACCTGTTAATTGCAGAAGATTGCAGGGTAGGCGTCTTATTCTTTAATATGTCAGATGAGAATCTTGACAAAATTCTGAGCTGGGATTTTGTAATGATAGGCTCCGATAGTTCACTCCGTTCTACAAGCGGCGCATTACACTTCGGGAGACCACATCCAAGATGTTACGGTACATTTTCAAGCGTGATAAGGAAATACGTTAATGAAAAAAACCTTTTTTCTATTGAGGAAGCCATTTATAAAATGACCGGGTTGCCAGCCCAAAAGATTGGATTTAAAGATAGGGGTGTTTTAAAAGAAGGATTCTTCGCCGATGTAACAATTTTCGATCAAAATGTAATTGCAGAAAAGGCAACGTTTGCAGACCCACATAACTATTCTGAAGGTATTAAATATGTATTAGTAAACGGAAAACTTACAATTAAAGACGGCGAGCATGTAGGCGCTATGAATGGCGTAGTCCTTAGAAGATAAGTAATACCCATAAATTGAGCGATTTATATCCGCCCGTACCAAACATTCTGTTCGGGCGTGAAGCCGCACGCCCAGGGGACATTTTCCATCATCTGATGAGCTCATGAAATGTTTATCAACTCATTAGCCTCTGTCTTGATTAATGGAAATCTTTCCCTTTCTGTAAAAGTAAATGGGTAATGACAACATCATTCCCACAAACAGTGCCATAATCACAACCAAGTTCATCTGGAATAAAAGCCAGAAACACGTTAAAAGAGCCAGACACGGAATAACGTACCCTCCCGGGATTGTATAGCTTTTTAAAACCGCAGATCCTTTTTTCCTTAAGACAATCACTGCCAGGCAAGTGGGTATATATTGCAGAAGGCTCACCATTACACTTGCAATTATCAAATATTCAAACGTACCCGTAAGGAACAAAATCAGCGTCAAAATAGTGTTTATGCCTATGGCCACATAAGGCGTGTGGAATTTTGGATGGATTTTTGAAAAGGTCTCCGGCAAGAATCCATCTGCTGACAGGACATAAAGGTTTCTCGGCCCTGTCAAGGCAATGCCGGAATTTACACCCGCTATAGCCAGGAGCGCACCAGTTGCAATTAATATCCCGCCTGCAGGACCTAGAAAATTTGCAGCTGCATCAGCCAGTGGTTTTTCTGATTGGGCCAATCCAGGAAAAGTGCCGGTTGCCACTACCTGTATCAAGGTGTAGATTAAGGTAGTTCCCAGGATTACAAAGAAGAAGGCTATGGGTATGTCTTTTCTGGGCTTCTTCATTTCACCTGCCGGTACAGGCATATGTTCAAAGCCGGTGTAGGCAAATAGGGCAATGACGATTGCCTCTCCGATATTTCTAATATCAAAAGAAAAGATCGGACTCAAAGAGGGTTTTTTAATATAAAAGAACCCCAGTGTGATAAAGATAAAAAGTGGTACTAGCTTGCTTATTGTAAAGAAGTTTATGGTTCTCGCCCCAATCTTCACTCCAAGAAAGTTGAGAATACTCAAGCCTACTATGAGGATAATTATTATGATCTCTCCAATCCAGCCTTCTGAAAGAGAGGGAGAGAAATAATTAAGATAGAGTAGGAATCCCCTCGCCATAGCTGCCCAGCCGATAATGGCAGAAAGCCATACCATCCAGCCAACCATGAACCCTATCATTGGGCCGAATGTATCCCTCGCATATAAATATGCGCCCCCTGTTTGCTGATAAATTCCCCCCATCTCTGCAAAGCAAAGGGCTATCGCAAAGCACAGCAAACCGCAGATGATAAAAATTAATATGGAAAACGAACCCACTTGCGCAGCGATCTGGCCTGGTAGTAGGAATATGCCTGCTCCGACAATCCCGTTAATACCAAGACAAATAATATCAAACAGGTTCATCGAACGTGAGAATTTTTGCGCTTGATGACCATTCATGTTTAACAAACTACATCTTTCTCTAATTTATGAAAAGACATTTTCAAATACGCTTTTAATTTGACGTATATGGTATTAAACATATAATAGTTTTGTTTTTTATCTGTGTACACTATTTTTTATTAACTGACGCCTTAGGCGACACCTAATTACATGAAAAAAGAGAAATGTTATGGATAATAGAAAACCAGAGCCAATTTCAATAGAAAAAGAGCTTCATATCTGCCCGGAATGCGGATATGAGGATGGCTTCCATACTTCATTTTCAAGAGTGGCAGATAAAAAGTGCAAAATAATCCTGATATGTCCGAGTTGCCATGCCATGTATGACGTTAATTGGGAGGTTGCCGTATAACCTCCAGGTATATACTAAATGACTATGATAAAAAGGTTGTGTGTGTATTGTGGATCGAACTATGGTAGTCGGCCTGAATATAATCAGGCCGCCAGAGAGCTGGCCCGTGTCATGGTCAACAAGAACATAGGTCTTATTTACGGCGGTGCAAGTATCGGCGTAATGGGTGAGATTGCAGACGCCGTTCTTAAAGAGGGTGGTGAGGTGATTGGCGTTATCCCGAAAGAGCTTCTTGTTAGAGAGGCAGCTCATACAGGTATTACCGAATTGCGGGAAGTTAACACTATGCATGAGCGAAAGGCAATGATGGCTGAACTTTCAGACGGCTTCATAGCCTTGCCCGGCGGCCTCGGCACGATTGAAGAGTTCTTCGAAATCTGGACATGGGCACAGTTGGGGATGCACCAGAAGCCATGCGGCTTGTTAAATGCAGGTCAGTATTACGACAAGTTAATCGACTTCATTGACCATGCTGTTTCTGAGCGATTCATAAAGAAGGTGTATCGTTCTATGGTATTTGTGGAAGAACAGCCACATATACTTCTCCAAAAGTTTGAATCATATGAGGCGCCTGAAGTAGCAAGGTGGATAGATCAAAAAGGTATTTAAAGATTCACCCTGCTTAAAAGTAGCCGCAACCGTTCGGCTGAGCTCACGCCGAAGCCTTCAGGTTGCATAACTTACATGACATTTTCAAAAACTGACTTAACGCCAAAGGAAAAAAAGTATCTTAAGAGACAGATAAGGAATGTACATAATTATGTCTACTTCACTATTGCCAATCTGGCGGCGGCCATTGGTCTTTTATCTTACTATATTTTAACAAACAAGATGTTTAGCGGCTCAACCTTTGCACTCATTATTGTTTTGCTGCTTGCGGCAAGGGCCATCTCGAGCAATACAAAGACTCCAAACTATTCATCAAACTACAGGAACCTGAAGAAAACGCATAGGCTTTCATATTGCAAAACTTAAGCACACATTTATAATGACTGATGAATTTACGCAAAATCAAGTAGCAAACCTCCCCTTTATCCCCTCCTTCGTAAAGAGGAGAATTAGGGGTGGCCATAAAATCTGATAGAAAGCCACTTGGTATTGTGTAATTACAATATTACAAAAAACATAGTTAAAAATCCTCCTTTATCACATCTTAATTTACCTCCAAAGTGATTCAGCTTACTTGATTACACAAGTAAGGTTTTTCTTCAGGTTTAAGCCAATCAATCTTGGCTGTCATGCCGCTTTTCCAAATGTATCGTTTCGATACAATTCCATCTCAATCGACACAGATTGTTACAGTTTTTTCAAGACAGATTGATATTTAATTGACTGTAAAATTTGTCTGAATATTGGAGGCTTCGTCACGTATGCCTTTGAAATCTAACGCTTTTAAGCAGTTTCATCAGATGCAAATCAATGGCCATCCTTTTATCCAACATACAATGGGTACATGATTTGCGCCAATTGAACCCACACAGACGAACGGCTGATTAATAAGGAGCAGTAAATATGATTTCAAAACTTAGATTAAATAAATCAAGTATAATAGCAAAGGCTGAGAATGAAAAGGGCATAGTTCTTATTGGCGCTATCTCGTTAGTGGCTATTTTAGCGTTATTGGGGACAGTGAGTGTTGTCACTACCAGCACTGAGCTTATAATAAGCAGAAATTACAAGGCAAGTGTTCAGGCATCCTATGCAGCACAAGCAGGCATCGAAGAAGCGAGGTTACGGCTTAGAGGGTCGTCATCTGACCCTAATTATGCAGGGGATCCCACTGCTAACCCTGACCCAACGTGGTCTTCTTACATCTTGACATCAAACTCGTGGCAGACATCATATGATCCAGATTATGTCGGTACCTATACAAATTATATTCCTACAACCAGCTCTCACACAAATACTGCCACAGAAACAAATACCATACAGACAGATATCTCTTATTGGGTTAAGATCAGGCATAAAAGAGAATCCGATTTGCTGCCCAATGAGACGTATACAGACGGTGGTTCTACTGCGAACGATATAATTTATTATGGTTACGTAACATCAACTTCCACAACGTTGGAACATTTTACTACAACCGATGTCAATCCTGTTACAGCTTCACCTGTGGAGATTATTACCTCTTACGGTAGTAATGGTAAAAGTTCAAGTATCGTTGAAGTTCATACAAGAAAAATCCCAGGCCCGCCTATTGTCGCGGGCATTTACGGAAATAATGTTGATATAAATGGTAACGTAGATATAACCGGTGACGATGCTTGTTCCTCTGGTTCTATTCCATGCGTAGGTTATTCGACTAATTTAGACCTTACAGGAGGCGCTATAGATCTTGTGTCTCAAGCAGGCCCATCAACACAAATAACACCTGCAATAGACGTGACGGCACAAGTTGATGCACTGGAATCCACGGCAACCGTAATCTGGGGTGATGCTGATGATCCAGCACAAAATATTACTGTGGGAAGTATTTCTAACTATGAAATTGTGTTTTGCGATGCCACGCAATTATCAGATCTAAGATTAGATATTAATAATTTAACGGGATACGGGACACTCGTGGTAAGAGGGGATCTTGACCTCGGCGGTAGCACAACCTGGTATGGTCTTATAATAGTTTCCGGAGATATCACAATTTCTGGTAATGGCACTAATATTCATGGAGCAATAGTGGCTAACGATGTAGCGCAGTTAAGTGGAAATATAGATATTTATTACGATACCTGCAAGCTAGATTATGCAAATGGCAGCTATCGGTACGCTACCTCCAGATGGGAAGATAAGAAGTTGAATTAGTAAAGATAATTTATAGTATAACAATAAGCTTTTTACCAAGTATTACAGGAAACGCCTTTGCCAATGGGAATATAGATTTACAATCCTCTGACAGTCCAAATATTGGGGGTAATGCTACGGCGGCAGGTGTTGTTTCTGGTAGTGGTACGGTATCTGGAACCACACCTCCTAAGGTGTATCTCCCGATCCGGTTACAAATCAATGCAGCTCAACCTATGCTGCTTCGCTTGGCGGATCTTTCACAGTAAATTATCAATCTCCGTCCGATAGCAATCTCATAGTACAAGGCAGTTACACAATGACGCAGTGGCGTGAGGTAACAAATTAGAATGTATCTTAAATACTTTTCTCCTTGGCATAAGGTATTGCTTGATGTTTGTGTAAATCAAACGATAGAACCACAATAAAACTGATTGCGATACAAAACGAAGAAGCTGGTTGAAGTTTATCGCTACTGATTGTTTTCCCAACACAATTTATGGGAGGCGTGGATTTAGACACATCTATTTCTAAATCTAGGAGTGTGCCAATTCCTAAATCTTTCTTATAATAAAAAAATGTACCTCCTACGCTTAAGTTCATCAAATTAACTGAATTCCAATCACCGGATTCCCTCTCTTGGGCTCTACCTGATCTAATTCGGAATCTTGCTGTAAAAGGTTTTTCTATTCTTTTATATTGCCTTTTTTCTGGGCCATTATACATAGGAGACTCCCTACTTTTTACGGGTAAGTATGCAGATATTATCACTATGGTAATAAAGCGTCAAGGCCTTTTACGCTTTATTATCCTTATCCCATCACACTCCAAATTATATACCGGCCGTCATATAATAAATATGAAATAAAGTTTCTCATGATTTAAAACAATAGTATACTTGGTGTGAATATGGACAGACCCGCCAACCTGCCCGCCAAAAAAAACGTCTGACAAGCACTATACTCATTATGCCTAACCTTTGTTTAGGTGGATCAAACCTAATCTATTGAAAAATGATTCGATCCATCAGGTAATATATGGACGCATCTTTGATATTTATCTTTATGGGTGTGTTTGTTACTTTACCGTTTTAGAAGATAATAGAGCTTACCATAAGTATTTAGACTTCCCGCCTTGTGCATAGCTTCATCGCCTATTCCAAAAAACACGTCGGCTCTGGCGGACGTCTTGATAGCGCTTCCAGTATCCTGATCCAAAACAAAGAATGATTTTTCTACTTGCCCCTTCTTCTGAAACCAACTGATGATTCTTGATCTTTTTGCTTCAATAACGGCAAAGGCCAACCCGCCTGGCGGCAGGACTTTTTTATCGGTTGCTATACTCCGCATCGAAGTGACAGGCACGCCTATAGAACCGTAGGGCATTGCATAATTAACTCGTTTGAAAAAGATATAGCGATCGTTTTGCTTGAGATAATAATCCAACTCACCGGGATGCTGTTCAAAATAACTAAGTAGTGTAGAAAGGGTTAAATCTTCTTCTGGAATCTTGCCATCCATAACTAATAGCCGGCCAATACTTGTATATTCATGTCCTGAATTTGCAGCATATCCTACATAAAGCTTCTGACCAGATGGAAGGTTGAGTTGGCCAGAGCCCTGAACATGGATGAGATAGGCATCCAATTTTGATTTGAGATAGGCGATCTCATTGCCCTTTAGCAGATTACGTTCCTCAATTTCACGCCGGGTAAAATACGGTCTTCTAAAATCAGCAGGCTTCTTATAAAGCGGATAACGAAACGTTTCTGTTTGCGTTAGACTTCCATCGTAAATGGGAGTCCCGTAGCCGGTAAAATGGACTTCTCCCTCGTATCTTTGCCCAATAGTCTGAAATATCCTGAAATTATTAGAGATAAATTCGTTCAGATCCTTAGAATTTTTACATCGAAGGTAACCTTCCCGGAAAAATTTCAAGGTTTCTATTTGTTTTTCAGGAGAAAAACCTATTGAATTAAAGGCAGGTGGGTAGGACTTGATTCGTTTAAAATATGTTATGCTGTTATTTATCGAGAATAACAAAGTTTCTTTGCCGTAATCATCGCTGAAATCAGGAAATTGGCTTGGGTCTGAAATTTCTGACAGACCAACTCCTGGTTCTATTGGCGATAGAAATGGTTTTTTCACTGATGTAGAACAACCTGTCTCTAAAATCATAAATAAAAACACAACTGCCAGTAAACAGTTAAGTGTATTGCTTTTTGATTTCATAAATCTTTTACTCCTTATTCCTGAAAAATTTAAATGAAATTTCAACAATATGCAAAAAGATATTTGATAAAAGGGGTGCAGTGCAAAATATTTCCAAATTTATCATATTTCTATTTACGTATTAATAAAATTAGTATATAAAAAAACGAAAATATTGATACATTTATATTTTTAATAAAGAGCAGATTAGAATAATTAGGAAAAGAGACTGTTAAACAGGACTATCTTTGATGCGTAAAATAGGAACACCGACCATTAAAAGTGTGAATATGACCACATCATGAAATATAAATCAATCCCTGCTAAAAAAATGAAAATAATCATTATTACAACATTATCAACATTGCTCTTTTCTTACCCGTCCGCCCGCCTGAATGACATAGTCGGGCAGGTAACGGCACGAGCGGGCGTACTTAATGCGGAAGAGAAAGAAGTTAGTAATGTTGATTATGAGGCGTTAGCGCATCGTTCTGAGGAGTTAAATCCAAATAAAAATCCGGATGAAGTCATAGCCTTACTTGAACCTCATAGATATAATAAAAATAATAAAAGTTTTATTTTTTATAATAGTTTAGGACTAGCTTATAAAAAAAAAGGAAGGTTTAAAGAGGCAATTGCCGCATATGTTCATTCCTTGGAATTAGAGCCAAACGAACCTGGAACTCAATATAATTTAGGAATTGCATATTTTAATAATAATGAATTATCTAAAGCATTAAGTTATATTTTAAAAAGCGCCGAACAAAGACCCCACCACTCCGGCACAAAAAAATGGATTGATCATCTAACTAAAGAATTAAATGTATACAAAGTTCCCGACATAAGCGGGTTGAAATTAGTTTTTGACAAAAAAATAAACGTTAATAAAAAAAAACCGGATAAAGAATCAAGACTGAGAATGTATATAACACATGACGGAGGCCGAATTCAGGTTTTGTCAGTCGATGATAAAATATACTCATATGGCATTGATAGTGATAATAAAAAGCCTGTAGATTATGTGATAATTGATAATGATGGTGATGGAAGTTTTGAAAAAATAATAAATTCAAATAGCATATTTGGCGTACCAACCTGGGCATATAATCCAGAATAGCAAGAGGTAAGGGTCCCAAACCTTCAAATTTCAATTATCTTCAAAATGTAGTGACCCCCTGAAAATCAACAAAATTATGCGGCCAACTTACGGAGACTTTC
>JBHHYH010000002.1:0-124126 GCA_046757465.1 Candidatus Scalinduaceae bacterium | reverse complement strand
TTTTAGTGACATATTTTTTACTCATAATAAATTCTCCATTCATTGGTCAACATGTCCTTTTCTTTAACGAGATTAAAGAAGTTTGTTTGTAAGCATGCTATGTGGATCCCTATTTAAATTTTGAAAAATACTTATCAATTTCCGGTCTTAATTCTATACCTACTCTTTCAAAACAACCTAATAATTCTGAATAGGCGCTTTCGCCCCCAAGAAAATTCCAAAATTCCTCTGCAACTTTTAATTCATTGTCTAAATCTAGCATTCCTTTAAGTGTCCATCTTTCATATGGCTTTGGTTCATAAGGATTATAAGGAATTGCAATATAGGAATGAACGTTAGCATTTGGATTTTTAGATAAAAAAATCGCTATCCATTCCAATAATGTTCTTTTAAAATCTTTGAAATTACTAATATTAGGCTTGGCTGTTTTTAAATCAAATAAATGGGCAGTTCCATCATCACTTTTAACAAATAAATCTACTTTTACAGTTTTTAATTTATTCATTGTATCCTTAGTGCAAACTTTTCTTATCCTTGCAATTTCGTCAATCTTATTCGGGCTATTTCCGATTGTAAGTTCATTCATAATGCGTTGAATTTCAGTTTGGGCTTGTTCGCTGATTGTATCGCCAACAACGTATTGTTTTTGTGCAACAGTAAAGTTCAAACTTGCCAAGGTTTCAGCTACTGGCTCAAAAATGGAAGTACCAAAAGTAGTATTTAAAGAATGGATGAATGAAAACAATGCCATTCTATCACGACCAAGTAAACGATAATGAAAAGGCATATTAAAGTATTCAATTTGTATCTTTGAAACAGTTACCTATAAACCTACTTTATATCTTAATTCTTTCAACTGTAGTTCTGCTGTATATAAATCTCCAATCTGTTCAGTCAAAATGTGATGATATCGAGGTTCTATGTCTGAAAACGAATGCATAACCTGATTATACCGTTTCAAATCATTAGAGATAACATACAGTTTCACATTACTATAATCAATTAATGTTGCCAACCTACCGACACCAGACCAAGTACCTGTAGATAATTCAACTTCAAATGCGGTTTCAGGAATAATATTCTTCCCTTTTTCTACAAACCATAATACATCAATCTTTCTCAAAACATCATAATTAGAAAATTGTAACTTAGGACATTTTTCTAAAGTTGAAATCTCTGATAATTTTTTACTATTAAATTTCTTTGAATTATCAGGACAGAAGGTTCTGAATCCTCTATTGTTACCGATTTCAATTAGCCTTCCTTGTAGTATAGAATGTAAACTTTCTTCTGCTGTACTTTTTGGTTCTGATATATCAAAAGGTTTAAGTAATAAATCCCAAGCATTAATGTATTCACGACAATCAAATCTATTCCCTCTGCCTCTTAAAACAAGATTTAAATTTTTATCAATGTTGATCTTGTATTCACCGTTTCTATCATGACTAATACCTGATAGATTATTGAAAAATAGCTGAGCCGGAATAATTATAGTTTTGTCAATTGAACCACAAATGAAAGCAATAAAAGGGTTATCTAAGTTTGCAATTTCTTCAATTGTAATGTAATTTACACCAAAAAAATATCTTCTGTTTCCTTCCGAAGCGGCACGAATAAGTACATTGGCTTCAGCAATTTGATAAACTCTTGCCTTAAGAACTTTTATCGGTTCTACATTAGCCTGAAATAATTTAGCTTTTTCTAAAAATTCCTCAGCAAGTATATCAGTTCTTGTTTTTCTTTTCATTTTAGTCCGTTACATATACAATTTCTTCTGCCTCATTATAAACCATCTCAATATATTCAACAGAAAATTTTTTTTCTAACTGTTCTTTTGTATTAGAAAGATCAGGACAATCTCCCAAATAAAATTCTGAAAACATTTTAGCCTTTTCTTCGGTTTCTGCTTTTATGGAAACCAAGTAAGTTCTTGTTAAAGCTACTTTATGTGTCTTCATTGAATATATTCCTCCCTTGCTTCTTTTCCAAATAGTGTTGGTTGCCCCATCTCTTATACCTCCAAATTCAGATGATGATTTGAAATGTCTTCATACAATATAGTTTATTGTGAAAACAGTATCTCATAAATATTATTGAGTTTTGATTTTCTGTTGTAGTTATATTCTATCTTATCCTCCACTATCGTAAATATTGGTTGTTTAAGAAATTTAATAAAATCCTTTTTCATTGATTTATTCTCATCTCTTAATTTTACTTGCATTTCCTTTATCTTTTCCAATAACGATACTTCTGAATATAGATGCCACTTTTCTAAAATGTTTTTAAATCCTGTAAATCTACCATTTATAAAAAATCTTTCACTGTTGAATAATTTGTCATCAAAATAGTTACCCCTCTCTATAAAATTGTATTCTTCTTCAAAATCAACAGTCGCAATATCATTAATGATAGATAATAGATCTGCCATAGTATTTTTATGTCCGGATAAAAAATCCCATAATTCATCGGCTAACAGAACCTCATCAGGATGGAAATATTTTCTAAACTCAATTATTGAATTAAAAAATCTTTGCTTATCAAAACCAGTAGAATGTTCATTTAAAGGGTCAAATGGAAACCCTAAACAGAATTTTATTTTCTTGTGTGGTTCCTTTCGTTTTAATGCAGCCTTACCATACAATATTTTTTGTTTTTCGCCCCTCATTTCTCCTGCATTTAGTCTTACAGTTTTGAGTTCTATAGCCACTATTTCACTATCGTCTTCTACAAAGTTGTCGGCTGAAAAACCTAATGCGTCTACTAAAAGATCGTTTGTAAGATTAGATATTTGTTGTTCTTCCCTTTTAATATCTGGTTTTGAAATTCCTGCTCTAAGATCTGTGATTATCTCTTCAATTGCACTCTTTTGAGCCTGGTTTACCTTGAGACTATTTTTATTTGTAAATTTCATTTTTATTCCATCTGATAAAATGTTAGCAACATTTTCAAAAAATGATTGTCCAAGTGTTGTATTTAGTCCATGCAACCAGCTACTTAAGGAAATAAGGTATGGTATTTCTATTTTGGTATTTTCCAATTTATTTGAAAATGCCTTCAGAAAAGCTTCATGAAAAGGTGCATTTCTATTTTGTTGTGCGTCCTCAGGAAACTTATCAAATCGTGTTTTAAGTGTTCTAACTACCTCGATAGATATTTCTTCAATTTTATCTTTATCGATATACATAATATAATTTTTTAACTAATTAAATCTATAACTTTGATATCTTTTAATATATTCAAGTTCGCTAGTATTTAATCCATATGCTCTGGCAACTGTCTTATTTAATTCTTTAATCAATTTACTCGTGTCAGCACCAAGATTAGTCTTCTGAATCTTCTTTGCAATCCTAGCAATGTCTGACTCATATTTTCCAAGTGGTATGGGGAGTAGATTAAGCTCGGTTGCGGAAACCTGGGTGTTTCCATTCATGGCACGGAAAAAGAAATCAACTATCTCTGAATTCAATACACCAAGCATAAAATATAAATCTACTTTAGGTTTCTTTGTTGTTGGTTGTATTACATTCAGGTGGTTTTCTACAAAATAACCATTAGTTTCTCTTTTACAGAAACCGTCAGGTATGCATGCCACTATTCGTGAAGGTTGTTCATCCGCTGTTACGCGTTGAATTAAGATGCTCAAACCCTTAACAACAATGTTTGCAGTTTTAGGGATAACTTTTAGAAAACACGGTCTAGAGGTGCCTATTCTATTAAAGGAAAAACTAAATTTCCCTATATCTGTTGCCCATACCAATGGCAGTGTATCAGGTTTTGCAGTTTCAGTTAACAACGGCTTAACTCTGTTCCATACAATCTGTCCTGTCTTTGCTTGATAGTTAATATCGTTACCTGATAACAAAGGGTGTTTATCAATGATACGATTGATAATTTTATAAGTCTCTAAGGAATTTGCGACAAACCATACCGTTGTCCCATTAAGATGCTGGATTATATTGTCTCTATTGATAGTAATCTTATTATGTTGATTATTTCTCTCATTTAAAGATTGTACGCATGAGATATTGACTTCTTTTTTATGTTCTCTATCTCGTGCAAGCGAAATTATCATAGTGCCGTGCAGGACATCATTAAATACTTTTTTTCGTTCCGATATACATGTGATTTTCTTGAGTGATGTTTTTCTCTCTATAAAATTTCTGAGGTTTTTAAAATAAAGCCCTGAAAGCATTGACCTTGGAATTATAAAACCTAATCTTCCCTTGGTGTTTAACATCTCTATCCCCGCATGTATAAAGAGACCATAAGCATTCGGGTGGCCATAAATTGAATCTGAAAAGGTATTCCGTAAGTTTTTGCTTAAACCCCGTATTTTGAAATAAGGGGGATTCCCAACTACAAAATCAAACTGTTTTCTTAGCAATATATTAAGACCATCATATAACGTTTTTTCTCCTTTGGTTTCCAGAGTTATGGACTCAAGTGTATCGGCACAATAAACAGGCAATGGTTCTATTTTCTCAATACCATTTTTTACTACAAATTCAAGAATAGAAGGAGCCAACAACATTGAAAGATTAAGTCTCGCAAAAAAACACGCCTTTGGATCAATATCAACACCAGTAATAGCGGTTATAACCATTGGATACCACTTATCAGGAGGTATATTAGTCTTTTTCAGCGTGTTTACATAAATACGTATTGCTTCTACTAAGAAAGCGCCTGAACCACATGCAGGATCAATAAGCCTTTTTGTTAAAATATTTTTTGAGGAAATATAGTTGACTGATTTGAGGATGTATTTGACAATGTTTAAGGGAGTTGAATATTGGCCTAACTGTTTCTTCAGTTCGACTGAAACAAGATGAAGATAATCCATAATTTCGAGATCATCTTTTCTATATTCATCAAATATTGTTTCTTCGTTTATGCGCCATTTGAGAAAACTATTTGAATCATCTTCATTTCCACGCAAAAGAATTTTGCATAAAGTACTTATCTGTGATTCATTTATACCATGCTCCAATTTATCGTTTTCATTCACATAATAAGAAACAAGGGCGTTTAATAATTTTTCCTTTGGGATAAAATCGATTGAAGGCAAGGAAGTTTGAGGTACGTCTCTAACTTTTTTCATTTGGTTTTATTAGCATACCTTTTAAATCTCTGCTTGTAAAATAATCATTCCTTTCAAAAGGATTCCAGTACTTGGCTATGTAACTCTTGAAATAATGGGATAAATAGTGCCAATATATGATATATGCATTTCTACAAATATGTTCAGGTAGATTGTTATGTTATATCAATTCAATTGATTCAATTGAATCATAAAATAGTATGTTTTTCAAGTAAAAATTAAAGAAATAATTAGGTTATATTTCAGGTAGGAGGATGTTTATCTGTGCTCCGGGGAAATGTGTAAGATTTTGTTCTTTCTCATTACCCCAGGCCCACTTAGGAATTATTGAAAGGCTTGCAGTTTCTGAACGGATGGAGATCTTACCATTCCATTGGTTTATAAACCTTCTTACTGACGCCAAACCATGTCCACGCCCAGTATCCGAATATCTCGATGCTCCATGAAAGAGAGCTCTTTCTATGGCATCTATATCATCTCTTATATCAAATCTTGTTTTAAGTGAATTTTTAAAACCTATTCCTAAATCCATCACGGCAATCTTTACGACATTTTTGTCCATATTCTGAAAGTGATATTTCTGAATCCCTACAAATCCTGTGTTCTCACTATGTTCAATGATATTCTGGCATACCTCTGAAAGTGCAACGATAAAACCATTTATGGCACGATCATCATAATGAAGGTGCTTCTTAAGGATTTTGTTTGCCCTATCTTTTACCTTGCTTACAATAAAATGTATATCATCTGACTTTTCTATTGGCGTAATCTCAAGCAAGACATCAGAAAAAGAACTTCTTGAGTACTTATCAGAATTTTCTAAATCTCGCGGTTCAAGTACAAAATATCTTTTTGCATATTCAAAGAAGTCCATCCTCTCAAGATACTTGGTAACCTCTTCTGATTCTGGAAGATGAATTGTTTTTTGAATGTCTTTTGATTTAAAATGTTCTCCTATCTCGAGTAGGCCAACCATGCCATAGGGGTCTATGAAAGATATATGTCTGAGATCAATTTTGTGAGATGTGTTTTTTTGAAGGGAAAGAATTTCTTCAAATGTTTCCTCAGTTAACTGCGATATCAACTATAAGCTCCTATCGGGAGAGATATGTAATAGGCTCACTGCAGAAGAAATAAAAAACATATCAAAAACTGAAAGGTTACGTAGCTGGAAACGTTAATCGTCAGGAACTTATGTTCGCAATTTCCTTTGCCCTTTTTATTGCCTGTTCTTTTGTCGTAATCTTTTCTTCTAACTGCTCGTCCTTTATTGTATCCAAAATCTTTGAGAAGATCGGGCCTGGTTTAAGTCCCAATGCTATTAAATCATGGCCCGTAATAATAGGTTCTGGTTTTATTTCCTCTTCTTGCAGCTTTTCAAACATCTCCTGACAAAACACGTAATCATCGAGATTTCCAGTACTTGAAAGAGAATCTACCCTGTATAACTCTGCAAGCTCAGGATATCCTTCATGAGCAAAAAGCCTCTTAAGCTTACCTATCCTCATCTTCTGTGCATTTCTCATATACAAATGTCTTTTTACCAGCCACGTTATACGTTCCTTTTCTACATTTGACATCCTTAAACGCTCGCATATCTTTTCAGCCATTTCAGAACCAACATTATCATGATTAGTGAACCTTATGCGGTCTGCAATCTCAAAGGTTATGGGCTTGCCAATATCATGAAGGAGTGTTGCCATAGCCAACTCCCACTCACCATGTAAACCAGTAGACTTTCCCAGAAGCTGGGACTTCCGCCGAGTAGCGTCCAACTCTGATAACGCAAGCAGGGTATGTGTAAACACATCTCCTTCCGGATGGAAGTTATCGGGTTGCTTCACGCCTTTCATAGCTGTTACCTCTGGAAGGATTTCGTTCAGGAGATTAAGTTCGTCCATCATCTTGATACCTGTATGTGGATTAGGACCTGTTAATATCTTTTCGAGTTCTTCTTTAATTCTCTCTACACTTACAGACAATACCTTATCATGAAGTTTCCTTATGGCTTCTGCTGTTTGATTTTCAACTTCATAGTTAAATCTGCATGCAAAACGAACAGCCCTTATCATACGTAACCTGTCTTCGTTAAACCTCTCAAACGGGTTGCCAATAGCCCTGATAAGATGAGCTTTTATATCATTCATGCCTCCAACATAATCAAGACATTTATTTTCAACCGGGTCATAGAACATACCATTTATCGTGAAATCACGTCTCAAGGCATCGCCCTTTGCGTCACTGAATGTTACGGTATCAGGATGGCGACCATCTGAATACGTTCCGTCAGACCTGAACGTAGCCACCTCGAATTGAAAGTCATTTTCTATCACCAAAATAACTCCATAATGTATACCTACCTGAATAGTCTTTTTGAACATGTTTATAATATCTTTGGGGGGAGCGTCTGTGGCAATGTCGTAATCCTCCGGTACGCTACCCATCAGCATATCACGAACGCAACCGCCTGCAAACAGTGCGCTGTGCCCCTTTTCCCTGAGACGCTTTACTATGTCTATCGCAGTTTCTTTAAGTAAATGTTCATCAGTCATTTTAGTCACACCTAAATCGTACCTGCTCTGGAATCCCCGCGAAAGCGGGGGTATTTTCCTCCCCGCCAGAACGACTTAGTCGGGCAGGCCTTTCGGGAGCCCGCCTGCCATTTGTCGGGCAGGGAATCCAGATTTCCTATGCTAAGGTTTCATAAGGAGATTTATCGCTGAACTATAGCAGTAGAACTACTTTTATTTTATGTGTCCGACTGTTGAACAGTCGGACAGTGTTTTAATTTATTTATTCCCTTGTTAACTATTACCATTTTCTTATTTACTGTTCGAAAGTTCTACTGTCGAACACGGAAGATTGTTAGAGTTCTACTCCTCCATACGATGAACGAGTTCTTTAAATCTTTTGCCTCTTTCTTCGTAGTTTGGAAACATATCGTAGCTGGCGCATGCTGGAGACAGTAAAACAACGTCTCCAGTTTCAGCAACTGAAGATGCCTTTCGGACCGACTCATCAAGAGACGTTGCCAAATAAACCTCTGGTATTATTTTTTCGCCCTTAGAGTCTTGAATAAGCTTCTGTATGTTTTTGGCCGTCTTTCCAATCAGGATTACACATTTTGTGTTTTCTACGCATTCCCGTGCGAATTGGTCAAGACTGACTTCCTTATCATAACCCCCTGCTATTAAGATAACCTCCCCTTTATCCCCTCCTTTAGAAGGAGGGGATATGGGGTGGTCTTTTTCCCCGCATTTAATGGCGTTTCCCGCTTGATATTGAGCAGATTCTATTGAGCTACTAAAAGCCCTTATCCCTGCGATTGCGGCTTCCGGGGTCGTAGCCTTTGAGTCGTTGTAATACTGCACACCATCAATAGTGGATACTAATTCCAGTCTGTGTTCTATTCCTGGAAAATTTATAATGGCATTCTTAATACCTTCAACGTCTGCACGCATTACATTTGCTGCACATACCGCCGCCATTATGTTTTGTATGTTATGCATGCCTCTTATCTTGACTTGTGATAGACAAGGAATAACATTCCTCTTTGAATCATAATCAATAATAATTTCATTATTGCCAAGGAAAACCCCTTGTTTCAAATCTTTCTCTACGCTAAACCATAGGACTTTGCTCTTACATTCACTTTCCCATTTTCTCAATATCGGATCGTCATAATTCAGTACTGCATAGCTATCTTTCTTTTGATAACGAATAATGGCCTTCTTTGCATCAATATAGTCCGCTAGATTCTCATGTCTGTCAAGATGATTTGGGGCTATATTAGTTACTATACTTACATATGGACTCATCTTTATCTTGCTGAGGTTGTCGAGCTGAAAACTTGATATCTCAAGAACCACCACATCATCTGTTTTTATCTCATCAACGTGTTCCAGTAAAGATATACCTATATTGCCCCCAACCCATGCATTAATTCCTCCCTCCTTTAACATCTCTCCTAACAATGATGTAGTTGTGGTCTTTCCATTACTCCCGGTGACTCCCATAATCGGTGCCGGACAAAGTTTAAAGAATATGTTCAACTCCGTATCGATGCAGACGTTGTTATCTCTTGCTATTTGTAAGAATCTTGAATCGTTCGGTACGGCAGGATTAATAATCAACAGATCTATATTAGAAAAATCTTCATCAAGGTGTTTTCCAAGCCGAAACCTGATAGGCAAATCATCCAGCAATTTTAGAGATTGTGATAGCTCTTCTGCGCTTTTCAAATCTGTGACCGTTACATCTGCACCTTGGGAAACAAGAAATTTAGTAATACCGATACCTCCACCAAATAGTCCCAATCCCATTACGGTCACCCTTTTATTTTTAAAACTGTCTTTTTTTATGAGCTTTATATCCATATTTATAGATTCTTGATTTATAGGCTTTCTGTAATTAAGACAAATCCCCCTTATTCCCCCTTTGTTAAAGGGGGATAGAGGGGGATTTATTTGGATTATTTAAATATTTGATCAAATTACTTAAGAATAAGAAGTGTCCGTTTATAGTAGATATTAAAGCAAATAGGCATAAACATTCAAATAAATAATGATGCCGGTATTATTTCTGTTCAATGCTTTAATATGGGAGTATCAAAACAAGTATTTTGATATGAGTGAAGGGCTGGTGCGCTGAATAATGTGAAATGGAGATGTTTATATTAATTAAACACGTTCTTTTGGTTAACTACCTGTGATAATTGCGTCTGATTCTGGTACCTCACTGGATTCTTCGATATCGTCTTTTAAAAGACCTTTCAGGCCACTCGAGGTCTTGATTTGCAGCTCTGAATTATTACGTTCGTAAACAATGATGCCTTCGACATCCGGAAGATTTTCAATAAGCTCCATGCCTTTGTCCAGCCCCAAGACGAAAACACCTGTAGAAAGTGCATCTGCCCTGGTTGCGGTATCAGCAACTATTGTTACGCTTACGATTTCCTTAACAGGATTACCAGTCCTTGGGTCTATTATGTGTGAATACCTCTTTCCATCGAGTATAAAAAATTTCTCGTAATCACCAGAGGTGGATACAGCTTTGTCCTTAACCTCAAACGAGTTGAGAATGTCCTCACTCTTGCGGGGATGTTGTAGACCTATGACCCATGATTCTTTCCCTGGTGGTGTACCATAGGCGTAAATATTTCCTGCAAAGTTTATCAATGCTGACCTTATCCCGTTTCCTTTAAGTATCCTTGTTGCCATGTCAACTGCATAGCCTTTTCCAATGCCACCTAAATCAATCTGAGTCCCCGGATTCTTAAAGGATACTGTCTTTACAATACTTGGACCTCGGAATAATGATTTTTTAATTTCTTCTTCAATGATAATGTTTTTATAAGAAACTGATTCGAGTACTGATTCTAGATCTTCTTTGCCAGGAACCTTCCCCTGCCCCTTAAAAAATCCCCACTTTTTCATGAGAGGACCTATTGTTATATCAAAGGCGCCATCAGTTATATCACTATACTGTAAGGATTGTTCTATTACGTAAGCAAGCTCGTTGTCACAGGTGGTCGGCTCTGACGCGGCATTTTTATTAACTCTCGAAAGCTCGCTCTCCTCTTTATAGTTGCTCATCAGGTAATCAAGCCTGTTAATCTCTTTGAATACGTCATTGAACGCTTTTTCAGCTTTATATTTGTCTGTAACATAGGCGGAGATCTCAAAGACGGTTCCCATGCTCAATGCCGCCTTTTTGAATAGTGTTAATTCCCGCTCCTGGCCTTCATCGCCAAATTTCACCCTTTCCATGGAAGCAATTCCATCTGTTCTCTTGCCGCTTAAATAGAATTGATCAATCACGGCAAGCACCTTCTTTACTCCCGTACACATAGTAACAACAGACATGGTAGCTCCTGTTATATTAATGATGTCCTTATTAATTCTTAAGGGACTCTTAAGAGACTTACCCTTAAACTGGTAAAGGAATCTCTTATGTGCAATCTCGGCTCCTCTACTCTCACGGTAAACGAGCACGGCTATATCCCTGATCTTACCCTTCGGATTTACAGACACTATGAACGTGTAAGGATGGAACTTGCCAATTTCCTCGGTAATTATTGCATATCCTACCACCTTACCGGAATTAATACCTATGTAGGTGATAAAACTATCCTCGAATATCTTCCGTTTAAGTCTATCCTGAATCTGCTCTTTTTCTTCATCTGTAAGAATTATCTCATCATATACTACTTCATCACAATCCGGAAACACCTTCATCAATGCTTCTTCTTTACTTAGAAAGACCTGAGGCTGGTAATTATCCGCTGGTTCTATATCAAAACCGACCTGTGCAACACACTGGTAAACAACACTAAACACTGTTACCAATATTAATACTAAATAAATGCTTACTTTTCTCATTCTCTATAAACCCTCTGCCTTTCCACTAAGTACACGGTTTCATAATAACGGTGATGTATTCAATATCAAATCGACACCTGTCATTGCGAGGCGTTAACTGAAGTGGCTTGCGATAGCATGCCATCCTGAGCGAAGCAAAGGACCTCGCTGCACTATTTATGAGATCCCTCGATTCTCTCGGGACGATGCTACTCATCGGATTGCTTCGCTCACTTTGTTCACTCGCAATGACATAGGAGTGAGTATCTCTTCAATCCTTGTTAAAATCCCTTCTTCTTTCTCTCCAGAGGATTTCTTTCTTTCCCATCTGTATGCTGCGCTTCCACCCCTCGGTTTTTCCTGAACCTGAGCCCTCACCGTTATAGAGCTATTTAAAATATTGCCAGAAATTTTGACTATGAGTCGATACCTTTCCTTCCAGTAATCCTCCAGGAGTCGATCAGTCAGAATACTTCTGGCTTTTTTTTGCGACCATCCTTCAACCCATCCCGTCTTAGTCAATCCCTTGTCTTTGTCTATCTTATCCAGTGGCATACCGTCTAATGAAACAAGAACGGCTGACCACATTGTCTCAAAGTCAACATCAAAAGTCTTTGTATATTTAGGAGGGTGTGAACCAATAGGACGTTCATCCTGAGCTTGATGTCTTGAGGAAATATCAAGTAATGAACAGCCTGAAAAGATTACAAAAGATAGCATTAAAGATATTTTGATAGGGTAGTAGTATTGCAAATGAGTCTTCATTTTCGGTTGATGGATGCTAACAGAGGCTATATATTTTTGTCAAGCAATTATCAGAATCTTAAGTAAAGATGGGCGCACTGTGAAAGGAGAAAGGAGAAAAGTCAGTGCGCCCATTAATAAAATTGTTATTTAAATACCCTGCCAATTTTTAATTTGATTGGGTCTTAATCTTGACTAAAATAAAAACATTGTTTGCTACCTTACCTCAAGTACAAACTTGTAAACTAAGACTAAAAATATGTTGCGACTGAAAAAACTAAACTGTCATCACTTATATCCGTCCCCCGCCCTGGATGATCAGCCCTTAGACGTCTGCCATGTTCAGTATTAATCTGATATTCAGCTTTGAACACGGTATCCTCAGTGTATCTAAAGTTAGGGTCGAGCGTTAATCGTGTCCTTCTTTAAGCTGGTTTAAGCTGGTTCAATCTTGTAGATTGAACCTAAATATTTCGGTTCAGGCTACAAGCCTGAACCACCACAGGGCAAGTCTTCCTTAATCTACCTTTACCTAGACTAAAATACACTATATCAGTTTCGTCAAATCTTACTACGGCCTTACACAACTAGAAGCCGAAGGCTATGCCTGCCATCAAGGCCACGGATTCGTCGTCGTCTCCGGCATTCAAGAAGTTGGTTACTTCGTCCAGACTTTTGTTACCGTTCATCCATGTGTATTCCCCGGCAAGCTGCATACGCCAGAGAGGATGGGGACTATAGGCGATCCCTGCAGTAATGCGGTTAATGGTTCGGTTTTTGGTCTTGAATTCTGTGAGGACTCCATCCTTGAAATCAACGCTTTCAACCATGTGTCTGAAGAATACCTGTTCCCATCGGATGGTGGGAATCAGCCTGGGATTTTCAAACTGCCTACCTAAGAAGGTATTACTCAATGAGATGGGTTTGCGAAATTCTAACCAATACCCTGTTTTAGTCTGAGCCAGATCGACCGGCTTAAATTTGAATTCCAAGGCGAGTTGATCGTTGGGGGCGCCGCCGGCAAGTGGATCCGCCTCTCTTTTCTGAAACAAGGCATTCCTGGCAAAGGACGTTACAAGTTCCCTAGTATTACCCCAATCCGTATGAACGGCTTCATATTCCATTTCAAAGCCCCCAAAGGTGTTTTGCCCATCAAAGGCGACGGAAGTGACGATCTCATCCTCAAGGAAGTCAGGGGTGTAGCGGCCCACATATGCTGATAAGGCAAACTCATGCCCCAGTGCAGGGCTATACTCAATCCTTCCTGTAAAGGCCTTGGCATTCTTAAGGTCCTTTGAAAAGGTTCCCCTGAAAGGAGTGAATTCAGTCTCAATTTCCAGCTGAAGGAAGTTTTCACCAGCCTTACTAAAAAGCACCTCCTCTTTCTCACCAAAGTCAAATATAACACCGTTTACCACGTAGAATTTGTAGTCTATGAGACCTTTTTCTCCAACCTCAAAATTCCCCGTGAGTCCCACACCCACTTCATCCCAGGCGGACTTAAACGGAAGAACAGGGACTCCCCTGTCCACGAGTGTTCGCCTGGGGAGGTTCCAGAGGTTGTCATCATGACGGATGTTAAATCGGCCGACCGGAACCAGCACAGCCCCCATCTCAAGGTTTAGCCAATCGGTGAGCTTGTATCCTAACCAGGCCTGCTCAAGAGAGATTTCAGAGCCTGGTGTCCCTTCAAGCGCCTCAACGATCTTGAGGGGTTTCTCTACGCTGCTAAGCGTTTTCTTCTCGAGCTCTATCTGGCCAAATCGCTCAAACTCCAGCTCAAAGTAGGTACTCAATCGGTCTGTAATATGGGCATCTGTTGTAAGTACAAATCGACGATAGGTGAAAGTGCTATGTTCTTCATCCAGATCATTGCCTTCAAATCTAATAGAACCGTATCCACCAATTTTTACTCTTTCTAGAAGGGATTTTATTCTTTCAAGTCCAGTTAGAGATAACTTCAATCTTCCTATCTCCTCGTTTGAGCCTTCGATTCTTTTTATGGTCTCCTCATGGGACTTTTCTAGATGCTCTATCAATTGCTGATCCTTGGCAACGATTTCATGTTGTTTAGCCATAGAATCCTTAAGGGCTTGGAGTTCTTGTTCCATAGCCTCAATCCTTGCATTCAAATTATCCTGGGCATCGGCATCAAGACGAGGAGCCCCGAGTATAGTAAATAACGGCAATAAAACAATCAAACACACGAACATAACCAAGAACTTCCTCATGTTACACTCCTTTCCAAAAAAGTATTTGAATGATAATCTTTTCCATATTAATTGAGCCTAATCTTAATTGGCATATAAAAAAATACGACTCTAAGTCTTTAAATAACAGTTACTTGAGAACTTCCGCACTGGAATCCAATTAGTTGATATTATTAACATAGTTGAGATTGAGTCTCAATTTCAAGACATTTTACATACTTCTCTATGTATGTCAATATTTTTTTTAATTTTTTTTCGCTATATATTTAGCCTATCCGTTTGGCTGAGGTAAATCTTTTATGAGTTATTAAGAGTGAATAGATTAACCTAAATAGTATCTGTTGCGGAAGATGTAAATGCCTAATAATCATTCTGAATCCTGTGCTGAACTTGTTTCAGTATTATTTCAGAATCTACATATATCAATCCTGAACTCGTTTTTCAGGATCAGAGACCCTGAAACGAGTTCAGGGTGACAATATAGTGTTTTCCGCAACAGATACTAATTAACGAAATAATATTATAAGAAGCCTTAAGCACTTAAATTTCAGATAATTATGACTTTAATATTTGTCAAGCGGATAGCCAATTTTTTTCAAGATTATCCTTTTACACTTGCGACTAGTATTGAACCTTTCACACTCTCTACTTTCTACTAATTACGCTTATGATAATTATGTCACGGTATTTTTATGTTTGACGGAAAGATTCAAGCCATTATACTTTGTTTTATTTGATTCGAATTATGTAAGATAATTTACGGATATTAAATACAATCTCTTTATCCCCCGTTTGAAAAGAATACTAAACCTTCATGTCTACATCGGAGTCACCACAAATTATGAAAAATTTAGATTTCCTGCCTACGGCAGGCAGGTCTGTTTGCTTGCCCAGTTGAATAATTGCTAACTGGATTCCCTGCGAAAGCATGGCCTTTTTTAACCTCCCTTTCGGGAGGAATCCAATTTTGCATTATCTATTCTACGGGGCCCCTGCCATGAGAGCCTGCCCGACTATATCGTTCGGACGGGTCTGCCATGAGGGGGGAATGACAGATGGCAGGTGGGTCGACCCTTGTCGCCCGAGGCGCCCCTTGAAGCTGCTTCAATATCCGACTCAGTTGGGATCGGGAATCTATTTTTGAGTTAAAAGATGGGGATTTGTCTTTAGCAACGATTTTTTTGATCCGAAAACAACTCTGGAATCCCGCTAGGGCGGATGGGAACGTTCGCCACAGCGAATCTGCCTTAGGCACGACCTTCTGAAAGGAAGGTACAGCAATTAACCCCGCTTTCGCAGGGGATCCAAGAGTTTTTAATTTTCATCCTTCGTGGTTGTCCTGAAAGGGCATGAGAGTTTAAAAAGGTATTGCGCATATATATAAGTTAACTATAACTCTTGTTTTTTTAATCTGTATTCTCATAAATTTCAACAACAAAATATTTAAGGAATTTAATTTTGTTAGCTCAATGCATCTTATTTATGGTTGGAATCCTGGGTGTATATATAGGTGCTGAATGGCTGGTAAAAGGCTCCTCAAATTTATCACGTGAACTTGGGATAAGGCCAATAATAATAGGATTAACCGTTGTTGCCTTTGGAACTTCCAGCCCTGAATTAGCAGTCAGCCTAACTGCCTCTATAAAAGAATCTGATGAAATTGCTATTGGGAATATAATTGGAAGTAATATTGCTAATATTGGCCTGGTTCTTGGTGTCTCTGCATTAGTTTTCCCCTTAAAAGTAGAAAGAATTATTATGAAGAGTGAACTACCATTGATGATTGCAATTTCAGCAGCTCTTTATCTTATGGCAATAGATAAAGAAATTGGATTTGTTGATGGCCTATTCCTTTTTACCGGGATTATACTTTTTACAGGTTACCAGATTTACAGTACGATAAATTTAAAACAAAAATCAAGTAATTTGATGTCTGATACAAATATGGCAGGGCTTGCAAATAAACAAAGTTCGACAAAAAGAAAAAAATTATTCCTAAATATATTGTTTATTGTGGTTGGACTTGCCAGTCTTTTAATAGGCGCACATCTGTTAGTTAAAACAGCAATATTTATAGCCGGTAGATTTGGTATAAGCGAGATGGTTATCGGTCTAACAGCAGTTGCTTTTGGCACCTCAGTACCAGAGATGGCAACCTCAGTCGTAAGCGCTTTTAGAAAGGAGGCTGAATTATGCGTGGGGAACGTAATCGGAAGCAATATTTTCAATATACTCATGGTGATAGGGTCTGTGGCATTGATAAGGCCGTTAAATGTGACGCAAGAGACAATCTTTTTTGAGCTTCCTGTAATGCTTCTTTTCTCCATAGCCTTAATACCAATGATGAGAGGCACCCTAGCAGTAAATAGAATTGAAGGCTTTATATTGGCTATGGGGTATTTTACGTTTATTGTTTTACTATTTCGATAAATTATTAATGAGAGCATGAAATAGATTACATTTTAGCCCTGTACGGCGTTCCCCCTAAAGGGGCCTACTTCTGGTAGCCTACAGGGCAATTCAAATCCCCCATTCCCCCCTGTGGAGTGGCGTAGACTACTCCACAGGGGGGATCAAGGGGGATTAGCTTACAATCATATAATAGCTTTTAGAAACAAGGTAATCTATTTAGTGCTCTGGGTAATAGCTCATTTTCCCGCCTGTACAACTTAGTCGGGCAGGCATTCGCTAATTTATTGTATTTTGCTCCGCAACATGTTAATAATTTTATCCATACTTTCGTTACCATTGATGGCCGTATGTTACTTTTATTCCAAGTTTAAGCTATGCATCATGTTTGCCTTGATATTTTTTGTTTCTAATATAATGCTTGCACATGGTATTCTCTATGAGCATTATACGTTTTTCTTCTATCTGCTTCTAATGCTATGTGTTGTGTTTCCAGTCTCATGTCTGATAGCATTTGCACTTGATACAAAATACGCAATATTCTGCATTGACACCTCCTTTTCCCTAGTGGTAGCATGGATATTTTCACCAATATTACTTCCGATAAATTTAATCATTTTATGCCTTGAAAACTAAAAGAATATTTATAAGCGCAGGCGAAACGTCTGGTGACATTCACGGTTCAAATCTCATAAGACAGCTATATAAGAAAAACCCATCAATAGAGATTTATGGCCTGGGTAGAAGCAGGATGGTTGAAGCAGGGCTTCATTGTATTCACGATATGAGCTCTCGCTCTGTTATGTGGTTACAAACGCTGAGGAAGGTTCCAGAATTATGGGATATATTTTCGGATTGTAAGAGTTTTTTTGACGAAGAGAAACCCGAACTGGTCATCCTAATTGATTATGCAGGTTTTAACTTTTACCTTGCCAGGGCAGCAAAGAAAAGGGGCATCCCTGTTATGTACTACATAAGCCCCCAGCTCTGGGCTCATGGACCATGGAGAGTCAAGAAACTAAAGAAGCTGGTAGACAAAATGGTGGTTATATATCCATTTGAGGAGGCATTTTTTGCCAATGAAGGGGTCCCTGTAAAATACGTTGGACACCCGCTATTTGACGAACTTAATGCGAGGTCTATAGACGAAGATTTCGTTAAAAAAATGAAAGATGGGAAAAATAAGACGGTTGTTTCATTATTACCTGGAAGTCGCAAACAGGAAATAAGGAGACTATTACCAATTCTCCTTGAGACAGCAAACGTAATTCATAAAGATATCCCATCAGTCAAATTTTTCTTATCCTGCAGCAATATAAGAAATATAGAATTAATAGACGGCATTACAAAAAGTTATACATCTGCAAACAGCAATAAAAATCTATCGATTGAAATAGTTACAGAAAAGATTTCTGAGATGATAAAGGCTTCTTCTCTTTGTATATGCAGTTCGGGTACTATAGCGTTAGAAATCGCTTTTTACCATATTCCCATGGTAGTTTGCTATCGTATCTCTCCATTTTCCTACTTCGTTGCCAAACCATTTATGAACACGCCTTATGTAAACCTTGTTAATAAGATTGCAGAAAAAACGGTTGTTCCTGAAATACTTATGTACAGGGATAAATATAAATGGTTAGCTTCTCGTGCAACGGAACTGCTATTAAGTGAAGAAAGAAGGCAGATGTGTATTGATGGTCTTAAAAAAGTAAAATCTTTATTCGGGGCTCCAGGCGCATCTGAAAGGGCTGCGGATGAAGTATTGAGTATGATATAACACTAACCAGGGAAGTACTAAATAATTTGGGTTAGGTTGCTAGTAATACTTTACTTTCCCACCCGGCCACACGCTTGGCCTTGTCTTTAGGCGAGCGCCTAGACCTGGTGAAAAGACTAATAATATTGACCGGTAGTTTGCGAGCATTACTTTTTATTCGTATTGCCAAGTTTGTACAAGCTTGTGGGCTGTTTAATCGCCCTCTTTGGTTTTAATATTGGATAAGGCTTTGACGATATCCACGGTCAATGGAATTATGGTGCTATTCTTTTCGCCAGCCATCTCTACCAAAGTTTGCAGGTAGCGTAGTTGTAATGCCGTCGGCTGACTTTGTATAATCTTAGCTGCCTGGGCCAAAGTTTCCGCAGCTTGCTGCTCACCATGGGCATGGATAATCTTGGCTCGCTTTTCCCGTTCTGCCTCAGCTTGTTTGGCCATAGCTCGCTGCATTGTATCAGGGAGAAGGACATCTTTGACTTCTATAAGCGTAGCTCTAACCCCCCAAGGCTCCTCGGTTTGCTCGTCAATAATCTTCCGCATTCTTATATTAATCTGTTCCCGTTTCGCAAGCAAGTCGTCCAGCTCCGACTGTCCCAAGACACTTCTGAGGGTGGTTAATGCAAGCTGAATGGTAGACCGCTGGTAATTTTCCACATTAATCACCGCCTTCACCGGATCAATCACCTTAAAGTAGACTACTGCATCTACCTTAACGGTTACATTGTCTTTCGTTATTACCTCTTGAGGTGCTAATACAGTGGTTACGATGCGAAGGCTAACCTTAGTCATACGGTCAGCAATGGGGATGATCATGTTGAAGCCAGGGTCCCTTACACTACATAATCTCCCGAAGCGAAGCACTACCCCTCGTTCATATTGCTTTACAATCCTGATGGATATGGCTAATAGTATCACGCCTGCTACGCCGAAAACAGAAATACTAGAAATAATCCACTCATTCAACATTGTTTTACCTTCTTCACTTAATGATTGCTAGAATTCAACCTTTTCTTTTTTCCAGCCACCTCCCAAGATAAAAAACTGCAATGCCAATCCCCACGCATATTAATTCCATATTCATAGAATGTTTGGCGATGCCCAAATAAAGACCTTCGATTAATAGAAGCATACCCATAATCTGAAAAAACTTAGGGATTATCACCAATCATGCCCTTCCATGAGCCATCTCGGATAAATGTTTTACTCTTTTTACCATATTTGGATGTGTACTTAAGATTTCCATTAGTTTATCAGAGGTTTTAATTTTTACATCTTTCATACCTAACGATTTGAGTTCATCTTCATCAATGGTACCACTCATATCGAGATCAACCTGTCTTAATTCTTTAAATTCATTTGCCGCCCTGGAGGGGTCATTTGCAAAGAAAGCTTTATAACCCTCGATTTGTTTTAATGATTCCTTCGGTACCCTGGCATTTCCATATACCAATTTATACAGGGCGGAAGCCATGTCATGAGGGGCATTCCCAAGCCTCACACTTCCGCGGTCTGCATAGTATTCTCGTATCCTCGATGCATATAACACTAACATGTTTGTGATAAAATAAAGGAGAAAAGCGACTATACCTATCATGGCTGTATTGCCTCTTTCACTACGTCTGCTAAACATAAAGCTCCATGCGACATACCATAGTATCATTGGTATTACAGAAAGCATAGTAATGGTTGCCACATCGCGGTTCCTCAGGTGAGAGATTTCATGACCTAATACTGCCTTGAGCTCGTTCCTGCTCAAAAGCCTCATAAGGGGCTCAGTCACACAAACCCTGCCGTCCTTGCCCCATCTGCCAAAGGCAAAGGCATTTGGGATATTCATTCTTGCAATACCGATCCTAGGTTTTCTTATCCCTGCCTTTTGTGCGAGTTCTCCTACCATATTGTGCAACTCAGGTGCCTCGGTCTCAGATACGTATTTCACACCCATTGACCACTCTACCATCTTCGGCCCCATTATATACTGAACAAGGGTTATACCCCCGGCAAGAACGGCATAAAACATAAAACCTGAAATCCCCATCATATGGGCTATCATCACGATCATGGCGTAAACTATTCCAAACATGATGGTGAGTAAAAGGTAAAGCCTAAGTCTTAACCACATTTCTTATCTCCTTAATATCTTAGTAACTTTCATTAGATATGAAGTTATCAATCAATCTATTATACTTAAATTTCCTATTAAACTTAATTATATTTTATCATATCTGCTCTTGCCAATATTTATAGATTCTTAAATCTTTTCTGCCACTTCAATGGCCTTAAGCAACCCTTTTGCCTTATTGAGGGTTTCCTGGTATTCCCTCTCAGGAATCGAATCAGCGACTATACCAGCGCCTGCCTGAATGTATGCGTCCCTACCATTTTTCAAGATGATAGTTCTGATTGTAATGCATGTATTCATATCCCCAAAAAAATCTATATGTCCTATCGCACCACCATAGGGGCCCCGTCGAGTGGGTTCCAGTTCATCTATTATTTCCATAGCCCTTATCTTTGGAGCGCCGGATAGAGTACCTGCAGGCAAACATGCCCTTAAACCATCAAAGGCACTTTTACCATTCATCATTTTTCCGCTGACACTGGATGTGATATGCATTACATGTGAGTATTTTTCTATTAACATATTTTCATCTATTACAACACTGCCGTACTGTGCGATCCTTCCGACATCATTCCTGCCCAGATCAAGCAGCATAATATGCTCAGCACGCTCTTTTGGATCAGATAACAACTCTCTTGCCAACAACTCATCCTCTTCCGTGGTACGACCACGACGTCGTGTTCCAGCAATGGGCCTAACATTAACTTTACCATTCTCTACTTTTACCATTACCTCTGGAGATGAACCTATCAGTTCAAGATTCTTCATTTTTATATAAAACATATATGGAGACGGATTAATGACCCTTAACGTGCGGTAGACATTAATTGGTTTTGCAACTGTTTGGGTTTGGAGACGTTGTGAAATGACTGCCTGAATTATGTCTCCTGCGCGAATGTACTCTTTACAGGTTTCCACCGCCTTTATAAAATCTGACTTCTTAAAATTCGATGAGAATTTTATATTTACCTCGCCTTCTTTAGTTATATCATCGCTCAATTCCGTTACCGGTGTTCGTAGTTTCTTTATAACACCATCTATTTTATCAACCGCATCCTGGTACACATCTTTGATGTCCTTGCCGTCCAGGTAAGCAGCACATGCCACTTTTATTGTCTTATTCAAATGATCAAATATAGTTATTACATCATAGAACATAAAGTACATATCCGGCAAATTTAGGTCATCGGTTGTCGAATTTGGTAAATTTTCAACATAGCGAACTGAATCATAGGACATATATCCTACTGCACCGCCAAAGAAATTTGGTAAGCCATTAACGTGCACAGGAGAAAATCTACTTATCTGTCTTTCAAGTTCATTAAAGGGGTCAGTGGATTTGAAGTGCTTAATTCCTCCAATTCTGGAAATTTCCACATCAAAACCATGGCATTTGAATCCTAAAAACGGGTTACTGCCCAGAAAGGAGTATCTTGCTATCCTTTCACCACCATGTGCGCTCTCTAGAAGAAACGCGTAATCTGTATTCGAAATCTTTTGAAAGGCAGAGACAGGAGTCAGTGTATCCGCAAAAAGTTGACGGTATACTGGCACGACATTTCCCTTCCTTGAAAGTTCCCTAAATTCTTCAAATGTTGGATGATAGGTGATTTTCATAACTTAAATTACGCTTGACTTTACGATTTCTTTTACATACAATCCGTTTCAGTATATTTGGCAGAGATTTTTTATTGTCAAAGTAAATAATATCGACTATGTTTTCTAATGTCAAGGTAACAATGTTTGACCCATAATTGTGTTCTAATAATGATTGAGCAAGAAGAAGTCCAGGTAAATGAAAATAAAATAGTTGATGAAGAAACACCTTTTCAGGAAGAAGAGTCTCCTTATGGAGTCTTCATTTTTGGGAAAAAGGTTCAAAACCGATTTAAGAAATTTTTGACCGCATTATTTTCAATTTTCTTATTCCCTCCCCTCATATTATTCGGGTTATTAATAATAACAAGCATTGTACTACTTGCTTTTCCTCTGATTTCCATTGCTCTGCCAATAGTATTGATTGCCCTATGTATTCTTCTTATAGCATTACCCGTTATGGTGCCTCTTATTACGGTTCTCTCACTTATCACGGGCAAGTGGAAAGTACATTTTGGCCTGAAGAACAAGAAATTTGCAATAAAGATATTTGGCATTACCTTTCCACCACATGCTGATCGCTAGAGTCGCTACAACTTTATTATGTGGTTAATCGGTTGATGACGAGAAAGAGTCTATTTTAATAATAATTCTTTATTGAATGATACCACCCTTCCAGCTATAATACATTCGAATCGAAATAACTGTTGATTTCTCCCAGCAAACTCTATATATTGTATTTCAAATTATTTTGACTACAATATTTAGAAGGGTGAATTTTATTATAAAGAAACTATGTCCAGACATACTTTTCGATAGATTGGTTACTGCTTGTGTAAACTCCAGAGCAGTTTATTTTGCTGAATTAAATAAATAGTTAGTATCAAAATAACTATAATTCATAGAATAACAGAGATTTAAAATGGAAAAGAATTTTGAACCAAAGGGTCCTAAAAAAAGGCATTTTTCAAAGAAACTACTATTTATAGGCATACCTATTTTATTGTTAATTATACTCATACTAGGGGGTCGAAGACTAACATGGAGAGAGATCGAGGCCGATGAGGTTGCCGTAATCATCAATAATATTACTGGCAATATAAAAAGAATAGACCGTGCAGGCGCTGTAATTTACTATCCTTATATACAGGATTTGTATATTCTTGATAAGAGTGAACAGGCAGCCCCAATGCATTCAGCAAATATATCAGCCGACTATCCACAGGGCAATCCAGTTATCCTTAAGACGCGGGACGGAGGTGACATAAGTCTCGACCTGATCATTCAATATAGAATAATCTCAAAAATGGCCGATGCAATCGTTCAGGATACGGGGACGGGTGATGTCTTTAAAGAAAAATGGATATGGGACTATGCAAAAACTATCTGCCGATATGAATTTGGTGAATTGAAAATAGACGAATTTCCTGCCGCTGAGAAGAGGGATATAAAGACGCAGGAAGCAAAAAAAGAGCTAAATAGACTACTGAACCCACACGGAATATTTATAACATCTTTAAACTTCATTGATTATCGTTATTACAGGGAATATGCGGAGAAGATTCAGGCAAGAAGGATTGCTGATAAAACAGTTGAAGAACAGTTTCGCAGGGGCGAAGCGGCCAAGGAAAATCAGGAAAGGGTAGTAACTGAGGAAACAAAGAAGCTGGAAGTAACGATATCCAGATTTAGGGGCGAATTATACAACATGGAGATAGACGCAAAGGCAAAAGCGGCTAAACTTAAACAGGAAGGCATTGCGTATCTACTTAAAGCAAAGTTTGATGCTGATGCGGAGTACGAAAGATTAAGAAGGTCGGCAGAGGCAATACTTGCCGTTAGAGAGGCTGAAGCAGCAGGTATCCTTGCATTAAGAGATGCGCTTGAAGGTGAGGGGGGCCGCAACCTGGTCAAGATGGAATACGCAAAGAGATTGCGCGAGGCAAAGATAGCGGGGACACCGATCTTAAAGTCTCATAGGGAAATACCTCAACTTAGAATAAGAGAAAAGGAAAGACTTATCAAAGAAGTTGAAGCAATGCCACTGGTAGAAGAGGGGGAGAAACCTCTTGAAGAGTAGAAAAACATTGAACAATAAGAGTCTCAGGAGAATGACATAATGGTAAAGATTCTGGCCAAGTATTTCATGCCTTTAAGTATCCTGGCAGGTATAATCGTTATTATTCTCGGCATAAAGTTTGCTACCGTTAAGGTTAGGGTTGATCAGGTAGGAGTCAAGACTGTAATATGGGGCCTTAAGAGAGGTGTTGTACAAAAAGACTTTGGGCCTGGCTGGCACAGGTATATAAGGAAAACTGAATCATGGGACTTATTTGACAGTACTGTACAAACATTCAACTTGACAAGGGAAGCACGTACACCAGAAGGAAAGATTGAATCCAGGGAGTTACCGATAAGGACTGCAGATGACTACAACGTTACAGTAGATGTAGTTATAAAATATCAAATAAAAAAAGGAAAGGCACATAAGATTCGTCAGGAAATTGGCCCCGGTGATAGGTATAAATCCTTTTTATTAAGTGATGTTCGTGAAGTGGCAAGAAACGTATTAGGAAAGATGACTGAAAAGAATCTTTACGATCCTGATGAGAAACGCAGGAGAGCCGAAGAGGCAAAACAACTACTTATAAGCAGGGCCGAGTCCCGGCATATTGACATCATAGACTGGCTTATATTGGATATGAGGTTCGACCCGCAGCTGGAGAGAAAAATCAAGAATGTTAAGCTCGCAGAATTAGATGAATTATTGAACATATCAAAGGAGAAGGCTGTCAACCAAAGAGGTATTACCCAGACCATAGACGCTACCACGGAGGCCCTTGCGGAAAAGATACGGTCTAATAAGGAAGGGCAAAAGGTGTCGCTAAAGGCGGAAATGGTAACCAAAGTTACCTCAATTCTAGCAGGCGCTAATAAATTCAAAATAGAAAAGGTGGCGAAGGGAAACCTTTATAAAGAGGAAAGACGGGCAGCAGGCGAATTACTCATTGCAAGGGCAAAGGCGGAGGGTGAAAGATTGCGAAGAGAGGCTATGACGGGCCTGGGTGGTGACTTAATAGTAGCGCTTGAAGCTGTAAAGAACATAAACTTACAGGACGTGGTAGTGTCAACTCAGGACATTGACCTTTTAGACATAGACAAGATGGTAGAAAAATTGGGAGGAGGAAAAGAGAAAAAAAGATTGAAAGAGAAAGCGAGAAAGAAGGATGGAGTGAAATTGAGAAAGAAATCGGATAGAGAGGATTTTTTCAGTATGCCAAAAAGAATGCCTGAAGGTTTGGATGTGCCTGATCAGTTAAAAAAGGAATTTAAAGAAGATAAACCAACAATACCTGAAGCATTTAAAAAAGAACTTGAAGAAGCTAAACCGAAAGTATCTGAAGAATTGCAAGAGAAAATTGAGAAGGAATGGGAAGACCTTACTGAAGAATATCCGGTATCTCAGTAGGCTTCTTTAAACACTACCTCATACCTAGAGATTTCGACCGGGCGTACGCCGGTAACTATTTCATCAAAAGTCTTTATACCTCCACTCTTAAGACGCCTTATTGAAAAATCAAAACTCGTGATCATACCATAATCCTTGCTGTATACTTTCATAACAAACGAAGCAAGGTAAAAGTCATTTTTTGAATTGTTTTTGATCTCTCCTTTTACAGTAGAGGACGAACCGAAGCTGTCAAAAGAGACATTCCTTATAAAAAAACCATTACCTATATTTTCAAAACCTTCCAATTCTTTTGCGATTTCCCATGCTTTCTTCGCAGTTGTTTTTCCTTCTTCAATTTGAGGTTGTTTCACTGTAGTTTCTGCCATTGCAACCTGTAATTTTTTCCCAGTCATCCCGACTGTTCCTTCACCCATGTCAGAACCTAACGGCATTTCGGCAGGGAAAATAAAATATTTAGCAATTCTTTCGGAAGCCGCTCCCGCTATTACTTCTTCAAATGTCTTCGTGCCATCCCTTTTAAAACCCGTAATGGGGAAACTGTGATCTCCCAAAAGGTCGTTTTCTTCGCTATAAGCCTGAATTCTAAAATCTACAATACTATAGTCTCTGTCAGATTTATTCATTATTTCACCGCTTATGTAGGTAGATGAACCAAATGGCTTAAGTTCTATATTTTTTATAAAGAAACCTCCCCCTATATTTGTAAAACCCTTCATTTCAGAAGGTTTTTCAGTAGGCGCTTTTGCTCCTTCTGTGGGAGTTTCTGAAACCACAACTTTTTCCTTTATTTCAGCTTCAGGCTTCTTCTCAACTGTTTCCTCTGTCTTTAGGACTATCGTTCCTGATTCCAGTTTACTTAATCTGGCATTTATTTCTTCAATTTCTTTTTGTTTTTGCTTGAAGGCCAGCACAGCCGCTTCCGCACCCTTTGCGGGAGATTCAGCAGGAAGTATTTGTTTAAAACCTCCTTCTATAGCCAGAAGTGTCTTTTCCTGTTCATCTAATCTATTCGCCAGATTATTGATAACGCCTTTCTGCTTATCTATTGCCTGCATCAGTTTTTCTAACGGTCTCTGAGCGGTGTCATATATCCTTTCAAGTACTGCAGTTTTTACCTCCTGATCCTCTAACCTCTTTGCCATCTCAGAAAATCTTTTCTTAAACACATTCAATGTCCCTTCAAATTCTTTTAAGGTATCTCTTATGCCTGAGGCCGAGCGCATTTTCTCAATCTTATCGACCTTAGCGTTTAGATCTGCAATTAGATTTTCTATATCGGCAATACTCTTATTGAAATCTGCAACTTGTTTTTCTCTGTCCTGAAGGCTATTCTCAAGATTTGAAAATCTTTCTTCAAGTTGATTGAGATTTGTCACCCACTCAGATAGCGACTTTTCAAAGCTTTTCAGGTCTTCTATCAAAGATGCCGCATCTGAAGAGCCATTAAAACCAAACAAAAAGAATACAAAAATAGTAATGGCAAGAAATTTTTTCATATATCCTACTCCGATAATGTTTTCTTTTAACATTTAACGAGAAAGAAATATAGGACAATTACAAAAAACTTGAACTAATAAACTTAAATATACACCAAAGCGTATCAAGACGCAATCAAAAATAAAGAGAGCCTAAAGCAAGTAATTAAAAGGAGTTGAAGTTACGTTATATTATTAATTGTAAGCCATTTATTTGGGTTGTTCTTAAGGCTATTTATTATTACTTTTGTGTATTCTCTCAATAGAAACTTGGGTTGCCATTCTAATACTCTTCTAGCCTTCTCAATATTAAATCTATGTTTTTTATTTACTATATTTATCATCCATGGTTTAAAGAAATAACTCTTTCCCAGGAAAAGATAAATCTTATTTATAACATAAACACAAAACCATACAGACCACTTCGGTAAATGTACTAGATTTGATTGCGTACCATAAATCTCATGGAAGATAAGGCCATAAAGATCATTACTTGAGACATAGTCTTCTTCGGACAAAATAAATATCGAACCAGTAGTTATTTCTTTAGCTTTAAGGATAGTCTTCTCAAGGGCATCAACTATATCTTCGATATGCACGTAAGATAAACCACCTTCTCCCTTTCCGGGAAAGATTCTATAACCAAAACCTTTTCGCCAGATAAAGGCAATTTGATTTGCAAGCGGTAAAGACCTGCAATCACGAGAATATACCGCCGAGGGTCTGAGGATGGTTACTTTTATCTTCTCCTTATATTTTAATGCAATTTTTTCTCCCGTAATCTTGGATTTTGCGTAATATAATACCGAGCCCAAAGCGGATTCCTCATTCAGTTTTTCATTATCCCTAATCGGTGTCATTATTGCGGCACTACTCGTAAAAATAAAGTTTTTCACATCAAGATTAATCAAATTATCTAATAAATTTCTAGTCCCATTTTCATTGGTTTCACGATATAGTCTGCTTTTTCTATTTAACAAATCATAATATGCCGCCAGATGAAAAACATAATCAATGCTTCCATGAAATTTTTCTTTTATTTCCCTGAAGATTTCGTTTAGGAGTGTTCTATTCGATATATCCGCTTTATACCATAATACCTTGATATCTCTATCTTTATGCAGTACCTTGTCAATACCTATAATATAATAATTATTTACCAATCGCGTGATCAGTGCAGTGCCAATAAAACCACTTGCACCGGTAATTAAGACAATTTCCTTGGTCATTTTAAAATAGGCTTGACATATTATAAAAACATAATATATTAAGCGATCTGATGTGGAAAAGGAAGATTATTTGTGGTGGCTTTTGGAATTGAAAAATTAGACAATACGCAGGCAAAAAACCTACAAGATAGGAACTACCGGTATTGATAATTTCATGTTTTCTTCAACCAACCGATAAAAACCTTGCAAATTTTATACAATCTGTTTTAGCTCTATCAGTGGTTTTGTTTCTTTTACCGTCTTCTTTCTTTTTGAACCAGATTTAGCTTTTTTCTTAGGAGAAGGTTTTGCTTTAGCGCCAGATTTTTTTCTTACCTTTTTTGCCAATTTATGCCTCCTTCTAAAATTTATATCTTAGCCAACTTCTTCTGTATCTTGGAATTATAAAATTCAGATTTTCAAAAATATTACTGACGGCGAAAAGGGCTTCTTACATCACATTTTAGTAGCGATGGAAAACCCTTCTGCCGTCAGTTAGCGAGGGGGAAAGGAGAAAGGCCCTCGCCGAGAGATGAGTACGGCTAAGCCCGATTACGCTGTGACCGCTCACGGGAGGGCGAGGCTTGAAGTAACGGAGATGAAGGCTCCGGTCACATTTACCCCCGTACTCATCTCTAATATTTACTTAATATCGAGAGAAACCAAAAATTAGCTTGAATTTTTTCATATTTTGTCGCTCTAGATATTATTATCCTTAAACCTTTTAATCTCACTCTTTAGTGCCTTACTTAATAACATGAGCGAAATCTCACTATCTGACCTACGCCTGTAATAAGGAGAATTCTTTATTTTTCTTAATTCTTGAATCATCTCTCTTATATTACCGTCCCTTTTCTCATCATAATATATCTGCAAACATTTACCCATGTCTTACCTCTCATCAAGTCTATTCAAGTTAAATCAAGTTACTTTAAATTTAGTTGGATTATATAGCAGAAATTAAACTCCCTGTCAAGGGGAAAATACAATATTTTGTATAATATTTGATTTATTTTACAATATATAGCAACTATATAAAATCCAGATAAGAGGTTTTAACCTTTCTATACTCATAATTATATGGGTATAATCAGGCACTTAGATTGACGGGTTTTTGATGGATAAGAAAGTGGAAGGTAGTTGGGTGATTTAGATAACTTTGGGGAGAAACCTTAGTCCTTGTTAATAAATACTTAATATATATAACAAGGCAATAACTGCAAGTGTTATATGGCAACAAGTCTTGGCATAAAGTACCAAATATTATATCATATTTTTTAGAAAATCAAGTATTTAATTAAATAGATTCTGAAATCGCAGATCCTGAAAAATGTCATGCTGGATTTATTTCAGCATCTCTTTCAGGATCTGGTTCAGCCCCCACAGCTTGCTCGCTTGCGCTTCACAAGCTAGCTGTGTGTGGGGTAAAAATGACATTTTTAGATAGTCAAGCTTTCCGCAACAGATACTACTTCGCTTTATTGGAGAGTAGTTCTTTGATATGTGAAAGAACCTTTGATAGTTCTTTATCTTGTCCGGCTAATTTGTCCATTTCTGCTATGTATTCTTCTTGCAGTTCCAGTGGTAATATTTCTCCATTAGATCGACTGATATCTATACTCCCCGCTCCGTACAATTTATCAGCAGTAGCAACTTTAGCCTCGGCAGACAGACGGGAATTGATTATAACACCCCTTAGATTGACGTCTTCCTTACTCTCCTTAACCACTGCTTTCTGAAATAACCTGTCTTTCTCACTCAATCTTCCAACCACTTCACCTATATCCATCGGTATTACTTCTACATTGCGTCCTGTAATCTTTAGAATTCCTTGCTCAAATTTCTGGGTATCCTCTTTACTGGCCATGCTAAATAATGATCCTTTATGTTTTACTCTGAAGGATAATAATCTGTTCTGCTCGAGGTAAGTCAGGGTGTAAAGAGAAAGTTCTTTGGAAGAGTCCACAATGTGAATCTCTTTACCCGTACAACGTTTCCAAACGTCATGTATTGTCTGTTCGAATACACTGTAATGCGTACATCCCAGAATAAGAATATCAATGTTTTTTCCCATGAGAGGACGTAAATTCGTCTCGAGGATGGCTATGGTCTCCTGATTCATCGATGGAGGTTGCGTCGTGTCAGATTTGCCCATGTCAGCCATAGTAGCCAACAACGGTGCAACTACGCTGAATACCCTGGCAACTGGATCATGATTCTGTATTTCTCTTACGTATGCACCACTTTCAATCGTAGCCTTTGTTGCGATAACTCCGATATTCATAGCCTTACCAAATCTTAATGCTGCCTTAACAGCAGGCTCAATAGGTCCAAGAACAGGTATGGAAAATTCTTTACTTACTACGGCTCTGGCATTAGAGTCCATGGTGTTGCAGAGGGTCACAATCTTGGCGCCTAAGTTATAAGCGGCCTCCACATATATTCTACAAAGCTGTTCAATTCTTTTAGGTGAACTTCCTCCAAGTCGTTTTGATAATACGCTGATTATGACAACATCCTCTTTATTAAGTTCTTTCAATCTTGATAAATTACCCTGTACAATTGCAGGTGCGATTCCTGTATCCAGGATTACTATTTGTCCGTTAGGTTTATAGTCCCTGAATGGTTGGTACATTACAGCAAGAAACCTTTTAACGGCCAGTAAATCTTCAGCGATCGATGGTATTACCTTATATTTCCGGGCAGTTTTTGATACCTGCTCTTTGTATTGTTTCCCAACCTTCGACGTTTCGGAGACCAGCTCCTCCATTGCCATTTCTCCTCGTCTGGTTGCCCTCCATTCCTTTAGCCACATTAGCGCAGCATCGTGATAAGGTGTTTCTAATATCTCTGATATATTTTTAAATCTCTTTCCTATTTTATTTTTTTCTCCTGCATGGCCGTAAACCTTATCCAGAGTTTCAAGTAACTCTTTATCACCAGGTGCGAGCAAATGTTTAAGAAGTAATGTCCGCAGCGCTTCGTCCTCTACCCAGTTTAATATTTGCTCATCTGTAGTTTCATTGTCTGGTTCAGGCCAAAAACCATCAGGTCCCATAATACGGTGTTTAACAAGCTCATAACCTATTTCTCTCGAGAGTCTTGCTACTTCAGTCTTTGTTAGCTCAAGCGGTACTATTTGAAATTGCCCGTTTACTTTTTTAACTTCTAAGAGAGCTACAGAACTGCTGGCTCCCCCCAATTTCACATTATGGAGTGAGTGGTACAAACTCTTTTCCATAGCGGCTACTTCCACTTCCTCGAGAACCAGCTTTTCAACCACATCTTTTACGTCTTCCAATGAAGCGTTTTCTATACTCTTAGGAATATGAATGTGTTTGATAAACCTTAATACGCCTTGTCCGGGACCAAATGCCAGATTATGTTGAACCAGGAAGAGCTTAATGGGTTTAATAGTACCATCATCCATATTCAGGTTGATCGTGTCTATAAATCTCTGCCTTGGCTCTCTCAATTGATCAAATAAATGACTATGCTTATTATAGAAATTTTTGTCTTTCCTCTGGAGAATGAGCTTGACTTTGTCTATACGGAGATGTATTTTCCTTAAGGTAGTTGATTTGGCCTGTTTTTCGCTAACTTGTTTCTTCGTACGATTTGATGACATACTAACCCCTTGCCGTTTATAATCAATTAGGTCTTGTCTTGTCCCATACTTTTTCCAATTTTCACAATAAATATTCTAATATAATAAAAATACCTTAGAATTTCTATAATATATTGAGGTTAAAAGTTTCTTTGAGATTGTTCACTCGTTGATATAGAGAAGCAATACCATGACCATTACGTACAAACAGCTAAAAACACTTGAAGAATTAAAACTTTGTGAAAAGGTGCAAGTGGCTGTATGGGGATTTGATCTACTTGATACAATACCAGCCAGATTTATGCTTGTGCTTCGTAAACATGGTGGATTTGCAATGGGAGCCTTTGATGGAGATATGATGGTAGGTTTCGTGTTTGGCGTACCTGCAATTCACTATGGACGGCCCTCACAACATTCCCATATGCTGGCAGTGCTGCCAGAATATCGCGATCAAAGGATCGGCTTTAAATTAAAAATAGCTCAAAGGGAAGACGCCCTGAGTCGCGACATAGACCTCATAACATGGACATTCGACCCATTACAATCCAGGAATGCCTACCTGAATCTAAACAAACTGGGAGTCATTGCCTGTAGTTATACAATAAATTTATATGGAGAAGAAACGTCCAGCGAATTACATGGTGGTCTTGGTACAGACCGTCTCCTTGCCGAATGGTGGCTTGTTAGTAACAAGGTCAAATCTATTATGGACGGAGATACTCAATGGGTTATGGAGAAGCAACCTGTAGAAGGTATGAACATAAACAAGACAAGACGTAATGAACAGGGATTACGTCTTCCAGTTGAATCAGATTTGACATTGACAAATAACGTATTGCTGTTAGAAATACCAGATGAAATTGAAGAGATAAAGAAGCTCAACATACAGGCGGGGCATCAGTGGCGGGAACACGTTCAGAAGGCGCTTATCCATTACTTCAATACCGGATATTATATTAACTATTTGAACGTTGAACGGGGAAAAGACACACGACGAACTTATTATGTCCTGGAACGCTTGGCTAAACCATACAAATCAATGCTTCAAGATTGAAAGAATCATATAGTAAAAAAGAAAATGTTATTTTCTCTTTACAGGAGAACTACTCGCCGTGATTCTCTGACGGTATATAATAATATAAATGTTCATCTCGATAGATAATGACTCTATCTGGATTTCCTTTATAAAGTTGTTTTGCCAGGTTATGAGGAAAAAAAACAGTATCCACCTCAACAATATCTTCTGCGAAACGATGCAGAAATCTAGCAACTGATAATCCGCATGTAAAACCAATTGCATGTGTACCAAACGACCCTTTAGGGTGTGAACGTTTGGTGCCATATCTAAGAATGGTCCAGAGTTCTTCTGCTTCATCATCTGGAATATTAAACTCAAAAATTTCAACGGCATGTGTGTTAATAAGTTTTCGCCAGGTCAGATATTGGTTAATGGTCGGCACTTTTTCACTAATCACATCATCCCTACGTTCCGAATCCATATAGGGTGTGGTTGCAAAGTCCCTGTTATGGCGTGCCGCCGGACCCACATAACGAACATGTTTGGCAAAAGCGCCTGCCGGGTCCCAGAAGAGAGGGCCTTTTGTCCGGCAGTATAATCGTAAAGCCGTATGCTTACAAGACGTCCTGTGATACATAACCATTACATGGAGTTTTGACTGTTCGGGATTATCTTCAAGACTTTTTGCATTACATTCGTGGGCATTCCAGGTACTGGGTAACATAGGAGGATATGAACGATGAAAACAACAGCCGGTGTGAAGGCTGACTCCAAGAATAAATAAAACAATTAAGATATTTTTTTTAGGCATCAAACATTAGAGGGGCGTAGTAAATAGGGCGCTATTATACTAGCTCAATAATAAAACAGCTAGCCTTAATCTGAATTGAGTGATTTCATATTGCATGTTAATGTAGCCGTCCGCCTAGGCGGACGTTTCACCATCGTCTGATGAGTTTATAACAATTTTATGTAAGTTGCGCAACCTGAAGGTTGCGGCTACAAAAATCGCTCAATTTAAATTTAAGTTTTAAATGATTGAAAAACAGGGATATTATAGTATAAATGTGATACATGAGCCTGGTACATCAACATTCAGTCCTGTTAAGAATGGATATGCTTTTCATAAAGTAATAATGTAAATAAGAACTTTGGAGAGGGAGATTATAAGATGGGGCGAAAAATTAGTATAGCTGCTATTCGTGAAGTTCACGAAGAGCATGAAAGATGGAGAATTACTGGTGGAAGAGAAGGACGTTGTGCCAACCTGAGGGGTGTAAAAATGAGTGGTCTAAAACTTTATGAAATCAACTTGAGTGAAGCCGACCTGAGTGGTGTCGACCTGAGTAGTGCCAACCTGTGGGGCGTAAAACTGAGAGGTACCAACCTGAGGGGTGCCAACCTGAGGGGTGTCTTCCTGATGAATAGTGCTGACCTGTGTGGGGCCGACCTGAGTAAGGCCAACCTGAGTAAGGCCAACCTGTTTAATGCCAAGAGGGGTGCCAACCTGAGTGGTGCTGACCTGAGTGGAGCCAACCTGAGTAAAGCCAAGCTGAGTAAGGCCAACCTGTTTAAGGCCAACCTGTTTAAGGCCAACCTGAGTAAAGCCAACCTGAATGAAGCCAACCTGAGGGGTGCCAACCTGAAGGACGCCGTCGTGAGGGGTGCCAACCTGAGGGGTGCACTGGATTTAACCATTGAGCAGCTTTCCGAGGCAAAAACATTATGTAAATCAAAATTAGACCTTGAACTTATGGAACAAGTAAAGAAAGAATATCCTCATCTTCTTGAAAAGCCAAAGTCTACTTAAATAGGGCGCTGCTTGCCCGCCGTCTTGCAGACTGTGTCACAATTGTCATCCCCCCCCCACAGCTTGCTCGCTTGCGCTTCGTAAGCTAGCAGTGGGGGGGGGATCTCTTAGGTTGCTAAGTTATTGAAATTATTAGATTCTGAAATAAATTCAGAATGACATATTATGTGTTTTCTCTATTATGACACAGCCCCTTGTTTGGCGGTCCTGTCCAACCCCCATAGCCCAACTGCCCCAGCATCTTGTTTTCGCTCTTACAGAGCCTACTTTCGGCAAGAAAGCGCAAGGGGCAAGCAAATAACAATACGCCTTCGCCTTTTGTCGGGTTTACCCCTGTCTTTCTTGGCGGGGCTGTCCGACGTTTTGTTTGGCGGATCCCTATTTACTCCTCTATTTACTCTGTTTACATCGTTCATCCTTTTCCAATATCTCGAATGGTTAGAACAATGGCTGTCATAGTTGCTAGTGTGAGTATAACTATATATATTACCATTATTAAATTAAATTCACAAAAAAAACATATTGCGATTACCATAATAAATATTATGGCAATGGGAACAGCTATATGCTTCAATTCCATTTTCCCCCATTTATACCATAACTGTTCAGCACGTTGTTTTTAGTTTTCTCTTTTGTATAGAGCATAAATATATGGCCTTGGGTCACCATAAGGATTTATGTACGTATAGTCAAAATGTGAAACAAGCTTGAACGATGAACCCAATCTTTCTGATAATTCTTCGATGGAATACCTATGAAGAGTTGAGTCGGCGCATTTTGGCGCACCTGTCCTTGAAAATTCGGCAAACATGGCGTGGCCGCCTGCTTTCAAGGTTGATTTTATATTTTCAAAGTATCCCTCAATATCATCTTCATCTGTTAGAAAATGTAAAACGGCCCTATCAATCCATATGTCGTCGACATCAGGTATTGTACCTTGGACTGGTTGGGCGATGTCCTGGCAAAGCCAATCAATTTCTCTACCCTCGTCATTTAGCCTCCCTTTGACTCGGTTTAGAGCCTCAATGCTAATATCATTGAGAACTAATTTTACGCCCCTGGACAGAAGTCCTTCAACCAAAACTGAAGTGCCAGCTCCAGGGAGGAATACCGTAGATTTTTCCCAGTCTGGAATTTGATTCAATAATTTCAATGTTTGGGATACGTTCTTTTTATACCATCCTAACTTTGAATCTTCTGTATTGGAAAATATTGTATCCCAATGCTTACTACTCGATTTCATAATTTTTCCTTTATCTTTAGAATGGCTAACAAGTTATTATAAAGTTTATGTATAAAAATGAATTTTATAAAATATTTGACAAATTTCAAGCTTTACTAAAAACAAAGACCCTCAATTGTTATCTTCTTGTGATGTAAAGGAGTTTTTAAGTTCCTTGGTTATTAAACGGATGGTATATTATCTATACCATTAAAGAGACAAAAACCCTCCCTTATTTTAATCGGTATTGATATACTTTGGCTTCTTCTTTTGTCCGAAAAGATTGTTTTTGTAACCTATTGTAACCATTAGATTTTCGCCAGAGGCGAATCTGCCTTAGGCACGACTTCATGTAGTTTGTCCTGAGCAAGATTCTTCAGTTACCACCACTGCTTTCTTGCCGTTAAGTCCCGCTTTGCGGGAGAAAGCAAGAAGTGGGGGCTCCTTCAGAATGACAAAAAGCGAAGGGTTCAGACGCTGTCTTGAACAAGGTGAAGGGATGACAGGGCAAAGGGTTCAGCCCGCCAAACAAGAGGCTGTGTCACAATTGTCATCCCCCCCCCACTGCTAGCTTACGAAGCGCAAGCGAGCAAGCTGTGGGGGCGGGATCTCTCAGATTGCTAAGTTATTGAAATCATTAGATTTTGAAATCGGAGATCCTGAATCCAGTTCAGGACCTGGTTCAGAATGACATATTATGTGTTTTCGCTATTGTGACACAGCCTCCAAACCGGCGGGTAAACCCGCCAACCTGCCCGCCAAGCGTTCGCCAGCTCGACGCTCAATTCTGGCGGGGGGCCGGGGGAAGGCACGGCGACTGTCATGCCTAAGGCAGCCGCCAGAGTCGCCCCTGTGGTCAACTTCTAGGTCCGCCACCGGGCGGGATTCGCCATAATTTGGGCGAACCTAGGGCATGACTCGATTCTATATCCTTGATATTTCGGTTGACATAACCGAATTTTCAATGTACACTTATTGCTAATGATAAAGCGTGAAAGAGAGTATTTGACACTTCAAAAGTTGCTTAAACGCCATCCGGTAGTAGGTATTGTCGGTGCCCGTCAGGTAGGCAAGACAACTCTCGCACGTTCACTTGTAGAAAAGAGACGTAGTCCCTTTTCATATTTTGACCTCGAAAATCCGGAAGATTTGGCACGTCTTGATGACCCTATGCTTGCCCTCAAGGGTCTGAAGGGACTTGTAGTTATCGATGAGGTACAACGTCTTCCGAACCTCTTCACAGTACTTCGTGTACTCGTTGATCGGCCCAAGGCACAGACCCGCTTCCTGGTTCTCGGAAGTGCATCGCCTGATCTTCTTCGTCAGGGCTCTGAAACCCTCGCAGGTAGGATTTTCTACCATGAGCTGGAAGGGTTTTCGCTTGAAGAAATTGGAGCTGAGAATTCTATACGACTGTGGTTAAGAGGAGGTTTTCCCCGCTCGTATCTTGCACGATCACACGTCGATAGCGACGAGTGGCGTCGCGGATTTATCCGTACATTTCTTGAACGGGATCTCCCACAATTCGGCATAAGCATTCGTTCTGTAACCCTGCGGCGCTTCTGGACTATGCTTGCACATTATCACGGACAGATATGGCACGCTTCTGAATTTGGACGTTCTTTCGGCGTGGCAGACACAACAATCAGAAACTATCTTGATCTACTATCTACTACATTGGTTGTTCGCCAGTTGATGCCCTGGCACGAAAACATATCGAAACGTCAGGTTAAGTCTCCTAAGATATACATTACAGACAGCGGATTGCTGCATACGCTTCTGGGATTAAGAACTGTCTCAGATCTTGAAAGTCACCCAAAAGTAGGAGCATCGTGGGAAGGTTTCGTTCTAGAACAGGTTATACGTCAGTTGGGAGTAGCGGCTGACCAATGTTTTTTTTGGGCAACACATGGAGGTGCAGAACTTGACCTTCTCGTTATCAAAGGCAACAAAAAATTAGGATTCGAAATCAAACGAACCAGCAGGCCCCAAATCACACGATCAATCCGTAGTGCATTATCTGACCTTAAACTTCGACACCTGGATATTATCCATGCTGGAGAAAAAACGTTTTCACTCGACAAGAACGTACGAGCAGTTGCCTTATCTCGTTTAATTAAAGACCTTAAACCAATTTGATGTTCCAAAATGGAATTTCAAGTCCTTACTAAGGACAAAGACCCTTAATTGTTATCTTCAACTGATTTAAGGAGTTCTTAAGTTCCTTGGCAATTAAACGGATGGTACATTATCTATACCATTAAAGAGACAAAAACCCTTCCTTATTTTAACGAGTATTGATATACTTTGATCACTGGTAAGTTCTCAATAAGTAGAGGAAACCTCCCCTTTAATCCCCCCACTGCTTTCTTGCCGAAAGTAGGTTCCGTAAGAGCGAAAGCAAGAAGCGGGGGGAGATTGGTGGTAATATTCGGTACTGCATAAGAATATTTATGCTTACGGCGTTTCGAGGACAGGAACGTTTAACTAAACTATACAAATCCCCCTATGTCCCCCTTTCCTAAAGGGGGAAAGGTGGGGAAAGGGAGAATGATATCAAGATTGAACGATTGGAAATTCGGGAAATTAACCTGCCACTCGTACATTTTTTCGAAACGAGCTTTGGCAGGACTGAAAGGCGTCGCATACTCTTAACTAAGGTCTTTTGCGATGGGGCCGTTGGCTACGGAGAATGTACAGCAGGCGAAGCCCCATTATTCTCTCATGAGACTATTGATACTGCCTGGATTATCATAAAAGAGACATTAGCACCAATCATAATCGGACGAAATTGGACTGCACCGTCAGAGGTCAGTCAATGGTTTCAACCGATTCGGGGCCACCAGATGGCACGTGCAGCAATAGAGAATGCCTGTTGGGACTTAACTGCCAGGGTCAGGAATATACCCCTTTACAAATTACTGGGTGGAATACTAAAGAAAATTCCATGTGGTGTCTCTATCGGAATACAGGATACTCCTGAACAACTGTTGGAGAAGATTAAGACAGAAGTCGCGGCTGGTTACCGACGGGTAAAGATTAAGATTAAGCCGGGGGGGGACTATGATATTATCAAACTGGTTCGTCGAAACTATCCGGATATACAACTTTCTGTGGACGCTAATTCGGCGTATACTCTTGCTGACATCAACCTGCTAAAACGCCTTGATGAATTTAATCTCCTTATGATTGAACAGCCATTGAGTTATGACGATATTATTGACCATTCTAAACTGCAAAAGCAGATAAAGACAGCCATCTGCCTCGACGAACCGATTACATCCCTTGATAAAGCGCGCAAGGCCATCGAGATGGAGAGTTGTCTGATCATCAACCTAAAGTTAGGGCGTGTGGGTGGCTTCAGTGAAGCCATCAAGATTCATGATTACTGTTATAAACATAATATTCTGGTATGGTGTGGGGGTATGCTGGAGGCAGGTATTGGTCGGTCCCACAACATTGCAATGTCAACACTTCCGGGTTTCAGAATACCTGGTGACGTATCGGCAAGTAAGCGTTATTATAAAGAAGACATTATCGAACCACCCGTAACCGTTAATGAAGAAGGATTTATCAATGTACCACAGGTGTCAGGCACCGGATACGAACCAAGAGAGGACTATATTGAAAGAATCACTGTACAAAAAGAAGTCTTTTCTGTATAAGATAAAATATAAATTAACGCTCTCTGGGCAGAATACGATTGCCAACCGTAGCGGAGGTCTTCAGACCTCCACCCATCATGGGATCAACTCCATGTAAACGTTCATATAACCATCTTTGCTAACTATCTCATGGAGGTGGAAACCTAAAGGTTTCCGCTACAGATATAATAAAAGGCTAAGGTCATGACAGATGACGGATCCGCCTAAGGCGTGGCCTTAACTCCAAAAAACTAAAAATAGAAATTCAAATAAAATATTTGATGACAATTAATCCTGGATTCCCACTGGAGTTTATCCTCACGAAAGTGGGGATCTAGTAACTATTCCAAAAAAATATAGATTCCTGCTTTTGCGGGAATGACAAACATAAACGGTGTTAGATATTAATATAAAAATACAGGAATTAAATTAACTAATTTTCAATCCCCCTCTTTCCCCCCGCTTCTTGCTTTCGCTCTTACAGAGCCTAATTTCGGCAAGAAAGCTGCGGGGGGATTTGTTAAAACTGAAACGACTATACTATATATATTATGCAACATTATTCTTCACTAAATCCGAAACTGGTAAAATGGATCAGGCTTCTGATTATCCTGATATGTGTATGGTTAGTTGCCGATTTTCTCGGCCTTAAGCCCTTAAGATTCATGCGGCCACGAGTGGAAATGCGTCCGGTGACCCAGGCAATGGGTGATTTAGGAGCAGATGAAAAGGCCAATATAGAAATCTTTGAAAAGGTCTCTCCATCTGTTACCTACATAACCAACAAGAGGTTTCAACGGGATTTATTTTCATTCAATGTTATGGAGATACCTCAAGGAACCGGTTCAGGCTTCTTGTGGGATGATATGGGCCATATAGTGACAAATTTTCATGTTATCTATCAGGCTGACAATGTCGAAGTCAGGATGCAAGACGGAAAGAGTTACGATGCTGACTTAGTAGGAGCCGATCCCGACCACGACCTGGCAGTATTGCGAATAAATGCCTCGAACCTTAACATTACACCGGTGATGGTCGGGAGCTCTAAAGATTTACGGGTGGGACAAAAGGTAGAGGCTATTGGAAACCCTTTTGGATTGGATTCCACATTGACCACGGGTGTTATTAGCGCTCTGGGCAGGACTATTCAGTCCATGACCAAGCGATACATCCATGATGTGATCCAAACAGACGCGGCCATAAACCCGGGAAATTCCGGTGGTCCACTCCTGGATTCATTCGGCAGGTTAATAGGCGTAAACACCGCCATTATCAGCCCCAGCGGTGCGTATTCGGGAGTCGGTTTCGCAGTACCGGTAGATACCGTCAATCGAATTGTCACAAAATTGATTAACTATGGAAAGGTAGAGCGCCCCGGACTTGGAGTTTCGCTGATTCCTGACAATATCATGGCAAGATTGGGAATGGAAGGAGTTGGTATACTTGAGGTATATAGAGGAAGTTCTGCGGAAGAGGCTGGATTGCAAGCGGTGAAAAGATTGCCAGATGGACAAATTGAAATGGGAGATGTGATAATTGGATGTGATGGTTTTCCGGTAAAAGAGAGTTCAGACCTTATCAAAATTCTTGATAGACACGAAGTTGGGGATGAAGTAGAATTAATTATTATCAGGGAAGGCAGGAAAATGTTAATCCGTATTGTTCTTCAGACTGTTGGTTAAAATTTTATAATTATCTTTTTAAGGAAATACCATGTCTAGTGTTAAGGACAAAACAAGGAATTACTTAGATACAGTTAAAACGGTCTCTATTGCTACCTGTATGGATAATAAACCTTCATGCCGAATCATGGAAATTCAAAAGGTTGAAGACGATCTGAAGATATGGTTTGTTGCCCACAAGAGCTCTCCAAAGATTGAACATGTTAACAAAAACAGTAATGCTTGCATTGTCTCCTTTAACAGTGAAACATCCAGAGATGTCAGGCTTTTCGGAAAGTTAGAAGCCTTTGAAGATATGGAGACAAAGAAATGTGTATGGAAAGAAGAACTTGCCCCATATTTTCAGGGTGGCATAAACGACCCGGAGTTAATTGTTTTAAAGTTTTCGCCTGAAAAAATTGAATTTAGAGATATGAAGTCTGGCGGTATATTGCCAGAAGTTGAATGTCTATAAAAGAAGTCTTCCGGTAATGTAATTCATTCGTAACATCAAGCTCCTTATAAGGAGAACTATCAACATGGCACTCTTTCTCGTTCAGCACGGCAAGAGCCTGTCAAAAGATATAGATCCGGAGCAGGATCTTTCAAAAGAAGGAATCCTGGAAGTAGAGCGAATTGCAAACGCTGCCAAACGTAATGGAATACGAGTTTCACGCATCGAACATAGTGGGAAAAAAAGGGCTCAACGGACGGCAGAGATTTTTGCATCTGCCTTGAATCCCAAAGACGGCGTTCAAGAACGTAGCGGACTAAAACCTCTGGATGATGTGACGGTTATTGCTAACGAAATAGGCAGTAAAGATAACCTCATGCTCGTGGGTCATCTTCCATTCATGGAAAGGCTGACCTCTTACCTCATAACAGGATCAACAGATAAGCCTGTTTTCAAATTCCAGAATGGCGGTATCCTGTGCATGGATCAAAATATGGATGTGTACACATGGGTTATTAAGTGGGCACTGATGCCGTACATAGAATAGACGGCGCTTTGTCTACAGGAGGGAAACACAGGAAATGGCAATTTCCTGAAAATGCATTGCCATTTCCCTTATTTGATTTCTACGTGCAACAAAACCCTTATTCTCAGCTTTCATAATCCAATACTACATCCAGGGTCCAAAATAGTCGATGTGATAAATATCTATAATAATCCAGAAGAGCTTTGTCCAGGCAGTCGTAATCATGCGTAGCTTGTCAGGATCGTTCTTCAATTCCTCAGCAAAGAGATTAAACAAATACTGATGTATATAACCCCATAGTGCTAAATTCAATCTTACTGGTATGTACATATCTTCATTTCCGAAGATTGGAACATGTACAGCGCCAACCCAGCGGACGTGATTCCAGAACTCCTCGTCCCATTTACATTCCAATATCTTAAGCAGAAATTTTTGTTGTCGCGCCCTTCTAAGGTCAACGTATTCTTTGGCTATTTTCCCGCTATCATCTCTAAACCATCTGGAGAGCCACGGATCGCCCACTAACTTTTCATAATAAATATGATCAAGGATTGCCTTAAGGTTTGCCGCTATAATTTCCTTAGATTCCTTAATGGCCTCAGTATCCTTATCCGTGAAGCCCACACACTGAGCCATATACTCGTAACGCTTCATTATGTCAAGACTGGTATCCCTGTAAAGATCCCATGCTTTTTTAAATTCGGGAACGTCCAGAACAGGATTATGCTTACCGCCGGCACTCTTCTTTTTTGTTTCCATTGGGAATGCCTTCATATATGCATCCGACATTATTGACATATTTCGAACCTCCTCAAAAAAGATTTAACAAGATTCCTTAAATATTTAAATCAATTATAATATCATAAGATGCATTTGAGATAAAATAAATTCTCGTTTTTATTTTTTCAATACCTTCTAAGAATCAGGAAAAAAGTTGTATTATCTTTATTGTTTTACTATTATTTTACCTCTTCAGGCATCTTCGCCAAAAGCATAGCTAAGTTGTGCTTAAGGGAATTTTTTCAGTATCAGGTGAAACTCTATTGGATTTTATGACCTCCCCTTTATCCCCTCCTTGCGAAGGAGGGGATTGAGGGGTGGTCGTACCTAAGGCAGTCGCCTGAGGACGACCCTGTCTCCTGAGGCGACCCTGTTGGTTAGCTTCAGATCCGCCTTTGGCGCAGTTTTCCACTTGATATTGATCGATTACGTATAATTTGTTTTGAAAGGAGAAGTTGAACCAATGACTGCAAAATTAATCAAAGGTACCGAAATCCGTGAACAGATACTCGAAGAAATCACTGCTGAGGTAGCAGAAATAAAGAAAAAACACGGGGTTGTACCCGGACTTGTAACTATCCTTGTTGGTGAGAGCCCTGCTTCCATGTCTTATGTAACATTAAAAATCAAGACCGCCCACAGGGTTGGTTTTAAAGAGGTACAGGATTCTCAGCCGGTTGATATCTCAGAAGAGGACCTTCTTGCCCTTATTGACAAGTATAACAATGACGATTCAATCCATGGTATACTTGTTCAACTCCCTCTTCCAAAGCACATAAATGAAAAGAAAGTACTTAATGCTATTGATCCTGATAAGGACGTTGATGGCTTCCATCCCGTAAATGTCGGGCGTCTTATGATTGGTGGTGATGAGGTAAAATTCCCACCGTGCACACCAGCCGGTATTCAGGAAATGATCGTGCGTGCCGGCGTTGAGACAAGCGGAGCTGAGGTTGTAGTAGTGGGGCGTTCAAACATTGTGGGAAAGCCAATTGCCAACATGATGCTTCAGAAAGGAGAAGGCGCTAACTCAACAGTAACGGTTATTCATACACGTACAAAGAATATGGCAGAACACTGCAAACGTGCAGACATCTTAATCGTTGCCGCTGGCGTTCCCGGCCTGGTAAAGCCGGAGTGGATTAAGCCGGGTGCATGCGTAATTGACGTTGGCGTCAACAGGGTAGGTAAAAAACCCAGCAAAAAGGACCCGAACAAGATGGTTGCAATCTTAAAAGGTGATGTTGATTTTGAAGCAGCCAAAGAGATTGCCGGTTACATTACGCCTGTCCCCGGTGGTGTTGGTCCCATGACGATTACGATGCTTATGAAAAACACCCTTAAGTCTCTTAAATTTAAATTGGGAATACAACAGAGGTAAACCAAAGTAGGTAATAGGTGGTAGGTAGTACCCTGTAAAAACCTTCTTTTTTTCGATCCTGGAGGACGTGTAGTTCGAACTCCTGATATTATGATTAAGGGTCATGCTACTTGTAAAGGTACGATTAACTTTGCAAGCAAAAACCGGGAAGCAGGAAGGAATCATTTCAGGACGTTTGATGGCCTGAGATTGTCATCTATTGGTATGGGTACGTACTTAGGCAACCCGGATGACACAACTGATGTACTGGTTACAAAGGCTGTCAGGGAATCGGTTCTCTCCGGAATAAACGTAATCGATACTGCTATTAACTATCGTTCTCAAAAAGCTGAAAGGTCTGTTGGAAAGACGATATCGGAGCTCTTAGATGAAGGAAACATAAAAAGGGAAGAGATTTTTATAAGCACAAAAAACGGTTATCTCACAAATGATGGAGATATAAAAGAGAAATTCTGGGAATACATTAAAAGGGAGTTAGTAAATCCGGGTATTATCAAGAAGACCGATATATCTTCCGGATATCATTGTATGACTGTTGCATATCTTGAAGATCAACTAAATAGAAGTTTAAGAAATCTCGGCTTGCAGTGTATCGATTTGATGTATCTTCATAATGCCGTCGAGGGACAGATACAGGACATCTCAAAGGTAGAATTCATGAAAAGACTCAGAGACGTCTTTGAATTCTACGAAGAACAGAGAAGGAAAGGCAAAATAACATATTATGGAATGGCAACCTGGGATTGTTTCAGAGTTACAAGGGGCGATCCCCAACATCTTCTGTTATCAGATGTTGTAGACCTTGCAAGGGAAGTCGCGGGTGAAGAACACGGATTTAAGTTTATCCAGTTACCGTACAACGTGTATTTTGATGAGGCCTTAACATTAAAAAATCAGGTATTAAACGGAAAGAACGTATCAATACTGGATGCCGCAATGGATTTAAAGATAGGCGTTTTTACCAGTGTTCCCTTAATGCAGGCCAGACTGCTTGAACCCGGGGTAATTCCTGAATTTGGCGGGCTGAAGAAGCCGTCTCACAGGGCATTGCAATTTGTTAGATCGACACCCGGCATAATCGCGCCTGTTGTTGGCCACAAAGCAAACTCGCATGTAGAAGAAAACCTGGAGCTGGTTAAGGCACCTCCTTTATCCAAAAAAGGGTTTTCAAGGCTTGTGCAGCGCTTAAGATCTATTAAAGAATAACTACAAAAATTATTTTCTTTAGTTGTAACATATATATCCTTTAAGTAGTTTCTGTTGCGGAAAGCTCAAATGCTCAAAAGTGTCATTCTGAATTTATTTCAGAATCTATATATATCAATCCTGAATTAAGTTCAGGATGACAATACAGTCTTTCCGCAACAGATACTAAGTAAAACCATTTTCAACAATTCTTTATTATGAAATTGATAATCACTGCCTTTAAATTAGCGTAATAGATGAAACGAATGCCATCATAAATATAAGTTTCTAAGGTTTAATCTAAAGATTTAGACTTTTTTGATAAGGGTTATATTGGCATTTAAATTTTGTCTTTTTAAGGAAACACAGGGTTTGTAATCCTTTATCTCAACGCATGTTATCTTTTCATCAATTCGTATTTCAATCTTGAATATTAATACAAATTGGCACGATAATTGATATAATTAATATAAAGGAAATTTTTAACAATTAATTATAAAAGGAGGGCATGAAAATGAGTAAGACTGTAAAAATTGTAATGCTATCCTCCTTTTTTGGAGTTTTCTTGTTAGGTATTAATGCATTTGCTGAAAAATCAGTTAAATGGTCGGGCTTTTCTGAAGGGGCTGCAACTGAATTCATTTGGCACCATAAGGTTCTTGCTGTACTCGAAGGTCAGATAAAGGATCTTGATCTGGAGAAAATGGAGATTAAATTGGAAGGGATTAAAAAGTTAGGAGATAAGCCGCTAATGCTATCTAAAGATACAAGGTGCTATAAAGGCGGCAGATTGACTAACATAGCTTCAGTCAAAGGTGGCACTAAATTCCGAAAGGACGACGTAATAAGCTTCGATCATCTTAAGGCTGGCGACTACATCAAATGCAATTATTCAATAAAGGATGGAAAGTTTTTAGCAGTTAGAATTGTCTTAATCACTCCGTATCGCAGGATGGAGTGATTACTAACGTTGCATGAAACAATAAAATGTAGAGTTAGTTTCCTGAGCACGCTTTTCCAAGGTGGGTAATGTGTGTTTGGGAGGCATACTCTGCATTGGATAAGGAACCATGCAGCGTTGTTATCTTAAAATGTTATATTTATAACTTTTTAAATTAAAGGAGAATATCATTGAAAGCAAAAGTTGACCCAGACCTTTGTACTGGTTGTGAACTCTGTGTGCAAACATGCCCGGAGGTTTTCGAGATGGAAGACGACCTGGCAGTCGCAAAGGTTGACGAAGTTCCTGCTGATGCAGAAGAAACGTGTAGACAGGCAGCCGAAGAATGTCCTGTTGAAGCTATTATTATCGAAGAATGATTTCTTATCAAGTCCATGCATGTAGACAAATAGATATGGATTTGGTGAATTTCTGATTTACCCACGTATCAAGAAAGCCAAGGGTGCCACAGTGGGATATGGTACACAACGTGTTGTTCCATAAAGCCGCGGAGCTTCACTCCTTGTTATGAAAAGCAAGGAAGTATAAGACACGGCATTAATCAGAAACAGTTTGATTTAGGTTTGTATATAAGGCCCACAATTTTGTGGGCCTTTTTTATGTCTATGTATTTCACATATTTCTTTTAAGCTGTCATTTTTAACATTTTTTTACAATGAAATTGATCATTTCTTTCTTTAAACCAGGAGAATCCGCAAACAAATTGTATCCAAAAAAGTATATATTTTTCGAGGTTCCATCTAAGAATTTAGACTTTTTTGGTGTGGTTATGCCGAAACCTAGATACGCGTTTTATTAAGGGGAAAAAGAGTTTGTAACTCTTTTATTAACTGATCTTATGATTGCATCAATTTGTATTTCAATTTTCTTATTTAACAAAATTGGCATGATAATTGATGATATAAAAGATGAGAATAATTGTTATTAGTTCAAAATTAAAAAAAGGAGGGTATGAAAATGTTAAGGACGACGAAACTTGTAATGCTAGCCTTCTTTCTAGGAGCTTTTTTGCTTGGGTTTAATGCATATGCTGGAAAATCAGTTGATTGGCCTGGTTTTGCAGAAAAGGCCGCAAGCCTTGCAGTAATTGAAGGTAAGATCAAGAGTGTAGATCTTGAAAAAATGGAGATATACTTTGAAGGATGCGAATTGCTGGGCGATGCGCCATTAATGGTTACCGAGGACACACTCTGCTATATGGGAGATGAAAAGACTGATATAGTATCAATCAGGGGCGGTACTAAGTTCCACAAGGACGACGAATTAAGCTTCGAACATCTCAAGGCTGGATATTACATTAAATGCAACTACTCAATAAAGGACGGAAGTTTTTGGGCAGTAAGAATTGTCCATGTCACTCCCTACCTGAAAGTAGAGTAAGCTTAATAAAGAAATGGTACCCGTAAAACGGGTGCCTTATCTTTGAGGTTTTAAAAAACCTTTTTCGGATGTAAAGACCACATTCTCCGGTTGGGGTAAATTTAATAGCTTTGTCGGATTAACGCTATAACGACAATATTTGTTACCGCTTTTATAAAGGTTAGTGATAAAGATATTTATAATCACTATTTTAACAAAAAAACATTTGAACGTTTGACAAACACGAAGGCTAGTAAACCCCGTTGGAACTTCCTGCCACCGCCAGAATGAGCGTCGGGCTGGTGAACGTAGCGCTCGGTACGGGCGGGTGCACGAGGAAGCTTTACGGGATAAAAAGGCCGGGAGGAATATGAACAAAAGAACTTAAACGCTATTTAACTGGTTATTTTCATAACCCTCCATGCGTTAACCCAAAGCCCCCCTCTGGGGGGTGGATATTTTATTAGAAAGCCCATTTATTTGTGGGCTTTTTTTTGTATGCTTAACGCAAATTATTGAGAATTATTTTCCCATGGCCTCGAGTGTTATCTATACTTGCCTTTTCCCCCTGCCATTTAAGCACTATAGTGCCGCATAGAAATATGCCTGATTTTTTGGTTTCTAATGTTCTTGGATTAAAGAGTGGTCTTTTGTGCCGTTTGTGAAACGGGACGGATGCACTTTTAAGGGTAGCATAATCAGGACCATATCCGGTCAAAAGAAAGACCATGTCAACATCTATTGTCATATTCTTTTTCCCATCTGATTTTAGTTTGACCTGTTTGTTATGAATGGAGCGGGGAACTGTCCGATAAAGAAATCGGATTGAGCCTCTTTTTCGAGCATTATCAAATGCGGGCAGTAGCCAGGGTTTGATCTTTTTACGAGGTAGACGAGCTCCACGATAAGAGTGAATTACTTCTGCTTTCTTCTCGACTAGAGTGATTACGGCATCTATTGCTGAGTTACGTCCTCCTACGACTAAAACCCGTTCATTATAGAATGGTAACTCACTCCGAAAATAATGATATACATTAGGTTGCTCTTCTCCGGGAATACCAAGTAATTGAGGCGCATAATATCCCCCGCTGGCAACAACAATGTTGGGTGCAGACGCTTCGCCAATCTTACCACGCTTTTTGATATAACGCACGAGATGATCTTTATCATTTGAACTAACGCCCACCACTTTACTATGCTGTTTGACAACCAGCCCTAGCCGGGAAGATACCTTATTGAGATACTCTAGATACTGTTCTCTGGTAGGTGGTTCGTATGGTTCCGGGTGAAAATGAACGTTTCCAATCTCAAGATAGCGTGGATGGGAAAATAGACGAATGTTGGTGGGAAAGTTGTAAACGGTTTGAGCAAGCTGCCCGGACTCTAAATGAAGGTAATTCAATCCAGCATGCTTGAATTCTGAAGCCGCTGCCAGACCACATGGCCCGGCCCCAATCAAAATGAGGTCGTAGTGTGGTGTCTCCTGTGGGCGAGATGTGTCAAATCTTGATATAGAGCTCACACTAATGCTTCTATAATAATTTTCTTTAAGGTTAAAGCTAATTATTATATCAAATCTTTACTATATTTAAATTATTATTTACTTTTGTATTTTGAATTCAACCAATCCAGCCAATTTTTTTCCAGTCTTTCTGTATTGACAAAAATCGTCTCTTGAATGGCTGTATCAATATCCTTACCTGATGCAAGTCCGTCTAAAATTGAAACTATTCGATAGAAATAATATAGCTCATTGATGTATCGAACAAGAAGTTTTGCTTCGAGATAAGCAAGTCTTAACTGTTCTTTATTCTCACGGTATTCTAGTGCCTTGTCCAAATCAGAAAGTGCAATTAAATTCCCCTGGCTCAGATATCTATTTAAAAAAGTAATATCGTCCCTTTGAATATCATTTCGGACTGGCTCCTCATATTGCGCCAGTCCTTCGTTCAGCCAGTGAGGTAGATTATTTCCTGCTTTTTTATATAACAATGCGTGTGTGTATTCGTGATAGAGAATATTCCTCAATCGATAGTCTTCTCCCTCAATGGTGGAAGCCGTAACCCTGATTATGCCATCGAATAACCCTTCAATCCAATCTGGCGTACCCGTCATCGTCTGAAACTGTTCTTTGGTATATATAATTACGGGTATCTTTTCAAACGGATAATACCTGAAATCATACCCAATTTTGATATATGCCTCATGTAATATCTCTACAACTTTCAAGGCCAAATCTTCTCTTTCATAACCTTCATACTTTACCTCGAAATACATATAATTCTTTTCCCTGAACTTATCCTCAACGCTACTCTCCTTTTTGAGCCTGTCAAGTTGTTGCTTAATTGCTGTGAGTTCAGGCTTAAGCAACACCGCTTCCGTCCAATACTTAACTGCTTCCTTAATTTCTCCCTGATCATACATTATCCTCCCCAGGGAAACATATGCCGCCCAGTTACTCTCATTGTAGCGCAATGCCTCCTTTAGATTTGCATAAGCGCTATCAGGCATACCATTCTTCATTTGCTCATAAGCGTAGTTATTGTAAAGAACAGACAGGTTTTGCTTTAAGACATGATTGGTATTATCAAGTTCAAGGGCTTTTTCAACAAAATGTATTGCCTCGTCCCAAACACCTCGCTCGGCATGCTCATTACCCAAGGCCGCATAAGCATGGGTTAGATTCCTTTTGATTATCTCATTATCAGGAGCTTTTCCATACGCTTCTTCAAAGGCATCTACTGCATCCTTATATTCTCGGGATTTCATATACCTTATCCCGGCCTCATTATACTCCTTTGCTGTGTCCGCAAATGATACTACGGCCATTGCAATCACTAAAAAGCAAATCATGAACATGACTAAAAAAGTCCTAATCATCTTACACCTTTAAGTCTATTAAATTTAAATTGGGAATTCAATAAGCTAAATTGAGTGATTCTTAAATAAAATGTATAGACTGATGCTTTCGTCCGGTATTTATAATAAGACTCTTTTGCATTAGTACATATGTTCCTATAATCACCAAATGATAGTTGACTAAACTGGTAAACTTTGGTATATTTCGATGAATGAAAATATCCAACGAAAAACATGAAAAGGAAGCAAAGACCAACAGTCAAAAATTTGGACGATGGCTTCACGATGAACGAGTATCGAAAGGACTGTCCCTTGAAGGATTAGCTAATATTCTCAAAGTTACAAGAGGATATTTGTCGAGATTGGAAAGCTCAAAGGCAAGACCTTCAAAAATAATGATTAAGAAGCTTGCTACGATCATAAAAATAGATCCAATGTTTCTTTATCAACTCGCCGGTTATTTACCAAAGGATGTAGAGGAAATTCTGAATAGATATACAATAGAGGCAACCAGCGTCCTTCGTGAAACCTTTGGTAGTCATGTTGCAGAAGAATCACAATCAGAGTATAACCACGAAAGCTCCGTTTCTTCTACTGATCTTTCGGAGCATAAACGACAAGCTTTCAATCTGAAGTCGCTATATAAACTTGTTCATGGTGACTGCTTTAAATGGGCAGATCAACAGCCTCCCAATAGCATTCATGCAATTGTTACAGATCCTCCTTATGGTATAAAAGAATATTCTCCCAAAGAGAAAACAAAACTTAGAAATGGACGTGGTGGTGTCTGGCGTATACCACCTGAATTTGATGGATGTAGAAGAAGCCCACTCCCAAGATTTACAGTGCTTACAAATGAAGAAAAAGAATATCTTAAGCTCTTTTTTTCTCAATGGGCTTACAAAATGTACCCCATCCTTGTACCGGGTGCTCATATCTTCATAGCCACAAATCCACTTCTCTCTCACATTGTTTATATGGCTCTCATTGAAAATGGATTTGAAAAGAGGGGTGAGATTATACGGTTGGTTCAAACACTCCGGGGTGGGGACAGACCAAAAAACGCCCATAAAGAATTTCAAAATGTAACCGTAATGCCCAGATCCTGTTGGGAGCCGTGGGGCCTTTTCAGAAAACCGTGTGAAGGACGTATTCAGGACAACCTAAGAAAGTGGAAGACAGGAGGACTCAGGCGAATTTCAGAAAATCAACCATTTTGTGATGTGATTAAGAGTGCACCAACTAGAAGCATTGAACGGGATATAGCTCCCCATCCTTCGCTCAAACCACAAGCTTTCATGCGACAAATCGTACGAGCCGCACTTCCTTTGGCGGAAGGAATTATTTTGGATCCATTTATGGGTGGTGGCTCGACTATTGCTGCCTCATGCTTTGTAGGATACAGAAGCATTGGGATCGATTCAGATTCACATTTCTTCAATATGGCCGTCCAAGCAATTCCGCGACTTGCATCGTTTGTTTCAAATGGGGAGAATAGTTTTAGAGGCAACCAGCGGTATGCTAAAAATGATAATATCAGACAAAAATTCCTTTTCGAGGATTGATATCTACGTTATCAAATAGGTTAACCTTTGGCGAGGACGGAACGATGACTACCAACCCCAACATCAGGTAACCTGTATAGGAAATTCTTCCGTAGTTTTTCTACACCGGTAGAGGTAATTGACGCCGTAGGGGTTCGACGTGATGTGCCTTTCCTTCCAGGAAACGACCAATCAGATTTTTTCAATTTAGCGCATAGAATTTCAATGAATGTCAATGGGATTGATTTTTTATTCCTTTGTTCGCCAACCATATATCTGAAAACCATCAGCCAGCAGTCTTCTGGGTTATGGCCCTGCCATCCTCCTTTCTGAATAGAAGACTTCACTTCAATGCCTTCACTACCTTTTAAAACAAGGTTCGATGAGTAGTGCCCTTTAGGCAGAAGGTCTGGATGTCCACCCACTTTCAAGTTGGCTTCTAAAGTGCTAGAAACTCTTGCAATATTTTTTACAAGAAACTCAGATATAATTCCAGAAAGTGAGTTCCCCAAGATTATTTCCTCTAAGGGACGAAATCCATTATTCATAAGATTTTCGTTCAATCCATGGAATAATCGATATGTTTCAGATACCGCCCGCTCAACCTCATCAACATTTAGGTTGTATGGTAGTATCACCTTCCGGTTAACGTATTGCGGGTTTAGCTTGGTAGGATGTGTCATTAACTATCCCTGTTACTAATTAACTTTTAGATAAAGAAACTTAGCTTGAGACTATCAAATTCGGCTAACATTATTTCTATGTTATTGCAACAAATAGTGAATTTTATTATTCATTAGTTTTTTTTAATTCAGAGACACGTCCCTAATATAGCTAACACAAATATGGCATGTATCCCGTATTTCCTATCAGAAGTTTCCTAACCCCTAGACTCTGACGTAGATTCTCAAGCAGGACAGGTAGACCACGACATATACTTCATAATATGCATACCAATATCATGAAATTCATATCCTCGGTTTGCCAAACAATAATAAGAGTCTTGTACAAGCCTATAATACAAATCTGATAATGGTGTAAATTGTGGAATGAGTATTGGATCATAACCAACTACCTCTCTACATTCATCGGACTCGAAATTTGGTTCGAAGTGAAACAATAATCCTATCTTCTCTGGACGCATTTGGTCTTTATCTGGAAGACGAAGTAAAATTAAATCCAAACCGAATTCTGGAGTACCAGCATCAAAGTATCTTTCTGCTAATGTATCTAGACGGTTTTTACTCCTATAAGCGAACGCCCATGAAAAAATCGAACCAATTCTTTGATTACCATAACCTTCAACTTCAGAGGCTAAAGACATTATTGTTGCATAATTCTTCCATAGTTTTGGAATATCACTTGTTGTTATCCTTGTTTTGACTTCCATTGTTCCAACTACAGAGTGGAGCATAGCTAGTACTGATCCATCAGCATTTTCAGACAAAAGTGGGTATCGAGAATCTAGAATCATCACGTCAATCTGCGGAGATACCTGTCCACTCGGTGGTACAAAATGCCCTGTAGCCGCACGTAGTGTGTAGGGTAGATATTTGTTGAGAAAATCACGTAAAGGAATCTCACCGTTTAATCCCACTGTTTGCGAGTTAGTTGTTGATGAAAGAGCCTTGTCAATAAATGCTAATAGCACTTCTTCTTTTATTAATATCTTGTTGGATGTACCAGGTTGGTGCTTGATTACTCGTTTTGTTGAGGCTTTCTTTTGCACTGCATGATTCTTTTTGCGATTTGAGTTTGTCACGTTATCTTTATTTCACGTGGAAGATTTTATTTTTATTAGGATATAATTTAATATAACTAACACAAATATAGGATGTGTTATAGATTTCCAATTTTTTACAGAACATTGATGTAAACAATATCGAGATGTAACAAACAGCAAAGTAAATATCAAGGATAAAAATGAGTTGTTTGATTAATGAATGCAGGGATATGACATATAATATTTAAATTATTGACAAATAGTTATAGGATTGTATAATGATGAATAGGGGGAGGGGGTCATACTATTAGGAGAAACATATTATGCCTAAGAAAAAGGTTAAAGGTGGTTGTATTATAGATGAAAGAAAGAAAAAGGTATTAAGAAGACTTATGGCTATCGAGGGCCAGGTTAAAGGTTTGCAAAAGATGATAGAGAAGGATAGATATTGCGTGGATATCCTTATACAGATATCTTCAACACACGAAGCCCTCAGAGGAGTTGCAAAGATCATGATGAGAAATTTCCTTGAGACTTGCGCTACCAATGCAATACAGTCTAAAAATATAACTAAACAAGAAGAAATATATAATGAATTGATGGACGTAATATACAAATTTGCAAAATAAGTGAGGTATGAAAATGTCAACGAAAAGAAAAATTGAAATATTTACTGCAGGATGCAGTCTGTGTGATGATGTTGTAAAGTTGGTTGAGAGTATTGCATGTGATTCATGTGACGTAAGCGTTTATAATCTCAATAACGAGGGACAGGATAAAGCAAGAGCCTATGGGATTGCTTCAGTACCTACGGTCGTAGTAGATGCTAAGATAGCCGATTGCTGCCGCCAGGGAAAGGTCTCTAAATCTGAACTTGTAGCTGCTGGAATAGGGAAACCGATTTCCTGATTAGGTATAAAGTTAAATTGAAATGGAAAACGACGTAATCTTACAATCTGTAACTACGTGCCCAAATTGTGGATTCAAAAAGGAAGAAACCATGCCAACAGATTCATGTCGTTTTTTTTATGAATGTACAAATTGTAAAACAGTATTAAAACCAAAAGAAGGTGATTGCTGTGTATTCTGTTCATATGGATCTTTTCCATGCCCACCAATACAGGCAAATAAGAAATGTTGTTAGACCTAAATTGAGCGATTTTTGCCCACCCGTACCGAAAGGTACGTTCGGGCGGGTAGCCGCAACCTTCAGGTTGCGTAACTTACATGAAATTGTCATAAACTCATGATGGGAAACGCAGATAAAAGTTCGCCAAGGCGAATCTGCCTCAGGCACGACCTGCGGCTACATTGACATGCAATATAAAATCGCTCAATTTAGGTTAGATTAAACTAAGATTTTGCAAATGCAATATCTATAATGACATTGCTTTAAACATCAATGTGGGATAACACCACCTAATATGATTTGGCTTGACCAATAAATGTATATGAAATAGTAAAGAGAGATATAAAAGAAGGAATCAATCTAAAATGAAGAAAAATAACTTACTAATCTTTGTACCTATTTGTTTTTATCCTTTTAAAAAGGCAAAAAAGGATGAATAAGATATTATTTGCGGCAACGTTCATAGGAACTCTACTTTTTTTGGGTTGCTCAGAATATCAGAAAAAGAAGGAGCCAAAAAAAGAGTGGAAATTCATCAAAGAGCTACAATTACAGGATATTTCTCCAATCGGAATAGTTGCACAAAACAATTTCTTGTGGCTTTCAGATGTAGACAATAACCGTGTAGTAAAGATTAACATTGAAGGAAAAATGATTGAAGAGTATTCCGGTTTTGAACGTCCCATGCACATTGCCTTGAACAATGGAGCCCTCTATATTCCCGAATACACTTCCGATACAATTCAAATATTGAAGAACGGAAATACCAGCGCCTTCAAACTTAAGGATCAGCCCGATTCAATTGGAGGTATAGCCTTTGATAGTAGCACAATTGCAGTGGCTGATTTCAACAATCATCGCATTATTTTACAACAGGGAGAAAGTGCAGTTACCTTTGGAAAAGAAGGGCATGGTGAGGGAGAACTTTATTATCCAACTGATGTAGCTTTCTTCGCAGGAAAAATCTATGTAGCAGATGCCTACAATAACCGCATACAAGTATTCGATAAGCAAGGGAACAGCTTGCAGATAATTGGAGACAAAGACGGCATTAATGTAGCCACCGGGCTAGAAGTTGCCAACAATCAACTATTTGTGACTGACTTTGAAGGAAATCGAGTGTTGGTTTATGACCTTGAAGGAAACCTGCTCCAAACTCTTTCAAAAAACCTTCACAAGCCAACGGATATAGCAATTATGGAAAACATAATGTATGCGGTGAATTATGAAGGCCAAAGCGTTGCAGTTTATCAGTTTTAATAGCAAAACAGCTTTATTGATATATAAAAAATGTATGTATTTACTTAATGTAATTATTTCTCATCATAATAAAAGGCGTTTTATGACAGAAAGGAGGATATTATGATTATTCAACTGAAAAAGAAATTCCTAATCCTTGCAACAATTACTCTTATCATAGTGGTGTTTATTAGATTGACATCTGGAGAACCTACCAGGGTTCAAGTCAAGGTAGATGGCCTTTCGTGCCCGTTCTGCGCATACAATTTAGAGAAAAAACTGAAAAGAGTTGGGGGGGTTGAGGATTTGAAGCTGAGGATAGATACGGGATTAGCTGAGATCAAGATTGAAGAAGGTAAATCAATTGACATTGACGGAATAAAGAAGGCCGTAAAGGATGGTGGATTTACTCCCAGGGACATAGTCGTTACTATAAAAGGAAAGATTGAGCAAGTTGATAGCAGGATGATCTTAAGGATTGATAATATTGCTGATAGCTTTATCTTAAAAGATAATAAAATGCTTAAGGACATAATAACATCTGAACAGGCTCAAGGCGGAATTGTTACTGTAACCGGCCTAGTACAAGAAGAAAAAATAAAGGGCCATGGTCTTCATCCTCATGTTTTGGAAATAAGAGACTTTAAGTTTGAATAATTTAATAATATGGAATTTACATTTTATGTAGCGGGGGTCTTCCCACCCGAACGCCCGCCTGACAATGAGGCTGTGTCACAATTGTCATCCCGAACTTGTTTCGGGATCTCTTAGGTTGCTAACCTATTGAAATCATTAGATTCTGAATCAAGTTCAGAATGACATATTATGAGTTTTCTCTATTGTGACACAGCCTGAATGTCTTTCGGGCAGGTACCCGTTCGGTGCGGGCGGGTAGACATCCAACAAACGTATCATTAAGATGAAAAAATATATTATATCCTTATATTTCTTCACCGTTATTATTTTAGGAGCTAGCATTATCAATCGGGCAGATGCTCAAGGTCCACCAATCAATACTCAGACCGCATTTGTAACAGGGATTGAAGGTGGCGCAATACGAAGCTTTGGAAAATCTACCAAGCTGCTTGGTTCACTTCCGGGAGGACGCGGTGAATTCAATATTATCTCTATTCCACTTATCATCCCTTATGAACTATTACCAAACAAGCTCGTAGTGGGTGCTTCCATACCTTATCTGGATAAAGAAAAAAAGACTACGATAGATGGTGAAAGAAAAAGTTTCTCAGACTCAGGGTTTGGAGACTTAACGCTTTTTGGGAAGTATCAGTTTTTCCAGAGAGATGCCCATGCGCAGACCACAAGGATGTCTGCATTAGGAAGGCTCAAGCTTCCCACAGGTGATGATGATGAGAAAAGGGGTGGAGCGAGGCTGCCTCCGTCTGTCCAGTTAGGTACAGGCTCCGTTGATTATGGCCTGGGGCTTATATTTACGCACATTAAAGGCCGTTTCGGGATAAATGCCGATTTGATATACACCATCAACACAGAGGCAAATGATTTTGAGTTTGGAGACACCTTGAATTATGATATTGCCTTTGGATACAGGGTATTGCCTTCTGTATATGAGACATATCCTGCAAAACAGTTAAATTTATATCTGGAATTTAATGGTAAATTAAGCCAAAAGAACAAGCAAAACGACAAAAGAGTTGACGATTCTGGAAGAAACACGATCTTCTTATCACCCGGTATACAGTTTATACCAAGGCCAAATTTTTTGATCGAGGCATCTTTTCAAAAACCGATTTACGAAGATTTAAGAGGAAATCAACTCGATACAGATTACTCATTTAATATTGGCTTCAGATGGTTATTGTTTTGAATGAGGGAAAAGGGGAATATGCTACTGCAATTATTCCCTTAAGTCTCTTAAATCTAAATTGGGAATACAACAGATCAGGTATGATTCTTTTCTACTCCTTATATAACCAATAAAAATATGGGATGTGTTCCTGATTTCCATAAAAAACAGACACCTATCTCCAAAATCTAGTTCTATAGAAATAGGTAATATTACGAATCCTGTCTTCCAATGCAATTATAGCTTCAATACTGCCTGTCATCAAATCTACAGTTTCTGATAAGTTTTCATCACTTTTCAATGCTGCAATAACTTTCCGCAATATTTCGGATACGTTATCAGAAGGAAACATTTCAACATATGAATTCCATTCGCTGATTGCTTCCTTTGTCTTTCCGTACCTTAAATATGTCATGCCCAAAAATAATCTTGCCCTTTTATCACGTCTTCGAAGTTCTTTTGCACTTTCAAGTTCGGTGACTGCTTGCCCATACATTTCGTTTTTATAATAGGCTATTCCAAGGAGAGTATGTGCTTTCGGATATCTTGGATTTTTCTCCAAAACTGCTTTGAAAGAGTCAATTGCCTCTGGGTACTTCAGCTGTTTTAAGTAGCCCACGCCTGCTCCGTAGTGCATCCCTGCGCAGCCGCTAAAAATAATGAAGCTTATTGAAACGATTAATAGAATGATTAAATTCTTCATTAGACTTTTTTATTCGCAGATATAACCAAATTTTATTACATGGGATTTTCCTTTATCTAATTGTTTAATAATTACCAAAAATTATTATGTTAGACTATCTAAATAAAAAAGATGACAGATAAAAATTTTATATCTTCACCCCACTTTATCAATCCCCCTAAGTCCCCCCATTTACCAAATGGAGGGACTTAGGGGGATTGTATTTCTTTTTAATCAATGATGGTGTTCCCCACTCTAATATTCGTGACCATGTTCATGCTCATGCTCCCCCGTATGGGATTCTGCATGAGCTTCAATCAGAATACATCTTTTTGCCCTATTATAGGGGGGGCTAAACTGCATCGAACAATTTTACCATGTCAAGGTATACATTAATTTCCCGTACTAGTTTGAATCCGGCTTTGATAATGTTTTCTCCAGTCCTTCTGTTCAAATCAGGTCCGAACATGCGGGATACATATGTCATCAGATCCATCATCGGACCCATCCAAAAAATATTGCTTCGTACATGCTCGAACATCAAAAGTTTTCCACCTGGCTTCAGCACTCTCCTGATCTCACATAATCCCTTTACCGGATCTGGAACTGAACAAAACGTGCATGAGGTCACCACCGTATCGAACATGTTATCCGTAAATCCAAGCATCTGAGCATCCGTACGGACTAGCTTAATGTTCAACGTGGTGTTTTCAGATTTTTCCTTTGCCCTTTCCAACATTTTCCAACTTATGTCTATCCCTAAAACATTGCTTCCCTGTGGAAAATATTGTAAATCAAGACCCGTTCCTACGGCTACCAGCAAAGTTCGACCCACAGCTTGGGAAAACCATTCGCGTTTATACTCTCCATAACGAAGTTCAATACCACTATTCACAAAATCGAATAACGTAGCGGCTTTATCCCACTTTTCCCACCACTTTCTTTCAGTTTGAGTCATCAACCGGCAACTCTCCTTTCAACTTCATATTGTAAAAATCAATTCCAAGCTGAACAAATAAAGAGAAGGTTACAATTGTCCAAAGAATTATCATAAAGTCCATTTCCTTAGCAGCGAATATCATTCCCGCTGCCATACCAGTTAACATAGTTATAATCATCCCCGAAGGAAAAAGTTGGAACAAACTACATATAGGACTGAAAACCAGCACAGTTACAGCAAGTACCACCATACCTAGAACCATCCCCACTATCATTGTGAAGAACATGTTCCAACCCTTGCCAACGACCAGAGAGACAAGAAACAAGGTCCCTACTCCCATTAGTATTGCAACCATGTAATCCAATATTATGAAAAATACTTTCATTGAAAAAAGATTTTACTTTGATAAATTTCAAAAGATAGGTCTTTCATGTCGCACAGGAACTTTTGAATCTTTGAAATATTAACACTACATATAATGCATAAAACAATCTACAGTTTTATCAGTTTTCTATCACTAAAGTTTTCAAATATGAAATAATTGCATTGATGCCTTCACTTTGAATTGTCTTACCATAAGGAGGGCAGAAAGAGGATTTTCCCACAGCTTTTGTTCCATCTGTTACAACCTTGATGATATATTTGTCTTCCCTCACTTTACAAACCTTGGTTAGGTCTGCTGGTCTTGGATTTAAGTTGAATGCGTTAAATCCGTCACCTTTCCCTCCTTCTCCATGACATATACTGCAGTATTGCTTATATAATTTTTTACCCTTAACCTGCATGGTGTTAAGTCCACCATCAATTCTTTCAACAGCTTCAATAAATGGATTTTCTAATTCCAACTGGGCGGTCTCTTTCCTATTACAACTAGTAGAAATTAGAGAAATGAATACACATAACCCCAAAAATAAAGTTATCTTATTCTTCATATTTTCTAATTACTTTTCTTAAACACAAGCACGGTCAAACAAGCCTGACCTGTTGAATAGAAAGTGTGTAATTACTCAACGGGTTTAACCACTGAAACATAACTTAGTTATTCTATTGTATGAATGAAAGACTTATTCTACAGGGTAAATACATGCCACCAAAATACTCACATATGTTAAATGAATTAAATAAATCCCCCTTAGTCCCCCTTTAGAAATCCCCCTCTCTTTCCCCCTTTTCTAAAGGGGGATTTAGGGGGATTTATCTACTTGCTTCATACTGGATAGATAAGCAGACAATGCCCTCGCCTCATCTTCAGAAAATCCGTGATTAGGTTCTATCGTATCAGGTTTGTACAGCTGTGGATTTAGAAGCCATTTAAATATCCAGCCTGATTTCAGGCGATCTCCAACGGCATTAAGTTGAGGACCAACGTAACCTCCACCCTTACCAAGGATGTGACATGATATGCATCCTTTTTCCTCAAATAGATTTTTACCCTTATCAATATCATCCGGTAGAAAGTGTCTTTCAAAGTCATCGGGAATACTATCATCAACAAAAACAGCGCTTATATAATCAGTCATGTACATTGCCTCATCATTTGTCATTCGAAAACGTGGCATCCTTGGGATTACATTTGGTCTTACGGCGTATGGTTTCTTTAAATATTCAAGCAACCATTCCTTCTTAAGCTGGCTTCCAGTCATATCAAGAGGTGCAGTAGATAATTCTCCTCCAGAACCAAACACCTCATGACAACTGTAACATCTGTACTTTCTAAATAGTAATCCAAATTGGCCTTGAGGGTTGAATTTTGTCTTTCTTTTTGCAGTCACTCTATAGTTAAGGGGAATCTCTTCTTTGGTATAACTCAAAAGCGCAAATGTCAGGTTAATCAAATCTTCATCTGAAAGATTAAATTGAGGCATCTTTGCGTTATCATCAAAGAGACGTGTATCTTTGATTTTCAAAAATATGTAATTCTCAATAGACCTTTTGACATCCTCTACATTTCCAAATTCAAGTTGCTCTTTAGCTTTCGAACCAATTGCTTTCAGCTCAGGACCAACCTTTGCCTGCATTTCAACACCAGTTCTATCATGACAACCAAAACAACCGTATTTAATAAAGATTTCTTTGCCATTTCTTATTAATTCCTTCAAAGCGCTCTCTGATACATTTGTCTCAATTGGTTCACCCTCAACATCTTCCTCTTCTTCTCCGACTGCGTCCTCATCTTCAGTCGCGTCATCTTCAGAATAGAATTCCCCCATCATATACTCTGTAATATCCAGAATCTCCTGCTCTGTAAAGTTATACTGTAACATCTTTATCCTCGGCTGGTAATGACGGACGTCTTTCAAGTAAAGTAATAACCACTCTTTTTTCACCTTGCTTGCAATATTTCCAAGTTCAGGGGCTAACGCGCCGCCTTTTCCGTTAATACTGTGGCAACTTATACAACGTGATTGCCTGAATAACCCTCTTCCTCTATCATAATCTCCTTCACCCTCAACTATGTTTAAACCACCTTTATCTCTAGAACTTAACAAGAATTCAGTTAGCGCAACTATTTCATCCTGAGAAAGGCTAAACCTTGGCATCTTTGCCTTCTCCAAATAATCTCCAGGATTTTTGAGCCATTTTACAAGCCATTTTCTCTCAACTTTATCCCCTAATCTGTCAAGAGAAAGAGCCGGTTTAAGTTTTTCACTATACCGTTGTACTTCGTGGCATCCATAACAACCGTATCTCTCAAGCGCTTTTCTACCATCTGAAAGCAAGGATGCATAAGGAACGGTTTTATCAAGATGGCATTTACCACATGAAATCTGAGTTAGCCCGGCTGGAATCATAGTATTTACCCAATGAGGTATTTGGTTATGCGCAGCATCCTCATAATTTGTTGCTAATCCCTGTCCCTCATGACAGATAGTGCAGCCATACTTTTCTATAGGGTGCCAGACCAGATATTGCCCCGAATGAGATTTAAAGGGTTGTTCAGAACATTCAAACTTGACATTATTTATGCCTAAGTGACAAGTCATACACCTATCAATCCTTTTAAATTTGTCCAGTACTATTTGTTTAATTTCCTTTGGCTTTGATTTAGCAATACCCCCAATTATACCCTGTGAAGCAAATTCAAATTCTCTCTGATATTTTTCCCACTCCTGTGTGTATTCGCTCCTCAAGACAAGATAAAATGTTCCTATAGAAAATATACCCAATACTGCAAACATCCATCTTAAGTTCCTATCCATATGGAACTTAGCTCCTTTCAGTCGCTAACTTCTTGGTTTTAACTAGAAAATAGATTCTGGAATCTTCCCGACAGGGAAGTAACCTTGCACACAAGCCTACCTGCCATTTCAGACTGGGTCATAATGTCATCCCGAACTTGTTTCGGGATCTCTAAGGTTGCTAACCTATTGAAATCATTAGATTCTGAATCAAGTTCAGAATGACAAAATAGGCATTTCCTTTATTATGACCCAGTCTGTTTGTCGGGCAGGGAATCCAATTTTCATTATTAGTGGTGACCTAAATGGTCATGAGCGTTTGCTGCGCAAAATAAAATATTTAAAACTGCTAAAAGCAATAGCTTCCCATCTCACTCTTTAGCAAAAGGGCCGAATCCCCCTAAATCCCCCTTTAGAAAAGGGGGAAAGCCGCCTGCCATTTGCCCGCCCGGCAACCAGCCCGACAACGTCGTTCTGGCGGGTGCCGTTCGCTTGCCCGTTCTGGTACAGGCGGGACGGGTCTGGCAGGGAGGGGGATTTGTTTTTTACATTGGTTTTTATTTCACAAGATACTTACACATTACCACGGAACGACAAAAGACCAGTTAGCGCCCCTAAAGAATACACCTATAATTGTAAGTACGGTTATGGTAACAACACATATCGTAAAGACTATCTGAACCCATTTCCTTTCACGTGAAAACCAGACACCTTCACCTACTGGTCTTCTATCAATATAAGGTAGTATTATCAGGGCAATAATAGCTAAGGTCGGAGCTACAATACCTCCCATGAATGCAGAGTAATGAACTAATTCCTGTAAGCCTAAAAAATACCATGGCGCCTTTGCAGGGTTTGGAGTTTTATAGGGATTTGCTATATCTTCCAATGGCGCACTGAAATACAATGATATCAATACCAATATATTAATTACAAACATTGCCCAGAGTAACTCACGAAGTACTAAATGAGGCCACGTAAAGACTGTATCTTCTGGTTGTTTTTCAACCATTAAAGACTCACCTTCTACCAATGCCATTAGACCATAAGTTTTTTCTGATGCATGGCTTTCAGATTTCTGTTCTGTTTCTACTTCGTTAACCTCTACTGGTGGTCCTGATATTCCACCATCTTTTCTAACACGCCAAAAATGAATAGCCATAAAGATACTAATTAGGAGTGGTAGTGCAAAACAGTGAAGTACATAAAATCGTAAAAGTGTTCCTCCTCCAACAATATTTCCTCCTAATAAAAGAAACTTTGCCTTTTCACCTATAAAAGGTGCATAGCCAGCAATGTTTGCCCCCACAGTTATAGCCCAAAAAGACAATTGATCCCATGGCAACAAATATCCGGTAAAACTTAATCCAAGTGTCAGGAGTAACAGAAATACCCCGATTACCCAATTAAATTCCCTTGGTGGTTTATATGCTGCTGTATAAAAGACCCTACAGACATGCAGAAAAACTGTAATAACCATACCATGAGCCGCCCAACGGTGAAGATTCCTCTGGAATTCGCCAAAAGAAACCGCAAATGTTATATCCTTCATACTTCTATAGGCTTCAGATGGAACTGGAGTATAATACAGCATGAGTAGCGCTCCAGTAATAGCGAGTATGATAAATAAAAGAAATGATGTTCCTCCGAGTCCCATGGTATACCAGAATTTTATACCATGTTTCCTGACCTTTACCGGATGAAGATGAAGAAAAACATTGCTTGTAACAACCAGTGAACGGTTCTTATCTGTATTGGGCATTCCATGTCTAAAGATGGACTGCAAGAGTTCTTTGAAATGAATTATTTTCATGAAAATGCCCTCCCTTTCTGCTAAACTTTCATGACCATCCGAGTCACCACGAATTATGAAAATTGGATTCCTTGCGAGAGCAAGGTTGCCTCCTTGTCAGGAGGATTCCAGCCCTTCCGTTCCGGTTCGAACGGGCTTGCCATGCGGGCAATGCCACGGGAATGACGGATAATACAACACATTGTCATTCCCGACCCTGATAGGGAATCTATTTTCGTGTTAAAAACATCGATTTAAACCTTGAGTCTAAATGTTGGATCTACCCTAGCTCTAGTATCCACTATTAAATTTCCGTCTGCCGCTAGTTCAACGGCATACCATTCTAATGGGCGTGGGGCTGGTCCTTTCTTTACCCTACCATCTTTATTAAAGATACTTCCATGACATGGGCACTCAAAATTTTCTGTATCTTGTCTCCATCTTACACCACATCCAAGGTGCGTACATATGGAAGAAATTGAATATATTCCTTTTGGATCGTAAAAAATAAATATACGTTTCTCGTTAATAAAAGTTGGAGAATCAAATTGATATTGCTCCGGTTTACCTATCCTGAAGGAAGTAGGTGGTTCATAAAGTATGTTTGGAAAGATAAAACGGAGTGCAGAATAGATATACCCTACGATACCGCAGGCAAGGCCGAAAAAACCTATAATGGAAAAAAATTCTCTCCTGGATTTCTTGTTTCCCATAACTTTTAGATAATCAACTTGATAGTATGAGGGATTTTCATTTTAAGTCTTTTGGAGTTAAGGCTAAGGCAATTCTTATGAATTGCACGGCTTTATATTTTATTCGTAGCGCCTGCCCGCCGGTAGGCAGGGAGGTCTTCAGGCCTCCACCTGTCATGGGATCAATTCCAATGTAAACGTTTATATAACCAACATTGGTGACAAGCCCATGGAAACCTAAAGGTTTCCGCTACGGATATTTGCCATATTTTCGTTACATGCAATAAGTTCAATTGTCTTCTTCTACAAGTTCCAATGTCTCCATTGTGATTGCCTTTGTGGGACATCTTTTCATACACAAACCACATCTAATACATCTTTCTTCATCTTTTATGATTGCAAGAGAATCACTTTTTTTCTGAATAAGATTCATGTACTTTTCATCTCCCGCAAGCTTATTTGTCTCTGCCAACCTTAGGCAGTTTTCCGGGCATACGTCCACGCAACCACCACAAAGAATACATTTTGAGCCATCAAAAATAGTATTTACTTTGCAGTCTAAACATCTACTCGACTCTATCCTTGCCGTTTCATCATCATATCCGATCTCTACCTCAGAAAACCCTATCCTCCTGGATATTGGTAAAGATGGGATGCTTTGTCTTTGTATCTTTTCATAATTTATGGGCATCTCATATTGTTTAGAACTAAGTGCTATAAACCTTGCCTTAACTCGCTCTAACTTTTTCCCTCCCAGATATCTGTAGATAGAGTGTGCAGCTTTTATACCATCTGAAATTGCTTCAACCACAATCCTTGGCCCAAAAGCAACATCGCCTCCTGCAAATATACCGGGTCTTGTAGTTGCAAGGGTTTCGTTATCCACCTTTATTGTCCCTCTCGGCGTTAGTGCTATTTCAGGATGTTTCTCCAACCAGGATATGTCAGGAGACTGACCAATTGCCAAAATCACAGTATCTGATGACATGATGTTTTCACTACCATTGATAAATGTTGGATTAAATCTGCCTCTACTATCAAAAACAGATTCAACATCCAGGGTTTCAAGCCCCACAGCTTTACTATTTTCACCAATGATTCTCTTAGGCCCTTTAGATGGATGAAGTATCACACCTTCTCTCTCTGCCTCTTCAACATCATATTGAAATGCAGGCATCTCTTCTCTAGATTCCAGGCATATTACATGCACTTCTTTAGCCCCCAGACGAATTGCCATTCGCGCTGCATCCATGGAAGTACTACCGTCTTCAAGCTTTTGAGTACCCCTTAGAGCAGTTCTTGCAATATCTATTGCAACGTTGCCTCCCCCTATAACAATAACCTTTTCTCCTATATCTACTTTGTAACCAAGATTAACATTTAATAAGAAATCTATCCCACTTAAAACACCATCAAGGTCTCTACCAGGCAACCCAATATCTATACTCTTGTGGGCGCCGGTAGCGATAAAGACAGCCTTAAAACCCTCATCCATTAAATCTTCTATGTCAAAATCTTTACCCAACTTCTGTGAGACCTTTAATTCTATTCCAATTTTCAGTATCCTATCGATTTCTAACTCAACGACCCTTCTTGGAAGTCTGTATTCAGGAATACCCGTCTGAAGCATACCGCCTAAAACTGACTCTGACTCGAACATAGTAACACTGTAACCAAGCATTGTTAGTTCATAAGCGCAGGAGAGTCCTGCCGGGCCAGAGCCAATTACGGCAATCTTTGCCCTGCTTTTATTAATCTTTGGAACCGGGGGTGGGTTTTTACTTTCCACTCCGTACTTTTCACAAACATACCTCTTTAACGCACGTATGGAAATCGGCTCGTCAATATCTCCTCTTCTGCACGCATCTTCACATGGATGGGCGCAAATTCTACCGCATACAGATACCAATGGATTAGTATCACAAGCAATTTCATAACTCTTCTTAATATTGCCTTCATATATAGCCTGCACGTATCCACCGGCAAACGTCTTTATAGGGCAAGCATCCCGGCAACTTATAAGCTTAAGATAATAATTCAAATCCGGGATAACAACTTTGTATCTTCTTTCAAGCATGTGAAAATTACCTCTTTAATTTGAAATCAACCGTTATGGTATCACCTTCTTTTATGTCAACCCTTTTAGGTTTTGCCTTATACTTCTTGTTCCATACCTTCAATGTATATTCACCAGGAGGTACATTTTCTATTATATAATTTCCATCTTTATCAGTCTTTGCAAAATAAGGATTTTGAAGGACTACAACGAAAGCCTCCATCTCTGGGTGTACATTACAAAGCATAGCAGCAACACCAAGTTTATTAAATGTGTAAGACCTTACTTCACCTCTTAACCACGTGCCAAGATTCATCTTATCAGCAACATCGTCGGGGGAAAACACATTATGAGCTATATCATCACTGTTATGATAATCAACAGTTGTACCTTTAAGGACAACTAAAACGTGAGGGATAAATACCAGTTCCACCTGATCCATTTTGGCATGCTCCTCTGGAGGAGGATAGTTGCCTTCTACTCTTTCGATATAAACAACAGAATCTTTTTTATACTTGGGAACCCTTGCTATTACTTTTCCTTTTATCACACCAGAACCTTCAACTGCATAAACATGTATTGTTGAAGATGCTATGACTGCCGAAATTAAAAGAAATATAATAAATATTTTATCTACTTTCATCATCCCTCCTTAAAATTTTATAAAGTCTCTCTTTCTTAAGATACTTTATACATTGGTTATGAATTTAATATTATATTAGACTGATTTCAGACATCCCATGATTGGCCAAACAAGGAATATGTTAAAAACTTCATGCTAACAATTTTCAGGAGAAAGTAAATAGGTAAAACCCCTTATAAACAATGGAATTTTGACCATATTTTCTATTTTGGGCAAATTTAATCACATGAGTAATAAACATGGTAATGTAAAACAGATACCTGTCTTCAAAAATAAAAATGGCTGAGTGACTTAATTCTCTCTCCCATCCCTCAGCCCCACTCTATCAATCCCCCAACCCCCTTTAGTAAAGGAGGGGTAAATCCCCCTTAGTCCCCCTTTTTTAAAGGGGGATGTGGGGGATTGTATTTAGTGTTCAATCAATGATAGTGTTCTCCACCCTCATGTTCGTGGCCGTGTTCATGTTCTCCTGTATGGGATTCTGCATGTTTTTCTGCGCATTCGCATGGTACACCCTTCCCTGTGCAGTGGCCACAGTCACATCCTCCAAATAGTTGTGGACATATGCAGGCGTATTTCGCTGGATTTTCTTCAAAGCTAGTTTTGCAATTTTTAGAACAAAAGTAATAAGTATATCCATCCTTCGTTAGTGTCTCTGCTGATGCCTTGTCAACATGCATAGTGCAGACACGGTCTATCGCCTTTCCTTCCTCTTCTGCGTGTGTTAGGCTTGAATAAGCAATTGAAATACCAAGTGAAAACATAAAAATAAGTCCAACCTGCCAGAACGACCTCGTCGGGCAGGAAATCAAGGTCCTTTTCATTTGTTTATCTCCTAAATAGAATTTTTAAGCTCTGTTTACAATTTATTATAACATAAATCACAAATTACTTATCCATAATCATCACCTCCTTAATATTATATAATCTCCATATTTCCTTGCAAATTAATATGTTGATATAGCTATAACAAGGCAAATTGTTGAAACTATAGCATCCTGAATAATGGGATTAGATTGTTATTACTTTTAACAACTTTAGTGCCAAAATACAAAGTCTCCTTCTGTTACAGTGCTAATTTTAAGTATTCATTAACACAATATACAGAAGGAGACTATTTCTTTAAGTAATACTAAATGGCTTTTGCCATTCTCACCCGTATAGCGGGTGGTTTAGTTCTGGAACTTGAAAAAGGCATAGTCAATCAGGCGTTAAAGACGTCAGTACATTTCTGGTATATCGCCCACGGGTACATAACCTGCCTCTTCAACAGCCTCTATAATTTCTCCAGCCTTTGCCTTGCCCACTTCAATCTCTATAATGGCCTTGCCCTCTTTATAACTTACCCCACAACCCTCAACACCAGCACACCTTGAGATTACTGTCTTTATAGCTTTTGCACACATCTCGCAACCCATCCCTTTGATCTTTAATTCGACCTTTTTCTCATCTGCGGCTTGTGCTGTATTAACATAAGATGTGCTTATTGCTAGTCCAAGGATTATGGCAATTATAGAAATATAGCCAAGATTTAAGTATTTGTTAGTTAACATTTTCTTACCCTCCCCTCATTTAATAAACAAAATACAAAAAAATAAATTAGGTCATACCGTTTACATAGGCCAACGTTAGTTACATAGTAATTTTTAAATAACACCTCCTTTCGTAATATTATTCGCCCCACTTCAGGCGGCGCGAACAAACATTGAAGCTCGAAATTCCGCTCCTTGGTTGAGGAGATAGTCAGATTCGCTACCCACCTCCTCAAGTCGGGATTCTGCTCAACTTCTTGTTCTTATGCAAATCGAGATTAAGCCCCCTCTGCAAACACCGGTCTTTTAATAAGGTCATTTTGCCTAAGCCATCAATCTTGGATGAAATCCAACCTATTTTGTATACTTCTCTTGTTACTTTTTGCAAAGTGGACATGCCAGGAAGTCTGTCTCACATTTGTCACAATGTTGAAGGAGCCATTCTTCAGGCTTTTTCTTGCAATCCGGACACCTCATTTCCCACTTTACGTGTGCCCCTATCATACCCTTGATTTGTCTTGCAAGTACCTCTTTACATTTTGGGCACCTTGTTGTAGCTTTGGTGTACTTTCCTAGGCACTTGATGCATGCAAGGTATCTATTTCTAAAATAGTACCACTGACTATCTCACGATATCCGCCGTGGCGCAATCTTCCTGTGACGACTATTTTTTCATCGTTCTCTTTCGCCTCCTCAGCCAGATTCACACATTTGGTGATGACGTCTGGATTGTCACCGTCTTCGTAACAATAAATGCGTTTTCCGTTTTCTTCCATAATCAACTGCCAGGTTACGTACTTATCACCATAATATTCATTTCTTACCACATTTCCTGAAATTTCCACCTTCTTGTTCCTATACAAAGAAGGCGTATCAACGAGATTGGATAAACTCACTTTCATTGGAGGCCCATAGATACACCCCACAAATGTTGTAATAACAAAAATGCATATGGTATTAATTCTTAAGATATTCATGCCTTGGCGAGAGGAATGTTGCATTCTCTTCGAAACGAGGGTCATTGATGCCCCATCTCAGCTTAAGCTCCATGAGTCCGAACAGCAGCGAACTATAAAGATCGTGATCAGGGCTACGGTCATTCCCCCCAACCGTAGGGATTGCTATCGGCTTCATTAATTTATAAATTCGAGCGATCTTTCGGCTTTTGTTTCGTGTGTGCGTGTCCAGCGAATCGAGCGTCTTTAATTTGCAGCTTGATCTTCCACTCCTGCACGGAACAATAGAGTACCGGGACAATGAAAAGAGCCATGATTTGGATCATCATGCCACCGAAGCTGGGAATGGCCATCGGCACCATGATATCAGAGCCGCGTCCGGTTGAGGTCAGGACGGGAATCAATGCAAGGATAGTGGTTGCAGTCGTCATCAAACAAGGACGAACCCTCCGTAGTCCCGCCACGACAGTGGCCTCTCTGGCATCTTTATATGTCGTAATTTGCCGCTTCCAAAAGCTTTGATCCAGATAGGTTGCCATTATCACCCCGTTATCTGAGGCAATCCCAAATAACGCAAGAAAACCAACCCAAATAGCAACGCTCAGGTTGATAGTATGTACCTGGAACAGATTTCTCATGTTCGTTCCGAACACTTCAAAGTCGAGGAACCAGGGCTGTCCGTACAGCCAGATCATCAAGAATCCACCGGCCCAGGCAACCAATATACCGCTGAAAACCAGTGCGGTAGTGATGGTCGATCTGAATTGAAAATATAAAATGATAAATATAATGAATAAGGCCACAGGCATAACAACAGACAATGTTTTCTGCGAGCGTATCTGATTTTCGTAACTTCCAGCGAACGTGTAGCTAACCCCGGGTGGCAGGATAAACTCGCCGCTTTCGATTTTTTGTTTTAAATAACGCTGGCAATCTTCAACGACGTTCACTTCGGCATGCCCGGTTTTCATGTCGAATAGCACATAACCTACAAGAAAAGTATCTTCACTCTTGATTACCTGTGGTCCCCGCACGTAATTGATATCAGCCACCTGCTCTAAAGGAATCTGCGTGCCATCTGGAGCTGCGACAAGGATACGGCCGAGTGTCTCAATTCGATCTCGCAATTCCCTCAAATATCGGACTCTAACTGGATACCGCTCACGTCCTTCAACGGTTGTCGTTACACGGCGTCCACCAACGGCAATCTCAATCACATCCTGGACCTGACGTATTTTCAGGCCGTAACGGGCAATTGCTTCCCGATCAAAACCAATCTCAATATATGGCTTACCAACAATGCGGTCTGCTATGACTGCCGGAGATTCGACACTGGGCACTTCCTTCAAAAACCGTTCAATATCCAAGGAAACCTTCTCGATGGTCTCCAGGTCCGGGCCTTTGACCTTGACTCCCATCGGGGCCCGCATACCGCTCTGAAGCATCACAATCCGTGCGGCAATAGGTTGCAGTTTCGGCGCAGAGGTAGTGCCGGGAATTTCTGCCGCCTCAACTATCTCTTTCCAGATATCGTCTGGCGTCTTGATGTTTTCGCGCCACTGACGATACGGTTTTCCGTATTTATCGGGAATCAGGTTGCCATCCTGATCGCGGACAAACTCTTGTTTATTCTCATCAAATCGGAACTTGATGCGATGACCATCTTTGTCGGTAATGTATTCCGGCTTATAGTTGATTACGGTCTCGATCATTGAAAGTGGAGCCGGGTCCAACGGACTTTCAATCCTACCCAGCTTGCCCACTACCATATCTATTTCCGGAATCGAAGACAGTTGTTTGTCCTGAAACTGTATGACGTTGAGAACTTCACCTATAGAGGCATGCGGCATCGTGGTTGGCATATAGAGGTATGATCCTTCATCCAGTGGGGGCATGAATTCCTTACCGAACCCTGGAAATACATTAGACGCACCCTTCCATATTGTTGTATTACGAATTGTGCCCGGAACGAAACCGAACGCACGATCAAATCCCATCCATGCACAGATTCCCAATAGCATGACAAACATCGGCACTAACATGAAAAGCATCTTATGTTCCAGGCACCATCTGAGGATAGGGGCGAATAAAAATCGTTGAAATATCTGAAAAAAGATTAACAAACCTCCTATTAGGGACGCTGCAAAGACGAGATTACGCAGTAAACCCTTTTCCGGACCGAGCGGAAGCCAGTGGTTGGTCAGAATAATCCCGACCAATAAGGCGGCGGCTAGAATGACAAACCATTGTCCAAAACTGCGGATATGCGATGGTAAATAGCCTTCTGACAAACGATAGGCTCCCAGGGCAACCAGAATAAAACCTGCCCACCAGACAAGCCAAAAGCCGATGACAACACCTGCGGCAATTAGTCCTGACAAGAAGAATTGTTTCAGCCTCTTCGATCGAATACGAGTTGTAAACAGGATGTGGGCTGCCGGAGGTATAATGACTAATGCAACAATAACCGAAGAGAAGATGGCAAAGGTTTTTGTAAAAGCTAACGGCTTGAACAATTTTCCTTCGGCGCCGATCATCGTGAAGACAGGCAGGAAGCCGACAATTGTGGTTGAGACAGCGGTCAGTACCGCGCCTGAGACTTCTCTGCATGCCCGGAAGATTACATCCAGACGATTCTCGTCTGGATCGGCTTCGTCCAGATGTCTCAGGATGTTCTCACACATGATGATTCCCATATCAACCATGGTGCCGATGGCTATAGCAATGCCGGACAGGGCCACAATGTTGGCATCCACACTGAATAACTTCATCGCAATAAAGCACATTAGTACAGCAAATGGAAGCAGTGCACTGATTAAGATGGAACTCCTAAGATGCATCACCAATACAATCACAACGATGATGGTCACAAGGATTTCCTCGGTCAGAGCAGTGTTCAGTGTGCCCAGCGTCTCATAGATTAGACCGGTGCGGTCGTAAAATGGCACCACGGTTACGTGGCTGGTATTGATCCATACAGGCCAATCCTCGCGTGAATTTGTAAGCAACCAATTTAGCCAATCATCCTGATTAAGTTCTGTGCCGTTGAATCCATCAAATCCCCGGGCAGCCGCAAACGATGCAACTTCCGTACGCGTTGTCTTCTTATAGTCAACAACGGCCTTAGTCGGAAGACCTGGTGAAATTTCATCAATTTTTTTCTTAACATTCTTTATGGCTTGCAATGGATTAAAACCGTAACGAACGACTACGCTGCCTCCGGTTGCCTCAGCGCCACCCTTGTCAAGGGCGCCTCTACGCAACGCAGGTCCCAACGTAACCTTTGCAACATCCTTGATGTAAATGGGAATATTCTCATTTACCGTAACTACTGACTTTTCGATGTCACTAACCTTTTCGATGAAGCCCAAGCCACGGATTATGTACTCTACCTTGTTTACTTCGATAGTACGGGCTCCCACATCAATGTTAGACATGCGGACTGCCATAAAAATGTCTTCCAGGGTAACCCGGGCAGCCCGCATAGCGTCAGGGTCTACGTCAACCTGATATTCCTGTACATAACCGCCAATAGAAGCCACCTCACTGATTCCCTCGGCTGCCAGCAGAAAGTACCTGACATACCAGTCCTGGATTGTGCGAAGTTCATGCAGGTCCCATCCGCCAATTGGTTTTCCATCAGGGTCGCGTCCTTCGAGTGTATACCAGTAAATCTGACCTAACGAGGTAGCATCAGGCCCAAGAGCCGGTTGAACCTCTGCTGGCAAGGTTCCTGCGGGAAGGCTGTTTAGTTTCTCAAGTACTCTGGTTCTTGACCAGTAGAATTCGACGTCTTCTTTGAAAATGATGTAGATAGAGGAAAACCCGAAGAAAGAGTAACTGCGGATGGTCTTAACGCCCGGGACACCAAGCAGAGAAACTGTCAAGGGATAGGTAATCTGGTCCTCAACGTCTTGCGGTGAACGCCCTATCCATTCAGTAAAGACGATCTGCTGATTTTCACCGATATCAGGGATGGCATCAACCGGAATCGGATTTCGTGGCAGGGAACCAATCTCCCAATCGAATGGCGCAACCAAAAGCCCCCATCCCATTATTATAAACACCATCAGAACTACGACTAACTTATTCTTAAGGCAGAAAAGAATTATATTGTCAAGAAACGATATCTTGTCACCAGGAGTTAAGTTAGATGACTGACGGGTTTCATTCATTATGATGCCCTCCCTTATGCTCTTCAGCTTTTCCGCCTGTCTGCGTGCTACGCACAGGCAGGCTGGAGACCAATTCTACCCTATCAGCACACTTCTGCATGGCCTGCCCAAGATAAGGGTTTTTTACCTGCTTATCTTTTTGTAGCCAGGTAGCCCCTCTACCTCTAAAAACCATTGGACAATGCAACTGGTAAACAGTTCCGAATCCATCCGGACCAAAGGTATTGATCAAAACCAAAAGTTCATCAGAAAGTAAGGAAAACTTTTCACGAATAGATTTAAGATCCTCCGCCTGATCCATATTTTGCAATATCTGAGTGAATTTGGAATATTCTTTCTTCCAAACCTGATGAGCATCTTCGGCAAGAGGTTTAGCATCTACCTCTGATAAAGATGTTTGAAAATGTGTGACAGCTTGTTGAGCAAGCGAGAAATCGTCACCGGCAAGTGCCTGTTGAAGCGGCAGATATACATCCCACAGCTTGACGAGCTGTGACTGAAACTCAGCAGGAACTTCCAGACGTTTAGATAGTTGTGGCCTTTGAGCATCATGTGAGGTGCCAAACCGTTCACGAACGCGACGCATATTCTTTGTCAACACCTTAAACACATGTTCAACCTCTGTAAACTTTTTTACATCGCTGCCTTCCACGGCGTCGTTGTTCAACAGCATCGAAAGCTCATTCCACATCATCCTTAGATGTCCACTCAAAAGGCTTCCGTCAATTTTACTGAGGGCTTTTCCAAAAACTAGAAACTTATTACAAATATGACTAATATCCTTCAACTTAACTGCCTTTGCTATAGCCTCGTAGGACGATTCTAGCTTCTTCAACTGACTGTGGAATTCTGCCGGGACGCTACCTGGAGTCATCGTTTTCCCCTGTCCGGCTTTGGAGGGCTTTCCTCCGCCGCCATGATGATGCCCTCCGCCTCCACCGCCTTCTGGCGTCATCATGCTTGGTTTAGCCAGGATCTGGACAGCGCTGTCGATCTTGAAATTTCCATTGGTAACTACTATTTCGCCTTCTTCCAGCCCGCTTTTAACCAGGTAGTAATCTCCGGCCCGTGGTCCAAGGACTATCTCTCTTCCTTCAAAAGTAGGTTGTTCAGCATTGGGGAGTTCTACATAGACAATAGCTCTGGCGCCGGTTACTAAAGCAGCAGAAACCGGGATAACGAGTGGTTTAGACTCTTCTTTACTATCTACTGAAACATAGCCAAGTGACTCTGCCCGTACCAATGGCATACCGCAGATATCACACTCACCGGGATTATCTTTTACAATTTCCGGATGCATTGGACCTATCCATTTTCCAGCCAAATGCGGATCTATAACTTTTCCACCGGTTGAAATCTGTGTTCGCACAACTCCATGCACAAACATCTCCGGCTTCAGTTTGCCTGAAAGGTTGGGTACATTAACCCTCACTTTAACTGTGCGGCTTTTTTCATTCAGTACTGGTTCGATAAAGGCTATCCTCCCGACAAACTCCTCACCTGGATAAGCTTCTGTCATAAAAGTAATTCCCTGGCCATATCTTAACCAAACGAGATCGGATTCATAAGCATCCAGCATAACCCACACATGGTTCAAATCAGCAATCTTGTAAATGCGATCACCTATATTAACGTAGTCTCCTTCCTGACGGTTTTTTTGGATCACAATTCCGCTCATAGGGGAGTAAATGGTCAGATGATCTGAGGGTTTTTTACTTTTCTCAATTTCCTGTATCTGCTTCTTAGTCATTCCCCACAGCCGCAGCCTCTCTCGAGCAGGTTCAATTAAATCAGCAACATCCGGAAAAATAGAGGTTTTCCCTTCTCTTTCTCGTGCCCGTTTCAAAACCTGGATCAATTCATCCTGTGTGGAATATAGATCAGGGCTATAAATAGATACCATATGGTCACCTTTTTTTACCTCAACACCCGTATAATCTACGTAGAGGTTATCCAAACGGCCAGATATCCAGGCAGTAATGTATCCTAGCCTGGTCTCATCATAATCAACTTTACCCACCATCCTCACCTCGGCAGTTACATAGCGCCGTTCAACAGGGGTAGTCTGTATATTCATCAATTCACGTGCGGCATCGCTGATTACGATCTGTCGCATACCTCCCATTTCTTTACCCTTGGCTGCAGAAGTGACTGGAATAAGGTTCATCCCGCAGATAGGACATTTTCCAGGCTTCTGCTTTTGAATATTTGGATGCATGACACACGTCCAGAATAATATTTTACCTTCGGCTTCAGCAGTCAATGCAGGCTCTTCAACAGGGCTTTCAACTCCACCAGACCTTAAACACAAGCCTATAACCAATCCTGTTATAAAGATGGCAGCAAAAACTGAGATAATTCTCCATCTTTTCTTTAATGTGCTCCATATATCTTTTGGTTTGCTTGAAATATCTTTCATTTTAGATATCCTTAAGAATGTTATTATGAACTTGTTTCAGAATCTATATATATCAATCCTGAATCAATACTGAAACGTGTTCAGCACAGGATTCAGGGTGACAATATAGCGTTTCCGCATCAGAAATTAGCATATTAAAGTATGTAATTTATTATAGCATTATTTGGAATTAACCAACTTGGAAAAATAATGACAATCATTTTTAACCACTATATACAGTCCAATTTAACCCGAAAATAAGTTCTGGAATCCTCCCGAAAGGGAGGAAAATACCCCCGTTTTCGCAGGCCCGCCTGCCATTTGTCGGGCAGGGAATCCAGATTCCTATGTTAAGGTTTCATAATTCGTGCCTGCGCCTGTCCCCGCCTGCCCTGTCCGTCCGACAGGCGGGCGTCGGGCAGGGGCAGACAGGGTAATCCGAAGAAGCATGAAGGTTGAATATATCAAATTACATGCCAAGTAACTATAGGGATCAAAAAAATTACCTTTAAAAGAGTTCTGCAAAATGCCAGAAATGTCATTCTGAACCCTTCGCCCCCACTGCTTTCTTGCCGAAAGTAGGCTCTGTAAGAGCGAAAGCAAGAAGTGGGGGCTCAGGATAAACCCCGTGAGAAATCTATTTATAACAATAACTTACGAGATTTTCGCCAGAGGCGAATCTGCCTCTGGCACGACCTCAGGCATGACTTCGCAGAGCTTTCTTGCTGGTTCAATCTTGTAGATTGAACCGAAATGTTTTGGTTCAGGCTACAAGCCTGAACCAGCACAGTATCATTTGATTAATTTCGCAGTACTCTAATTATCTTTATGATAAAGATAAAAAATACATCCATCTCCGGTTTTATATGCCACAACAAACTGTAGTATGTCAAACTTTTCATTTCTATTCTATAATTGCATGTACTAATTCAGGGTGATATAATAACCTGGTATGGAAAGAAGAATGATTTATGCAAGACTTCACAACCACTTCTTATAATGTCCATTTGGTTTGAGGAGGTAGTATAATGAGCAGATACTTAACTCGTAGAGAATTTATTAAGTGTACTTGTGTCAGCACACTTCTAGGTGGAGTGTTACCGCAAATACCACTACCACCTGATCCCTTATCAAGTGACGTAGAAAAAAATTCAGAATTAATAAATAATCAGAATCCTTTATCCCTTGTAGTAGATGTTAAAAGTAGGAAAGATGTCGTTGAAGGGTTAACTCCAGATATCTCTCTAGTTAAACAGATGGTGAGCACGGGGATAACTTCACTTACAGGTACAAAAAATCCAGCAGATGCATGGAAAACGCTTTTTTTCCCAGAGGAAAGAATAGGCATAAAGATAAACGGTCTTGGTTCTCACCTCCTTGCTGGTAATTATCAAGTTTGTTGGGCTATCGTTGATGCCCTTAAAGGCATAGGTGTTAATGAAAATAACATTATTATATGGGATCAATATCAGCATTTTTTGCTATCATCAGGCTTCGAGTTAAACACGTCTTTCAAAGGTGTAAGGGTTTACGCAACAGATATGGGTGGGGGATTAGATGCCCTGGATTCTGGCAGTTCATATAGAGAGTACGACAGTGGTTACGGAGCCGTAAGGATAAGCAGGATACTGACAGAAGAAGTTGATTCACTCATAAATCTATGTTTGCTAAAAGACCATGAAACTGCAGGCGTAAGCATTTCGCTTAAAAACATATCCCATGGTGTGATCAGTCACCCGGACAACTTTCATGATAATTCATGTGATCCCTTCATTGCAGCCATAAATTCGATACCTGAGATAAGAAATAAGATTAAGCTTCATATCTGTAATGGAATACTGGGTCTCTTCGATGGCGGACCAATGCCGCACAAAAGGCATGTATGGGGCAATAATGGAATCATGTTAAGTAAAGACCCCGTCGCCCTGGATACAATAGGTATGAACATTATTGAGGAAAAGAGAAAAGAAAGAGATCGACCACCGCTCTTTAACCGTGCAAACCTCCCAAAACATATTGAAACTGCCGCCAAGTATGGGCTTGGGATAAATGACACAAACTTAATAGATCACAAAGCAATTTTGATTTAAGTATACAATCTCTACTACCAAAGGCTATTCGGATTGTAATTTTTCCCTTCATTTCCTTCTCCAGCCCAGATAGAGGTCAGTGTATTCACCATGTTTCCAGAAGTCGTAAGCAGTGTGTTTGATTCCCAGTTTCTTCTCTATCTCTGCAAGGCGTCTGAGACGACTGACTTCTGTCTTAATCTTCACCAGCCATCTATCCTGGGCCCATTCCCAATAACCATAAATGGGACTGTAGACTGCATTGTGTGCCTTGGCCTTGTAGATGGCGTCTGTGATGTCTACCAGGAGTTCATAAGTCAATCTTTCTATTTCTGAGATGTTGTATTTCCTGACTGCGCCACCTGGAAGCAGGCTAAAGTTGTGACCGCCCGTCCAGTCCGGAGCTAAATCAACAGGCATTGGGTCCAGGAGTTCTTCCTTATATAGATCCACTACCAGTGCCATAGCTTCTCTGTATTTGGTAAAGCTGAGCTTGACCATTTCGTCCATGGCCGAAAGCTGATCACTGGCAAACCGTTGGGAGTGGCATCCCTTACAGATTGTTACCCACCCCTCTCGTATTTCCCTGTACCTCGGTGCACCTCTGTCCACCAGTGAGGTTCCCATGTAAGTATACACGGTAGAGGCATTCATCACATTGTGATTACCATTGTTCATGTGGCAGTATGCACATGTGGGCACCTTGTAGTTTTTGGCATTGAGGGGTTGTGTCCAGTCCCATTCGTGCATTTCAGACTGGTATATCTGTCCATGATAGGATTGCATGTACATCTCGTGTTCGTATTGTTCAGGACCAGAATGACAAACGGCGCAGCTATGCGTTTTACGCGCCTCGGCAGCGGAGAAATGGTGTCTGGAATGGCAGCCATCGCACCGATTCTCTGCGATGGCGTGACAGGTAAGACAGCCTGCAACCTCCTCAGCCGGTTTCTCTATCTGACAGCCTTGTTCGCACAGGTCAATGCTGTAGGCATGTGCATGGCCGCCCTGTCCACCGGAACGGTGTCCTTTGAGTTGTTCAGGATGACATTCCCCACACGTGTTAAACGAAGGCATAAAAAGGTGTAGATGATCACTGCCATGACATTTTTCACAACCTACCACTTCCTTTCCTTCACTTGGTGAGGCATGTTTACTTCGTCTCCACTGTGCCACTATGCCGGGGTTCTCAACTTCGTGGCAGAGTATACATTCTTGGCTTTTGTACCATCCCTCGACATCACTCCCCTGATGGAATTCATCACTGTTGTAATAGTAGTCCGGGTCATACCATCGGATAAGGGGAAGGAAGTTATAAAGATCCCCGTATTTTCCCTTCCCTGGAAATAGTTCCTTAGGACCTGTGTAGTAGCCCGTAAGCCCACCCATGTGATAGACATCTCCAGTGTTATCTGGCCCCGCCTTTTGACCCATCAACTTCGCCATTTCTTCCTGGAAGCCTAAAACCTTATCGGTAGCATAAGTACACGGCTGAACACAGATAAATATTATCAACAGGCTTACAACTATTATGACATTTCTATATGTTCTCATTTTTTCCCACATTTTAATAATTCCCCTCAGTCCCCCTTTAGAGGCTGTGTCACAATTGTCATCCCGCCCTCATTCCTAGCCCCGCTCCCCCCCTTCCTTACTTCCGCTCCACCCACCTAAAGGTGCCTACTTTCGGTAAAGGGGCCTACTTCTGGTTACAGAGCCTACTTTCGGCAAGGAAGCATTGGGGGCAAAATGCGGGTAAAAATGACATATTATGTGTTTTCTCTATTGTGACACAGCCTCTTAGAAAAGGGGGGTTTAAGGGGATTTGTAAATTTTCTTTAACATACAATTGCATTAAATACATAGCCTGGTTATTAATTGTTCTATTATGAGGGGTGGTGACAGACGACTGGTCTTGCATAGTAAGTCTGCTTCCAACATGTATTCCCATTTCTCAGGCATTTCTCCTCCAGTAAAATGTTTGGCCTGTTTTATAAACTTGTCAATAAATGGTCTTCTAACTAATTTTTCCCCTAAAATAACTTCTTTGTCGCCACCTTTGTCTAAGATCCTTATAGCCTTCCATAGATCTCTCATTCTTTTATGTATTGAATTTATTATCACTATAGCAATTGATTTCTCGTCATATATGATATTTTTACGCTCATTTTCCATTCCAAGTTCAAACATTTTTTTTGCTGCCTTTATTGCTGAAACAATATCTTTCATGCCAATTGCATCAAGCAAATGAAAAAGCTTTTCCCTGTGACTCAAACCTAACAATTTTTGGATATCTTCTACGGTAATTTCCTTCCTGTCGCCTACATAAATGGATAGCACATCTATTTGCTTATCAATAATAGCCAGATTGTCTCCTGTCTTTTCCAGGAGGCAAAAGGCAGTTTTTAAATTTATTATATTGTTATAACTTTTAGCATGCATAGTAATCCACCTTGTTAATTCACTATCGTACTCTGGCCTATCCTTTTCCCAGGGTGCAGGACTATCATATAGTTTATTGCACTCGATAAGGATGCCATGTTTATTATCCAGTGCCTTTGCTAATCTCGTCCTTTTATCTATTGATGGGACATCCAAGACCAGGCAGTTAACCTTAAAAGGACTTTTAATATATTCTAAAAGTCTATCCTGGTACTTATCTAAAGAGTTATCATCATTTTCAACTATTACCAATTTGTATTTGCCGAACATAGAAACTGTCCTGACTTCATCAAGAATATCATTAAATGATAGAGTAGAACCCTTAGTATTTTCTATATTACTACTAGTATCTTTACTATTAAATTCAACCAAACCCTGTTGCTTACCTCCCTCGGAAATGAATCGTTTTTTTATCTTTGCTAAAATCTGTTTTTTTAGAAAATGTTCATTCCCGCTTATTACATACAAAGGCAACTTTCTCATTTTTTTGTATTTGTGGACAAATTCGGTAAATTTCATAACAAAATCATAATAACCTTATATATTTCCTTGTAAAGTCGAAATCAGATATCGTTTTAAAACCAGTTTTGGCTTAAAAGAAAATTTCTCATGTTTTCTTCTCAAAGGTATTGACATAGTTAAACTTATGTGTATAATTAGCAACTTAATTAGGTATATAATCTGTTCTTTTTATAAAAAGCAAGACTTAAGAATCATAAAACCATTTTGGGGGTAATAGGAATATGGCTACAATAACGAAGCGAGAACTGGCCGAGTCCATTTCGCAAAAATTGGGAAGTCCACAAACAAGTACAAAGCAAATAATACAGCTCTTCTTAGATCTCTGTATTGAAGAACTTGCGAAAGGCAATCGATTAGAATTCAGGGACTTCGGCATTCTTACTACGGTTGAAAGAGGTTCAAGGGTTGGAAGGAATCCAAAGACAGGAGCAACTGTAAATGTTCCCCCAAAAAGAGTCGTACGGTTCAAATCAGGAAGACTGCTAAAAGAAAAGGCCCAGAAAAAGGTCTGATAAAAATTTCAATCCATATCATCTCAGGATGTAACACTCTCTTTATTTTACCTCAACTTATCATTTGAATTTATCAGCAAAGTTCCTGTGAGATGTGTCTTTGTTAAATCCATGCTCCTCCAAAATCCACTTACTGCCTGATTTCTTATAAGTAATTTTATAAGAGTAATCTACCAAACGCCACCTCCAGAAGAAAAAATGTGACAATCCCGTTGCAAAAACGTTTATTTTTTGAGCATAGGGGTCTACGTCTTCAAATACTGCAACCCCCATCTTTGTAACTCCCGGTCCAAACTCTCCTTTCATATCCTTTGCGGTCATATACTCTTCATTCCCTTTAGAAACCTTTGAGACAATGTCAGGAAGGTATTTATCTTCATAACTCTTTTGTGTATCAGTATTCAGAAAAGTCTCAATAGGCACCAATATTTTTTTATCAGTTGTGTTTTTTATGGAATAAAACCAGACTATATATATTTTCTCATCGCCAGAATCTTCTTTGTACACAAAGTTTTCTGGCGTGCTCCAGCTAAAATCTATTTGGGACGCTTCCAACGCAGCCGAAATAGAGAAAGCAAAAATGAAAAACAAAAATGAATTCCTTATCTTATTCATCATTCTACTCCTTATCTCCAACGTTTACATTTTGTTGGGGAATTTCAAAATATTTAGGATGAACTGGCTAAGACTTTATTAAAAACGCTGAGAGGTCATCAATGCTCCGGAATATTTTGTCGGCACTTTTTAGGTACTCTCCTGGTAGAGAAGTTTGTACTGCAAAACACGTTAATCCTGCATCCTTCGCTGACGCAATGCCTGCCGGTGCATTTTCAACCACTAAACAGTTTTCTTTACTAACACCCAGTTCATTTACGGCTTTCAAATACGATTCCGGATTAGGCTTCCCATTACTTACCATTTCTCCAGTAATAACAGTTTTAAAGACGTCGTCTAATCCCATTTGTAGAACTTTCTTAACGACCTCCAAACGAGTACCCGTTACCAGAGCAAGACGGTAATCAAGTCTATGCAATTCCAATAAAAGTTCTTTTGAACCTTTCATCAGTTTCACAGTAAAGATGTCGTTAAATATCTTCCGTTTAAGTTTAAGTACACTCCTGATTGATTCATCAGAAAGAGATTTTTTCTTTTTATTTGTCAGTTCTTTTATCGTTTCTTCACCTGTCATACCTTCCATGAGATAGATTTCCAGGTCATTTACTGATATCCCTACGGTTGACAATGCCTTCTTCCATGATTCAATATGGTACGGCATGCCGTCAACAACCACACCATCCATATCGAAAATTACCGAATTCAGGAACCCTGTTCCCTTAATGTTTTTCATCTTCTAGTAGCGCCAGAGCGTATTTTATAGGAACTCCAAAGTTTGCACCTCTAAAACCTCGGAAGATGCCGTAATTTATTGCAATTACCTTGCCCTTATTATTGAAAAGTGGACCTCCGCTACCGCCGACAGTTGTCTGTGCGTCATACACGATCCTTTCCTTTAAAACATCACTTACGTGCCCTTGAGTTGATAAAGGCCTTATTAAACCACGCTCAGAAAGTTCTTGTGCTGCTTCAAGCAAAGGTAATTTTGATATCTCTTTTGCAATGCCAGGATCAGTCTTTGCAAAAATGGCGCCTAGTCCTGCCGGGTAGCCCAATAATATTGCAGGTTCTCCCTCAATTGCACCCATACCACTTAAATCCAGTTCAAGCACCGGAATATTTACACCTTCAGGATTGAAACTTAGCAAGGCAACGTCATTATCTTCAGAAATCTTTTCAACCTTCAGAGGGAAAGATTTTTTAACGTTTGGAAAGAATGCCCTAAACACCTCAAACCTGGGTGTAAAACCTTGTTCTATAGAAGTAAAATATGCCATTTTCTGCCACCAGGGTTCTGCAATATGTCGATTTGTTAATATCTTTCCGTCTTTACTTATTAAAAATCCTGTTCCAGTATAGTCATTCGTCAATAAACGGCCATTACCCCAGGCTTTTAACGGCTCTCCCGTCTCGTCAATTAATGAAAATGAACCCTGGATTAGACATACACCCCCACTAAAATTTTTAATTATCTTTTTTGCAACAGCACTTTCAAATTCTAAAATCTCTACTCTCTTTGTTGTTTCTGTTAAAGTAGAATATATAGTATAAAATAGCGTACCAATCCCACCGATTATGACAAGAAAAATGAACAAGCTAACAAGTTTAAATCTTAATGAAGACTGCGTAAAGGCTTCAACCAGCAGGTTTTTGAAAAACGCTACAGATGTAGTTAGTTTCCTACCTCTATATGGTTCCCTTGCAATGTCCATAGAATCTGCTAATATTTCTCTGAAGGGCTTACATACGTCTCCTTCTTCAGTTTTTATCCTGAAACGCACCCTTGGTCCATTCTCGCCATATTCAATAAGGTCTCCGTCATTAAGAACAACTTCCTTAATCAATATATTATTAACAAGGGTTCCTTTGGCACTGTCTAAATCCTTTAGAATATAGTCACATTCTTTAAGACGGATTTCGGCATGGAAAGGTGAGGTGTTCTTGTCTATGGCTTGATTAAATCTTAAATTACATGAAGGGTCTGTCCCAACAATAATTTTTGAATTTGTAAAAAACTCAGTTTTGCCTCTTTTACTGCCAGATAAGTTTACAAAAATTGCTTTCATCTATCTTTGTTAACAAAATAGTTGTACACAATGTCAGCAAAGGCATTTAGTCCCTTCATATCCTTACCCAGCTTCGATAACTTATTTTCAAGCTCCGTTTTGTTTCTAAAATTCTTCGAGACATATTCAGCGACGAATGTTTGAGCGGAAATGAAATTCAAATCAGGGCCTTTGTCATTCGAACTCTGGGAAATTTTATATGCTACTAAATCCGTAATAGTCTTTAACGTTATGTCTTTTTTACTACTTATATCATCTTTCACCACATCGAAACTCAAACGGTCTTTGTCTACATAATATTGATACACAATATCAGCCATGGCTTGCATTCCTTTTGCTCCTGTGTCCAGTTTTGATAGTCTCTCATAAAATTCATCCATAGTACTAAAGTTTTCTGAAACATATTCTGCCGTTGTTTCTTCTGCAGAAAGAAGATTATTTTCCGGCCCTTTATCGTTTGAACTTTTAGATATCTTAAACGCCACAATATCTGTTATAGATTTTAATGTAATATCTTCGACGCTATGAATTTTGTTTCTAATTGTCTTAATATCCAGTTTTCTCTTCATTGAAACGCATTATACTACCACTAAAATATATAAGTCAACCGTGATATATATGAGAACTTTTTTAAAGTACTTAACAACCTTACGCCATTGTGCTTATAAGGGATATAATGTAACAGAAACAATAAGACCAGCATCAATAGTTAAAGTAGTGTTTGATTGCAATAGTGGGAAGGATAGATCCGGTAAAATGAGCTAAATAAACGTAATAATATAACCCATTAACACCAATTTTCAGTCTTGGACCAAGAAAATGGGTAAGTTATAGATTTAAAGAGGGTTTTAATTGAATCATGGATTTCAGGGCTAAAGCTGCCCTGAAGTCCATGACTGTTGATATGAAATTAGTGATGAGCTTCACCAACGTGAAGCCCTTCAGCACCTAACTCAAATGTTACTTGAATGATTTCACCGGGCTTGACTCTTATTTCCTGAGAACCTCCTCCACCATGTGGCCCTGTACATGAAACTGTATATGCTCCCTTATCTACCTGAAATACGTAGTTTCCATTTTTGCCGGTCGTTTCAGATGCATCTCCTACACTTACATCAGCATGCTCAATTGGAGCACCAAGCGCTATCACTTGAACTATGACCCTAGCAGGAGGTTCATCATAAGCTGTGCCTATGTTGCTTAAACAGAATATCAGGCCAGAGGCTACAAGTGCTACAAAAATATATTTAAATTTGCTCAGCATTATTTATCTCCTTTCTCTAAAATAAAAATATACGACAAAATTCCAGTAATTTCTATTTATATAATAAAATTATACGGCTAATATCACCTCCTCTCACCTTCCGAAGTATTGTTAGCCTGATAATATTTTGATTTAGGATTATACAGTAAAACTTGTTTTCGTCAAGATATTTTCTATTTTTGTTAAATTAAAGCTGAGTTAAGCTTGAAAATTTTGTGGATTGTAACTGCAACTTTTTAATCTGGGGTGTTTACGTGTTCGGATGCCATCCACCTTACGCGGTACTAATTCAGATCTGTTAGAATGGCTTTGGCGGACCTAGTAGACAATCGCTTCGCCATAGTTCATTATGTAAGGAACATAATCAATAAGACTTATAGAATCAATAGCTTAAAGCCGATTTCTTAAAAAGTCACATTTGACCACAATCATCCTTTTTCTATAACACAAATGGGATGAGTACAGTTACTAAGATTTTAAACTGGGGTATAACTTAGGGTTAAGGTCTAAAAATTTGGTTATTTATTAGCTTATTTAATGATATAATATGTATTTGTATAAGTAATATAGGGGATAATGTGCATAAGTCCTTAGCATATTGTATCTTGTTACCTGTTTTTTATTAAGAAGACAAAAATGCCAGAAGAAAAGGCCTCTTTCAAACAAAAAAGGGAATTTTTAAAGAACTATACGCCTTTTTCCTCATTATCTAACAATCTCCTAAAAAAGATTGCATCAGGGCTGCAAGTTCATCATTACGGGGTTGGTCAGATTATATGTGAAAGAGGAAAGGCAGGTAATAGTTTGTATATAATTCATACTGGTTCTCTGACAGAAACCTTGTCTGATAGCAGCGGGGAAGAAATAACAATAGCAATTCTCAGAGAAGGGGATTGCTTTGGAACTATTTCACTACTTACTGATGAACCTTATCTTGCGACAATAAAAGTGAAGGAAGATGTGGAGCTTTACGTTCTTTACAAAAATGACATAGAGGAACTAATTCGAACGAACCCGGTTTTGAGTACGTATTTAAATAGAATAGTATCAATGAGGATAAAGATGTTCCTTGATTTTTTTGAAAAGGAAAAAATTAAGATTGTTGAAGGACTTGAAGACAGGTTGGAGAAAGAGAGAAAGTTAGACGTAATAAATAGAGTAACCAAACTCTTCTATTTAGATGGAGATATCAACAAAACTTTATCGATGGTTGTCAAAGAAGTTAACCAGGAAATGAGGGCGGACGCTTGCTCAATATACTTGCTAGATACAGTTTCTAATAATCTCATACTAGAAGCTGCCGTTGGGTTTGATCATAAGGCAATAAAAAATATAAAGATGCAATTAGATGAAGGAATAACCGGATGGGTAGTAAGAAATTGTCACCCTGTTGCGCTTGAAGACGTACATAATGATCCCAGGGTAAGGTTCATTTCAGAAATCCATGAAGACCGTTTGTCTTCAATATTGTCAGTGCCATTAGGGGATAAGAAAGATGTCGTTGGAGCAATAAACATTCAGACTATTAGTAAAAGAAAATATACGTATGAGGATGTTAGAGGGCTAACGATTCTGGCAAATCATATTGCGCTTGCTATTTCACATGCGCGGCTTAAGAGAAGGATGCAGATTGTGGAACAGGTAAAAGGCAAGAAAGATGTAAAAAAATTAGGTTTTGTAGGAAAGGGTAGATATATCGACAAAATAAATTCATTTGTTGATACTGTAGCTACACATGATGAACCTGTGTTGATAAGTGGTGAAGATGGGACTGGTAAGATACCCATGTCAAAAATCATTCACTATAAGGGTAAACGTTACAAGGGACCTTTTGTAGAAGTTGATTGTAGGAGCATAGATAAGGATTCATGGGGGGAAGAACTCTTTGGCAGAGAAAGAATTTCTTACGTGATAAGTTGCGATGACGCAATCAAAAAAGATTTACAGGACAGAGAATCCTCTGAGAAAGGAATTGAAATAGAGGACATAGCAACGCGTCTGGGATATGTCGAATTGGCCGATTCGGGCACGGTTTTCTTAAATCATGTAGGTACATTAAATCAAGCAAATCAAATCAAATTACTTAACTACTTGCAAGAAGGAAGGTTTAATCGTGTCAACGGGAGTGATGCCATTTATTCAAATACAAGAATTGTTGCATCAGTATCCGAAGATATTGCAATATCTATTGAAAAGGGTAGATTTGACAAAACACTTTACAATACTTTAGGCAAAAATTTCTTTCACTTGAAGACTCTTAGAAATCAGAAACGCAGTATCCCAATGCTTACAAAAGACTTTCTTGAAAAGATTAGTAAGGAACAACATAAAGACGTCAGAAATGTATCTGAGAATGCAATGGGGCGATTGATGAGCTATGATTGGCCCGGGAATGTGTCAGAATTAGAGAACGTTTTAAAACGTGCAGTTAGCCTGGCAAAGAGCGATACTATTACGACTGAACAAATCTTTTTTGGTATACCAAAAGAAGAAAAGAAATGGTCTTTCAATATACTTTCGCTAGACACGATTAAAGAATTTTTAAAAAGTAGATTTTATCCTCTGGGTCTTCAGGTTTTAAGTTCTGCATTTCTTATAATTACCCTCTGTGTATTATTCATGGGGCATAAAGATGGACTTTTAAACTTTGCAAATGTGTTTATATGGTCGGCAGGTTTGTTTTTCATTTACTTATCAGCTTTAGTTTCTGGAAGAATTTTTTGTGGAATATGCCCTTTTGCAGCGGTCGGTGATTGGATACAGAGATTGAAAAGTTTTAATTTACAAATTCCAAAGGTACTGATTACATATGGAAGGTATATTACAATTGGATTAATACTCTTGGTCTTTTGGTTTGAAGGTGTAACAACAATGCCACGATCCTCGGCCTTAACTGCATTCTTGATTATATTTATTCTCTCAGGAGCTATGATCTCAGGCTTTTTATTTGAGAGGAGAGCATGGTGTAGATACGCCTGCCCACTTGGTGGTATGCTCGGCATATATTCGTTTTCATCAGTGACTTCATTGAAAGCAAACAGAAGCGTTTGTCTCAATCAGTGTGAAACTCACGATTGCTATTTAGGAACAAGGTTAATAAAAGGTTGCCCGATGTTTTTACATCCTTATGGACTGGAAAGCAATAAAGATTGCGTTTTATGCATGAACTGTTACAAAAATTGCGGTTACAGTTCCATAAGAGTCGATCTTCAAGTTCCAGGGAGCGACATAGGCGATATGCCTAATAGGTCTTTGCCTGACTCACTACTTTCCCTGTCATTATTAGGTGTGCTTTTAGTAGAATATGGGAGCCTTCTTAGTATTGATTCGGAATGGTTTCAGTCAATATACAACTTTTTCGCAATCAATCAAACGGTACTCTTTACGTTAATATTTATTTTTGTATCGGCCGCACCATTTGTTTCCATTGGACTTATTGATTATTTATGTAGTGGATTTTCATTCACCAGGACAAAAGAGAGAATGGCAGATTTTGGATACGCAGCCATCCCTCTTGCACTTATGGGACACCTTGCTTTTTATTGGGACAAACTCAAAGTAAATTTCTGGAGGATGTTTGAAACTGCTAATATTTATAGGGACGGCAAAATAGACAATGAATTCTCGACTATTACAGATAGGATAAGCAGCATATCATCTTTTGAACTGTTAACTATACTACTAGGATTTGTTGGAAGCGTTTATTTCTTTTACCTAATTTCAAAGAAAACTAGACACGTATTAACAAAATCAACAATTGCCGGTTACTTTACTGTTTTTGCTATCTTCGCTCTTATATACATATATATTTTGTAGCCTTAATCAACCCGAGATTTCCTTACAGCTATAGTCTTGTAAGAAATGAATCCTGGTACATTTTCTTTATAGACTCTATACTCGTTTCCAAAAACCCTTAGCATTCTTTTTTCTTCAAAAAATGTACCAATAAAAAGGTAGCTTACCGCACAAATTCTATCCGCCAATGTAAGTAAACTAATAAACGGATTGAATAAAAAAACCAGAGAGACCCCAAAATACATAGGGTGTCTAATAAACCTGTACATCCCGTTAATAACCAACTTATCATAGCCAAAAAGGTTTTTTTGCTTTCCCTTGCCTTTCATAAAAAACCTCCATACCTGCTTAAGACCGAGAAACTCCAGTACATCTGTTTGGAATAAAGCCGTCCTTCATATCAATCATATTTATTCGTCCCCTATTATGTAAATATCACTATTTTTTTTCTAGTATTGATATTGCCTTCTTGATTGCACCCCTGATCATACTCTTCGAAGGGTAACCAGACGGCTTACCCTCTACATTATATATACGACTTCTTACACCATAATCTTTAGTGTGACTGAAACCCTTTTCGACATCCATTCCATTAACTCTTACGGTTGGAGAACCAATAAAATGTAGTCTCCGTGCGTCTTCGTCATTATCAATTTGTATCAGACTTATTTCTACATCAATAGCTTCATCGGCAATGATCTCTTCGATATACTTTTTTGTGTATGTATATCCAGGACATCCTTTAATAAACAATATGGCTATCTTAACCATTTCCCTTTTAGTCTGTGTTATCGTAACCAATATTTCACCTATATTGTCTTCATATCCTCCTTCATACTTGCCAATTAGGTCATCATTAATGGTCAAATACAGATAATTACCTCCTTCATCAGGCCCTACGTAATTTGAACCAGACAGTCCCATTGATATAATCCGACCGTCACCTATTTTGCCAAGGAGCATGCCTATGTCTCCTCCCGGCAATGCATAACTTTCTAGAGCAGGAACTGGTATCCCGTCTGCATTATGACCTTCGGGGAATATTTCTGTATTAAAGCTCCAATAATCATCCTTTTTTACTTGCCATGTTATGGTGTGATGCTCCCTCAAGATTATGTCAGTTTGCTGCCATGCCTCATTAGCATGAACTACAACAACTTCTGCAAAGATACTTTTTGGATGGCTTATTATAAATACCAAAAAAAGCAGGATTGCAAAGGCAATAATATGCATTAATTTTTTCATTTTTATTTAATGGTTATTTGTAGATATCCACGGTTATGCCCGCACCCGACGGCATTCGTAGGGCAGGGAAGGGAGAGGGGGAAATCCTCAAAGTAAATTTACATTTCCATCCTCCGTAGCCCTAGTCCTTCGTAGTAGTCCTGCTACGGATTGAGGGCTCCTTAGCCTGAAGGCGGCGGATGGAAGGAGGACGGGCATCCACGAGCTTGCCCATGGACCTCTCAGACTGTGTCACAATTGTCATCCCGAACTTGTTTCGGGATCTCTTAGGTTGCTAAGTTATTGGAATCATTAGATTCTGAAACAAGTTCAGAATGACAAAATGCCCTTTTTCTGGATTATGACACAGTCTGCTCTACCCCTTTGAGTTATTATAATTATATGAAAAAAGTATTATACTATCCTAACAAATCATGTCAACTTTTACGAACAATTTAAACCTGAATTTATTAATTCTTTCAAAAACTACTTGAAGAGATACTCAAAATTATCACATAAAAAGCCATCATACTTTAACCTTGTTTTTCCATCAACAAAACCAGGGGTTTTATGTTTATAATATTCATCATCTTTACGTATATCCTCACGATTATCGTAGTCCCAATCTATGTTTAATGTTAATAAATCTAAAAAAATATATCTTAGAAATAGAGATGTTTCGGAAACCATGTCTTGTAGTAATTTGCCATTTAATACAACCTTTATCTTATTACATGGAGCATATCCCATGGCAGGACCTGTAATTCCGTGCATCTTCTCCACCTTAATACCATCATCATGTAAAATCCTTGCTGTTGCAATATTTCTTTGAATGCCTCCGCTATGTCCACCTAAGAGAACAGAGTCACCCGGATGTACATCGCATTTTGAAACAATCTCTGATGCCATTTCATAGGCACAACCATGTGAAAGATTAAGCACAGCCCAAAAAACGTCAACGATACCTCCATATCTATATGGTATTACTTTTACATGAAAACAGTCTTCTTCTTTCCCATCTGTTTGATTTTGTCGTTCTGGTTGTAATGGCTCAAAAGCAAGTGGAATTCTTTTGGAGGTTATTACCTCCCCTTTATCCCCTCCTTGCGAAGGAGGGGAGGAGGGGTGGTTTACCATTTCATATTGGGTAAATTTCTCTGGTGGGTTTGTTAAATAATGAACCCACAGAGCCATATTCTGGGCAGAGTCATCACCACCATAAATACCCCTTGTCAAAAACAACTTATTTGCAGTACCACTATCTTTCCTGTACCATTGATCAAAGAACGAACCTACAAGGGGGACTTCTCCCAATAAATTTTGAGTTGTAGCCAGTATTCCCTGTTTTCCATCTACCCTGTACCTGTATGTAAGAGCAGTAACTCCGTTTCGCCAGTCTTCTCCAGCGGCTTTAAAACCTTTGAACTTATAAAATGGAATCTTTTTCTCAACAAATATATTCTCAATAAATTCTGCTTCAATAAAAGAGATCGGAGACTTGATAACCTCCCCCACAAACTGCTTGAGACCTATGACAGTATCTATCAGAAATGTATAGGGCAATCTCAAATAGTCTGCAGGGCTGTCGATTTTATAATTAATAAAGGTCTTTTCCCCCCCATTGTAGTTACATCTATTTTTATTACCATATTCTACATAATCCCATCCAAATACCTTAGGTTCATTTTCCACTGTACCTTCACGGCTTCCTATATAAAACGTTAGAGAAGGGTCCTCAAAACCCATCCTATCATAAACATACGAAAGTAATTTCAAATTCTTTAATCTTCCATGCTTGCCTGACAACTCATCGTATAGGTCATCAGGATAATATTTTAGTAAAACACCTTTGTCTTCATTTAAGTCGCGTAATGTTTTATGTGTTTTGCATGAAGTTAAGTCAAGATTCGTCTCATAAATAGGTCTTAGCCATTTTGGTTTACCGAGTTTCTCCTTAATCTTTTCTTCAGTCAAATCTACACCGTTTTTGTCACACTCTTTTTTTAAAGCATCTGTAGTATCAAGCAAATACTCAAGTCTTTTTTCACCATATCTGACCAGATACCCCGGGTTGCGCAGACATCCCGGGAGTATGATAAATAACAAGATGATAATAATGGTTAATTTAGTTTTGATCATTTTAGACAATTTTCATAAATACAATACATTAAGATGCCTATTGTACGGCGTTTTCCAGATATTCCTTTAAAGTATATAAGATTATACATATACGGTTTAATATTGCATCTGGAAATTAACACTTGTTTTTGAATAATGTAAAATTTAGAATTCAGCAAACATAATATAAAAAGGAGGCCAAAAAATGAAAAGCTATCGTAAAGAGCTTTGGTTCAATATCCGTAAAAGGAGGGAATTTATAAATATTACACCTCAGGTCAATACTTGCCTTAAAGAAAGTGATGTAAAAGAAGGTCTCGTTCTGGTGAATGCCATGCATATCACAGCATCCGTCTTTATAAATGATGATGAGTCAGGACTCCATCAGGACTATGAAGAGTGGTTAGAGAAGCTAGCGCCGCATGAGCCAATCTCACAGTACCGTCATAACAATACGGGCGAGGATAATGGTGACGCACATCTTAAACGGCAGGTAATGGGACGCGAGGTCGTCGTAGCTATAACCGGAGGCAAACTGGACTTCGGCCCCTGGGAACAGATATTCTACGGGGAGTTTGACGGCAGACGGAGAAAGAGGGTTCTGGTAAAGATTATGGGTGAATAGGGGGGGGTATTAATTTGGGATTTACGAATTATGAATTACGATTGACGATTGTTGATTCTCTCGCAAAGACCCAAGGAAATAATATTTAACTAAATAATTGGTGTCCCTAATTATTGATAAATAGTGCTATTTGCGGCTAATTAACTTGGGAGGATAAAATGGAAAAGGTGTATATGACAAAAGAGGGTTATGAGAAGCTAAAAAAAGAGCTAGATGAGTTGAAACACGTAAAGAGAGCTGAGATTGAAGCTGCAATTGGAAAGGCCCGAACACATGGTGACCTTAGTGAAAACGCTGAATACGATGCAGCAAGGGAGGCACAGGGATTGCTTGAGGCAAAGATTCGTAGTCTTCAGGATAAGCTTGCAAGGACCGAGATTGTAGATTCCTCCAACATTCCAAATGATGCTATCCATTTTGGGGCAAAAATCGAAATCAAAGACCTGGATTCAGGAGATATTGAAAATTATGAATTGGTAGGCGCTGGTGAAGATGATCCCTTAAATGGCAAAATATTGGCAACCTCACCTTTTGCTACGGCGTTATTGGGTCGCAAAGTGAATGAAGAAGTAGACGTAAAAGCTCCCGCAGGTATACTCAAATATAAGGTATTGAAAATTGATTATTGATCAACAATCCACATTAAAGTTTATGTTATTAGAAATACTCAAATAAACAAGTGTTTGTCTTTAATTAAGTTTGATTTCTCCCTTAACAATCTCAGCACGAATCGGTCCGGTGTACTCTTCATCGATGATTAACTTTTCGTCGCCAAGGCAAAGTGTCGTTTTCGGATAGAGTTTCTTTTCCACTACTATGAGATTTTTGGCAGCACTTAGGGCTTTTGCCTTGACATCCTCCACCTCTCCAATTAAGCTTTGCAGTTCTTGCTCCGCCTCGGAGATCCTAGCCTGTTTTTGTTCGTATTCTTCCTGGCCATGTGCGGAAATCGATTCGGGTTTGGCCCTAAGTTTATCTACAAAAGATTTAAGCTTCGTCAGTCCCTCTTCGATCCTCTTGATTTTCTTTTTACTTAAAGATAATTTGTTTCCAATACTAAAATTTTCCCCCGCAACAAGCATCGTGGGAGTATAAGCCTTGCTGCCTGCATGCCCAACATAAATACCTTTGAGGGCAACTGTTTCTCCGCCTACTATATGGCCGTCAGGTGTAATTACAGATCCGAGTGTCTTCACAGTGGAATTAACGATCTCACTCTCAACAACAATGTCTCCATTGGCCTGAATATACCCGCCGTCAATAAACTTTGCATGAATACTACCTTCAACCACGACCATTTGATCCTCCGATTGTCTTATGCCACCATGAACGGCAAGATCACCGCTCGTCCGTATCTCCGCATTTTCTATGATACCATGGATTTCGATCTTACCAACAGCTTCAATCTTTGCACCATTGAGTACGTCCTTATTGACCACAACGGCACCTGTATGTGAAATATTTCCTGTTGTGATATCAACATTTCCCTGAATTACGTATACCTCATCCACAGAAAGAACATCATTGACCAGGCGAACTCGCCCATCTGTGTTAGCGTAGTAGGCGTTTTCTTGCGTGCTAAAACGCACGTTTTCCCCAACCTCTGGATAGTACTCTATGGGTTTTTCGGCGGGGATTGGCTTTCCGTAGACATTCTGGCCGTCTTTCCCTTCCTTGACAGGAATTTGACGAGCCAGCAACGTACCCTTAGTAACGGATTCATGTGCTGTTTTTTGTCGATAGTCTGCCCTACCTGTCTTCTTGTCTATAACAAAACCGGTACTGAAGAAGTCATCCGCCCAGTCGACCCGTCCATGTTGAGGTGGAACAGGTGGCTTGCCTTTGATGAGAACAAAGTCTACTAAGTGGGGATTTTCCTTAGCGGCATGATGGAGTTGTTGCTTTAATTGTTTCTGGTCTGGCGGATCTTTAATGCCAAGTTTTTTAAGTTCTTTACCTAGAGCAACCACTAACGAGTCAAGCTCATTGGTGGTTACATCACAGTCCAGCAAGACTGCCACGCCATCTCCCGTTATCCGCAAATTAAATTCTTTTTTAGCTTCTTCCATAGTGAAGACTCCAGAACCGGAAAAGGATGCCGTAAAGTATTGAAGCGGCTAAGAAGTGAAGATGTTATCCAGGCATCAATAGCTTTTAGTATTTATTAACAGCTATCCCCGGTTATTAAGTTTAATGACACGTTGACTTAAGGTGAGTAATAAGAAATTGCATCCACAGCTTTCTGTCATAATATAGAACAATTATGAAAATGCAACCTTTTTTTGCTTATTTAGCTAAAGTTGATTTTATGTGCGGAGTTTTACGCCAAGGGTATTGTTGAGGTTCTCAAGAATCTTTTCCTGTAATGCGTCCACCTCTTCGCTCTTCAGGGTTCTATCATCAGCCCTGAATATCAACCTGAAGGCGATGCTCTTCTTACCCTTTTCTACCTGCTTACCCCTGTATACGTCAAAAAATTCTATGCCATCGACGTAATCTATCTTAAGTGACTCAATACATCTCTTTATGTCTGCCCACGCAATCTTTTCATCACTTACGATCGCTAAATCTCTTGTCATCGTGGGAAATGATGGAATCTTCTGGAATGAACTTTCAAGGTTGGCCATATCCACAAGCATGTTAAAATTCAATTCTGTGATACATGGTGTACTCCTGAAATCATAGCCTTTGGTTGTATTACTACTTAATTCGCCAATGTATCCTAAAACCTTACCATCCAGCTTGAGCTCTGCGGATTTTTCCGGACTGAATAAATCAGATCTATAAGGTGTACTCTCAAGCACGTGTGCAATATTAAGGTGTTTGTGTATTGCCTCGACAACACCCTTTAAGGACAAAAATCCTTCCTCTCCAAGGATGCACAGACATTCCTTTTCCTTCGGCATCTTGTCTTTTAGTGGCAAATACACCTTGGATAATTCGTAAATCTGTGTCTTCTCTATACCGTAGTTTTGATTATGCTTCTTTACCTTCAGGAGATTGTGTATCAGTGTCTTTCTTAGAAGATCTTCGTCTTGTCGTATGGGATTCATAATCTTTATACTGTTGTTATCAGACCAAATAGAGTCGTGTTGATTTTGCGAGTTACCGACAATGCTTTCAGTGATAACCTCACTAAAACCAAATCCTGAAATAATGTTTCTTACCTTTTCTGCAATTACGTCAAACTTGTTCTCTTTAATCAGCTTAAGTCCGATGTTACTTTTTATAGGTATACTATCGTACCCATGAATCCTGGCTATCTCCTCTATCAAATCTATCTCACGGTAAACGTCTCCCCTGAAGGTGGGGACATTTACCTTAAGACTGGTCTTTGTTTCAGAAATTATCTTGAACTGCAAACGCTCCATAATGTCTTTCACTAAATCCTTTTCAATATGGATACCCAATAAACTATTTAACCTGGGTATCCTTAGCGTAACCTTTGTCTTTTCCTTCTTAAGGTAATTCCTATCAATTACTCCTTTTGCAATCTCTCCACCAGCTATCTCCTGGATCAACTTTGCAGCTCTCCTTGATGCCCAGTCAACGCATGCAGGGTCTACGCGCCGCTCAAAACGATAAGAAGAATCTGTCCGGATTCCCAATTTCCTTGAAGTCCTTCTGACATTTCTTGGTTCAAAGAATGCGCTTTCTAAAAGGATGTTTTTTGTAGTATCAGTAACTTCTGTATCTTTTCCTCCCATTACGCCTGCAATGGCAACTGGCTTACGCGAGTCTGCAATCACCAGCATATCATATGTAAGTTTGCACTTACTACCATCTATTGCCATCATAACTTCCCCATTAAGTGCACGTCTGACAACGATCTTTTCCCCACTCAGCTTATCAAAATCAAAGGCATGTAATGGTTGACCCGATTCCATTAAGACATAATTTGTAATGTCCACTATATTATTTACGGGACGTAGTCCGATAGTATTTATTCTTTTTTGAAGCCATTCGGGTGATGGTCCTATACTTACATTTTTTATAATTCGTGCAGTGTACCTCGGGCACAATTCCTTATCTTTTACGGTAATATTAGTTATATCTTTTATGTCTTCGCTTATTGTGGCATAATCCACATCTGGAATAATAAGTTCATTGCGAGCAACGGCGGCAACCTCTCTTGCTATTCCAATAAATCCCAGACAATCAGGCCTGTTTGAGGTTACCTCAATATCAAGGACGAAATCTTTATCTATGGGAGTTGTGGTGTTAACTACCAGTCCAATATTTGTCAACCTCTCGGATAATTCCCTTACGGAGAAGTTATGTTTAACGTAATCCTTAAGCCAGTTGTAACTTACTTTCATAGTTTTAAAATTGTGATAAGAATCTCATATCATTTTCGATGAAAAGCCTGATGTCATCTATTCCATACCTGAGCATTGCTAGTCTTTCCACACCCAAACCAAATGCAAACCCCGTATACTTTTCAGCATCGTAACCGACTGCCTCAAAGACATTGGGGTCTACCATACCTGCACCCAATACCTCAACCCAACCGCCGTAAGCGCAGACACTACATCCTTTTCCCTTACAGATAGAGCACGAAATATCTACCTCTGCACTTGGTTCGGTGAAGGGGAAGAAAGAAGGGCGAAATCTCATTTTTATATCTTGTCCGAAGTATGCTTTGGCAAAGAAGGTTAAAATAAATTTTAAATCACTGAAGCTGACGCCTTCATCTACCATTAAACCCTCGATCTGATGAAACATGGAGGCATGACGGGCATCAACTGTATCTGGACGGAATACTTTCCCCGGGGCAATCATCCTGATAGGGGGTTTATTCTCTTTCATTACCCTTATTTGCACCGTTGAGGTCTGGCTCCTTAAAAGGAGTTTGTTGTCCCCTCCTTCCCCCACAGCCCCTATTCCTTGCTTCCGCAAGGAAGCATAGGGGCTAGCACTGGGGGCAAGCAGATAAAATGTATCAAAGTCTTCTCTTGACGGATGGTCCGGTGGGATATTCAAGGCATCAAAGTTGTAATATTCGAGTTCGACTTCTGGACCGTACTCAATGTCAAAACCCAGTTTGCTAAAGATCCCTTTAATTTCATCGATAGCTTGCGTAATAGGATGTTTTTGTCCATAGGGTTTTTGTTTACCCGGTAATGACAAATCAAACAACTCTTTAGCACCTGAAGCACGTTCTTCAACGACAAATTTCCCTTTTGTCTCTTCTATCCATTTACTAATCTCCTGCTTAAGCTTGTTTGCTGATTTCCCTATAGTTGACCTCTGTTCAGGACGTAAGCTTGGGATAGCCTTTATTATTTCGTTAATAACGCCTTTTCTTCCAAGATATTTGGTCCTTACCTGTTCAACTTCATCTAGCGATTTAGCCTTTGCTAAATCGCCCTTTGCCTGATTTTGTAATTCACTTAACCGTTCTTGCATAAGAATCAATTTCAAAAGAAGATGAATTGTCTGAAGAAATATTACGGGAAAGAACTATTTCAAGTAGAGCTAAAAAGTAAAATTGGAGGGAAGTGGAATAGACATTGACGTATTGGAATTTATACAATCTCTTGAAGTTAAAAAATTTTACCTACACAATCTAATCCTTGTGGGATATGGAAAAATTAACTAGACATGCTGCTTTGATAATTCAACTAATTCATCAAATGCCGTCGGATCATTAACCGCTGCCTCTGATAACATCTTTCTGTCAATTTCAACATTGGCTTTTGTTAATCCATTGATGAACCGACTATAATTCATCCCCCGTTGTTTAGCGGCCGCATTTATGCGTATTATCCACAGTCTTCTGAAGTCTCTTTTTTTGCGTTTTCTATCCCTAAAGGCATAGGCCATTGCTCGTACATAAGTTTCACTTGCCTTACTGTAGAGCTTGCTTCTACCACCCCAATATCCTTTAGTAGCTTTTAGGACTCTTTTTCTGGCACTCTTTCTTGCTGCACCTTTTTTTGCTCTTGGCATTCTTAGACCTTCTTTCTTATGTTTTTATTTCGAGATTTCTATTAACTTTTTCCTAATGAACGTAACATTACCTTCGTATAATTTTTTGTGACAAGGGTTTTTTTCCTTAGCTTCCTTCGGCGGTTTCCGCTTTTCCCTGACATTAGATGGCTTGAAAATGCCTTCTGTCTTTTGATCTTACCTTTAGGAGAAACTTTAACCCTCTTCTTAAGACCACTATGAGTTTTTAATTTAGGCATTATAACCTCCTTTCTACTTAAATTTACTTTGGCGACAGGATAATACCCATGCTTCGACCTTTGCTTCTTGCCTGTGTTTCTACTTTAGCGATATCATCCAGGGCTTCTGAGAATTTCCCAAATACATCTTGGGCCATGTCCCTATGTGCCATCTCACGCCCCCTGAACATCATGTTTACGAGTACTCTATCCTTCCTCTCAAGAAACTTCCTTGCCTGTTTGATCTTTGTCTGAAGATCATGTTCGCCAATTTTTGGCCTTATTCTAATTTCCTTTAATTGAACTCCGCGATGTTTTTTGTGAACTTTTTTACTCTGCTTGTATTTATATTTGCCATAACTTAGAATACGACAAACTGGCGGATCGGTATCTGGTGAGACCTCAACCAAATCCAAACTCAACTCCATTGCCCTCTTAAGAGCATCCACCTTTTTTACTATACCTTGCTGAACACCATTTTCATCAATAAGCCTCACATTTGTAGCAGATATCCGTTGATTAATCCTTATGTATCTCGGCGGGATATAACATCACCTCCATTCTTAAAAAAATTCAGTTGAAGTAAGAACTAAGCTTTATCTTTTACTGTCTTTTCAACACATTCTATAAATTGCGATAAAGGTATCGGACCCTCATTACCCTTTTTTCGACTTCTTACCGATACAGTTTCTTCTTCTATTTCTTTATCACCTATAATAAGAAGATATGGGATTTTCTCTAAAGTACCTTCTCTAATCTTATAACCTATCTTCGCATTCCTCAAATCACAGTCTGAACGAATCCCCATCTCTGATAACTTATTCTTTATTCTGATGCCATAATCATTGTGATTGTCTGTTATGGGAAGTATCCTAACCTGTGTTGGCGCCAACCAAAGAGGGAAATCGCCGGCATAATGTTCTATCAAACATCCGAGAAATCTCTCCATAGCGCCAAGTACCGTGCGGTGTACCATTACTACTTTATGCTGCAAACCATCTGTGTCAATATAATTAACATCGAATCTTTCAGGCAGATTAAAATCTACCTGAATAGTTGGCCCCTGCCAACCTCTGCCCAGTGCATCCTTGATCTTTATATCGATTGCAGGGCCGTAAAATTTTGCCTCACCTTCCATTCTCACAAAATCCAGCTCCTTCTCTTCAAGGGCAGATCTTAAGGCTTCTTCAGCGAGAACCCATTTTTCGTTGTCGCCTATATATTTTTCCTCTTCCCCCATGCCTCTGACTGCAAGTTCTATTTCGTACTCTTCAAATCCGAAGCTCTCAAGCATATACTGTGCTAGATCTATAACGCCTACTATCTCATCCTTTAATTGATCCGGTCTGCAGAAGATATGGGAATCGTCCTGAGTGAAACCACGAACTCGCAAGAGTCCGTGTAACACGCCTGACCTCTCGTATCTATATACAGTACCAAGCTCTCCCCATCTTAAGGGTAAATCACGGTAACTACGTATCTTTGTTTTATACATAAGTATTGCAAAAGGACAATTCATTGGCCTTAAAATATACTCCTGCCCTTCCACATCTATAGGGGAAAACATACTCTCTTTATAGAAATCCAGATGGCCGCTTTTTTCCCAGAGGTCTATTTTCGCAATATGAGGGCTGTAAATTAAGTCGTAACCACGCTTATAGTGTTCTTCCCTCCAAAATGTTTCAATAATGTTCCTGATTACGCCTCCTTTTGGATGCCAGAAAACGAGGCCAGCGCCACCATTATCTTGAAAGCTGTAAAGATCTAATGCTACACCAATCTTTCTATGATCACGTTTTTTTATCTCCTCTAAAAGCTTAAGGTGTTTATCTAATTCTTTCTTACTTGTAAATACCGTACCATAAATCCTCTGAAGCATCGGATTGGTTTCTTTTCCACGCCAGTATGCTCCTGCAACGCTTAGGAGTTTAAAGGCCCCAATCTTCTTAGTGCTGGACACATGTGGACCTTTGCATAGATCGATAAAATCACCCTGTGTATAGAAAGAAACAGTTTGGTCTTGCAGACCTTTGATGAGTTCCACTTTATACCGCTGGTTTAATTTTTCCATCCTTTTTATGGCATCCTCACGAGGTTCTTCTGAGCGTTTAAATGGCTCATCTGCCCCAATAATCCTTTTCATCTCCTCTTCTATCTTTTCAAGGTCTTCCTGGGTCAGCGTTCTTCCCAAATCAAAATCATAATAGAATCCGTCCTTGATGGAAGGACCTATACCGAGTTTAACATCCGGATACAAGCGAGTAACGGCCTGGGCCATAACATGAGCAGTACTGTGTCTGAGTATTTCAAGGCCTTCTTCAGAATTATCCATTACGAGATCTAATTTTGTATCTGTCTCAATCGCATAATCAAGGTCTACAAGCGTACTATTGAGCTTGCCTGCAATTGCCGACCCATGATTCTTGGTAGAAATATCATTAGCCACATTCCTAACAGTTACTTTATCTTTATATTTTCTTTCGATACCACCGGGTAATTTTATCTTCACCATTTTCAATAACCATTTGTATGACTAAAAGTTGCCATAATTTAAAGAGTTATTTCTACCTGATTTTCACTGCCATTTCAACAAATATTTTTTGATGCGTCAATTTAGAATCAAAAGTTTGGTAAAGTTCTTATAATACAAGGAATTTATTGACAATTATTGTTTTTAATGTAAAATTTAGAGATTAATTTGATTAATTAAATTCATATAAATAGTACGAGTTTTTAAAAGGAAAGGTGAAAAGATGAAAAACAATTTTAAAAGATTTGTAACTCCAATGACAGTTTTATTTATCTTTATTATATTAAATCTCACAATTAACGGGATTATTCGGGCGGAGGAGTCGAGGGACTTTATTAGAAAGCCACCAGATAGCTGGCATATGCCATTTGCACCATCAGAAAATCCAATTGATATTCCAGCTCAAAAACCTAAAGGTGTTACCGTAAGGGTAAAAGAGATAACTACATACGAAGTTGTTGTTGATGAGGAAAAGCTAAAATCAAATACTCTTACCATGGAAGACCTTGAGCTTACAGAGGTGCATGACAAAAAAAAGATCAATTTCCATCAAGTAGACTGCTATTTTTATGCAAAGGTAAAGCAGACTCAGACAAGATCTACAGATTATATAGAAAGTATGCGTTGGAGAGAAGGGCAGCAGTATTGGCTGTCAGATGGTGGTAAATATGTTGAGTGGGAACCGTGGTCAGAATGGTATGCAGGTAGCAAGTGGTGATTTACTTAGTTGGAGACTAGGCTCGACAGCAAGACAAAAAGCATGTCGGACGGACCAGACATGTTTTTGTAAGGAGCAAAACACATTCTATTGATCTATAACCCTATCCTTCCGTTTTGTTTTGTATAATTCAAATGATTCATCGTTTTTTGCCAGTAGGCTAATGTTTCTGTCCGCATACACAAGTGATAATACTCTATTAAGTCCCTGATGTGTCATCAGACTAAACTCTTCAAGTGTTATTTCCAAATCTTTTTTTAACCACGTCATTTTTTTATGCATCTCGTCTGCTTCCATCGCATCAGGTTCGCCATGGCTTTCTAAAAAGATCTTCGTAAAACTATTTATATTATCTTCTGCAAACTGTATAGTAAAATTTTTCCAATTCTTTATAGTAACAATTTTATATAGTTTGTCCTCGTAAAAAAAGAAGGTAAAACGCCCGCCTGCTGCTGCCCTTGAAAGCATAGTTACTTTCTTGTTTGTCATGGGGTCGTATTCGAATTTGTCAGGCGCAGGAAATCGTTCCTGTACCTGCTTTAAGTTCATTCCAAGCTCGATAGGTTGTTTTAGCTTCTCTTTATCTAAAGAGCCTGTATCCTTAGGCTCGTAGCCAAGCATTGCTTTAAGTTCTTGAACATCCTTATATACTTCTTCATCAACTACTGCAGTTTCCACTTCTTGTTTTTCTTTGGCAGTTTTGTCTAAAGTAGCACAGCTTTGGATAATCGATAATGCGAAAATTACTAAAAAAATTATGTAAATAGTCTTCATATTAATTCTCCTAATTTTCTCAGTATAATAATTAAAGATTTAATGCTGTCACGGAACTTCTATATTATCAAAGATGTTTTGTATAATCTTTTCTGAGGTCATTTCTTCTGCCTCAGCTTCGTATGTTATGATTATTCGATGCCGCAGCACATCCATACCTATGGATTTCACGTCTTGTGGAGTAACATAACCTCTACCTTTGAGAAAGGCATAGGCTTTTGCTGCAATAGTGAGATAAATGGTTGCCCTGGGAGATGCGCCGTATTCGATAAATTCATCTAGATCAAGATTGTATTTTTGGGGTTCCCTAGAGGCAAATACCAGGTCAACTATGTAATCCTTTATCTTGTCGTCAATATAAATTTGGTCGACTACTGAACGTAAGCGTTTTATATCTTGGGGAGAGATTATTGCGTTTATGTTTTTATTTGTATTTGTTAAGGCCATTCTTTCCAGAATCTCACGTTCTTCTGTTTTACTAGGATAGGTTATGTTTAATTTTAACATGAAACGATCAATCTGTGCTTCTGGCAGAGGGTATGTGCCTTCCTGCTCAATAGGATTTTGTGTTGCAAGGACGAGGAAAGGTTCTTCGAGTTTAAATGTTTTATCACCGATCGTTACCTGTTTTTCCTGCATGGATTCCAAAAGTGCACTTTGAACCTTTGCAGGCGCCCTGTTTATTTCGTCAGCGAGGACGATATTTGCAAAGATAGGTCCTTTTTTTGTGGTAAATTCACCATCACGAGGATTGTAAATAAGTGTGCCTATAAGGTCTGCTGGTAAGAGATCAGGAGTGAATTGAATCCTTTGGTACTTTGCCCGAACGGCTTTTGCCAGTGACATTACAGAAAGGGTTTTTGCTAACCCGGGGACGCCTTCTAACAGGATATGACCATTTGCCAAAATTCCAATTAATAATCTTTCTATGAGATATTTTTGCCCTACAATTACCTTCCCGATCTCATCAATTAAATTAGAAAGGACGTAACTTTCTTCCTTAATGATGTCCGTAATATTTTTAATATCTTTTGATTGCATCATGGTTGGAAATTTTCAGAAGCAGAAAACTTAATCCTTTGAGGTCTGAAAATTATTGAACTTCAGGCAACCCTTTTTGATTTATGAGATCTTCTATCTTATCTTTTCTTACTCGGTATATGAAATTTAGAGGCTTATTCATAACAAAATAATCAGTATCTTTTATTTTGCCTACCAGTAATGAATTTTCACCTTCTTTAAAGCCTACGGTTACGCTAAACTTTGGGTTGTCAAGTTCAAATTCTGATAGATTATCACTTGAATATTGAACGACAGACTCAGCCTTTAAGACGTTCATTGCGTTTAGTACACGGTCTGCAAAGTTTCCTTCCAATAATTTTTCTTCAGGCTGTATCATTTTCCATTTCTTATCTTCATTTTTTTGTAAAGACAATTCCTTTTCTGGGTATTTTATCTTTAGATAATTTGCTTGTGAGGTGTCAAAATCAAACAGTGACTTTGATGCAAGTTCTATGCTGTAATCCCTGACGTCTGGCCAGCCTATTTGAAATATTAAATCTTCATCAGCTAGTTTTGCGAAGTAATTTGTCTTATCTCTCTCCGGCTCTAATTTTCTCCCGACTAACAGTGTTCTTGTAATTTTCTCTTTTGGTTTTATTAAGTCTTCTTTCTCACCAAGGATTACTTCGTCACCTTCGGTACTGCCAGAATCCTCATACGTCACAGAGACTTTTATACTGGGGCTGTCAAGCCCATATTTACCCAGGTCTTCTGCTGACAGAGCGACAAGTTTGTCAACCTTAAAAAATGATAAGTTCCAGACCACCTGATTTACAGCATCGGTGTCTGCTTCTGCGTTAACGGGACTGATTAAAAACCATTTTTCTACATTATCCACTTCCTTCTGACATACAAAAGTTTTTCCATCCCTATCGATAACTAGCTTTTGTGCATTTTCTTTAGGAAATTCCAAGACTATTTTATCTCTAAATGCGAGAAATCCACCTGCGGCTACATCGTAGAAGTTTTCTGTAGGTACAGAATATACGGCATCTTCTCCATCTCTTCTTACGTAACACAAGCCACCATCTTCATCGGTTTTTCCAATCATAAATTTTACGATTTCGCCTTCTCCAATTTTTCTGAAAACCGAGACTTCAACAAGAGGTTTTCCTAAACCATATTCATCATAATTTTCACCACTATCGTCAACATAATTTTGAATTTGAAGATCCTTAATCTTCTCAATAAATTCCCTGACTGTGTCTCTATCGGCCAGAATTTCAGTGGGGGCCTTAATCATCCAATCATACTGTTTGGTCTTTTCCATTGTTAGTGTAGTATCAGGATATTTCAGGTCTACTTTTTCAATCCCATAAGTTCCAATCGAATCGAATCTCAACAGTTGTTTGTCACGTAAATCGTTTGGTTCTAAATCAAGGTCACGAATGACAACATCGTGTAAGAAAAAAATGGAACTTTCGCCGTCACGCTTTGCATAAACCTTGTTGTCCAGATTGTGTCCCAGGAGAATGCTTTGCGATTTATCTTTGTAGCCAATACTAACCGTAAGCCTTGGCTTGTCTAAACCATATTTAGATATATCGTCTTTACTATCCGATACAAAATCTGTTTTATCAATCTTCATATTTTTTAATTCATTGAGAATGCCTCTGATCCTTTCGCTGTCACCACGGTCTGAAATAGGTTGTGACAGCCACCAGAGCTGATCTACCTTGGAACACACTATAGGGTCTTTTGAACCACTTTGAATTTTAACCCTTTCTATCGCATCTTTATCAAACTCAAAGGCCCATTTATTTCTCAAATCGTTTATGCCTTTATTAACTTTTTCCAATATTTTTCCTGTAACAACAAAAACATCTTTGTTTCCTTCCACATTTATGTAGACATCATTTTGACCTGCAGCCAGCTTATCACCAATATTAATGGTATATTTAGGTTCAGCACCTATTGTTGTCTCATCAATATCCTTTAAAGTTCCACCCCTTTTTTTCCAGAGATGGACAACAATTTGCGGTTTTTCAAGACCGTAATTTTTCAAGTTAAAGTTCTCTACTTCACCCTCTTTGACAGTCCCTATCTTTCCCAAAAACTCAAATTGAGAAAGAATGTCTGTCACTTCAGATTTATCAGCTCTTATCTGAAGAGGTTCCAGCATTCTCCAATGTTCTTCGTCAACATTCTCAAGGACTATTGAACCCTTCTCTTTTTTAATCTCAATTTTATTGATTTGGCCTACCTTGTAGTCCGGTAGGACCATTTGTTGCCTTAGCACCCATTCTTCTGTCCTGTATTGTTTCCTTTCATACAGAAAAATGTATGCTACTCCGATGGCTGCTATTATTAAGAGGATTATGGTTGTCTTAAACTTCATATTATTCCAAGTCTCCGATTATCTTCTTCTTCTCCACCAGACGAAACCGCCAATTAATATTCCGATAGATGGTAGTCCTGCTATAGACAGCCAAGTTATAACAGTTAGTTGTCCTGGTTTAATAACAGTCCTTCTGATGTCAGGAGCCTTGGCCGATATTCCTAGCTCTTTTTCCCTGCGTGCCAGCCAGCTTATGGCATTTAAGATAAGGTCTTGATTCCCTGGATTGTCAGAAAATGCATTTGCAGCAAAATCTGTATCGCCGAAGACCACAATACGTGATCCCTTTTTCCCGATACCGGCAAAAGCCTTTGTGGCATGTGGGGGAGCTGTGAGCGCTTCATTTGTATTTGCCTCTGGTTCTCTCAGCTCGGCTGCTATTGCCAGTGTAATTGGAGAGGCAACATCTGAATCTTCATCATAACTCGGTCTTTTTTTACCAGCTATTTCCGTCTCACCCCAACTTTGATCAGGAGCCTGCACGATAGCTTTTGCTGAGAAAGCCATTGTATCTGTCAATGGAGCAAGGCTGAGTACACATGAGCCATAAAATACTGTCGTAAGTTTTTCGATACCTTTTGTTATTTCATGTTCTAAGTACTTATCATCACTTATATATATTTTTACAACTGTTTGCATACCAAAAAGGGGCATATTTACTTTGTTATATACAACTGCATCATCTCTAACCACTACACCATATTCTCCGAGTAATGCCTTTAAACCGGATGGTTTATTAGCGCCTAAAGCAGGTTCTAGCATTAAGAGTAATTTACCTTCCTTAAGTTCACCCTTCTCGTTTAATAATCTTGCTGAAGTTCCAAGGTAGTTGCGAATGTAGTTTGTTTCCTCAGTTGAGAAACTCTTTGTTGGCCCGGCAATGAAGAGTATATCGCAATTCTCAGGGACTTGCTTCTTTTTTAACAGATCAAGGGGTATGACGTTATAATTAGCACGTTTTATCGCATTTGCCAGATTTCCTAAACCGGCACGTTCGAAATCTTCTAAATCTCTTTCCCCATGCCCTTTGACATAATAGACGGTAGTTTGCTTTTCTTGTGTTACGTTTAGGATCGCAGATGTAAAGATTTCTTCTCCTTTAAACTTAAAAGGAAATTCTCTTTCAATTACTTCTGCTTGCTGTACGTGTTTACTCTTGTCTCCACATGCAAAGATTATTGAATTCAATTGCAATTGCTCCAGATCCATTTTGAGCTTTTCTGCCAGTTCTGTTATCTTGGTACGATCGGTCAAAGGGTTTAATTGATTAACCGTTATCTTGTCTGATACGTACTTATATTCTTTAAGTATATCCAAGATTTGCCCATAAAAACGATAGTCCTGGTTTTGTACCAGAAGTGTGGTTACAAAAATCGGTTGTTCGAGGTTTTTTAGTATTTTTTTTGTCTTACTGGATAACGTATATTTTCCAGATGCAGTGAAGTCAAAACGATAATAATGTCTATCATTGATATAGCTAACAAAGACGAATATGGCTATAGAAATAAAAATCATAAAAATTACATTAGCCCCGATTATGGTCTTTTTCTTCCGCATACCCTGTTGTTGTTCTGGCATTTTTACTTCTTCAGTGTTCAATGATTTATCTACCTCCATTTTCTACTTTCAACATTTCGTACCGTAATAAACAAAAGTAATGCTGAAAAACTTAGATAGTAAATTACATCCTTTGTATCTACAATGCCTTTTGTAAAGGATTCCCAATGGTCATAGGTTCCAATATATCTAAGCGTCTCGTAAAACCAGCCTTCACCATATGTACTTAAAAAACCAACAACCCAGAGGATTATTAATGAAACTATCCCAATTACGGCAGCAACAACTTGATTTCTCGTTAACGATGATACAAGTAAGCCAACAGAGACAAAGAGTCCTCCCATAAGAATTAAGCCTATATAACTTGAGAAAATTGGTCCGAAGTCTGGATTCCCAAAAATAGTCAGGAATAAGACAAATATCCATGTCGGTAAAATCATTACAATATACAAGCTTAGGGCAGCGAGAAATTTACCAAAAACTACATCAAAATCTGAAACCGGAGAAGTCATTAGCGTCTCAATCGTTCCAGATTTTGTTTCTTCTGAAAAGAGTTTCATAGTAATTACGGGTGTAAGTAACAGGAGGAAAAATTGAATTGAATCCAGGCTGCCTTTTAGGGAAGCTTCCTGCCAGAATTGTAAATTACCAGCAAAGAAGAATCCTGATGCAATAAGGAAAACAGAAATTACGACGTATGCTATTGGTGAAAAAAAGTAGGATGTTATTTCACGTTGAAAAATAGTGGACACGTTACGCATTGTCTGAATCTCCCTCCGTTTCCTTGGTAGTGATTTGATGAAAGATTTCTTCTAAAGTAACGATCTGCCGTTTCATTTCACGCAGCGTATAATTATCTTTCACAATGCACTTAAATATATCTTCTCTTATATCTTTGCCTCCCACTGCCTCGACAACAAATTCATTTGCATCTCCCTTTTCTTTCCATACTACTGAACGTACACCGCCTATATTGGATAAACTATCTTTTATCTTTTCTCCGTCACCTCTTATTTCCAAGACAACATTTGCGCTACTCTTTAATTGCTTCATTAGGTTTTTTGGTGTATCCATTGCTACTATCTTACCTTTGTTGATTATCATGACCCTGTCGCAGATCATTTCCACTTCGGGGAGAATGTGTGTTGATAGCAAAATGGTATGCTTTTGACCTAAGTCTTTAATCACTTGCCTAATTTGCCTTATTTGATTGGGATCAAGTCCAATGGTGGGTTCATCGAGAATTAAGATTTTTGGGTCGTGGATTAGAGTATCGGCAAGGCCAACTCTCTGTCTGTATCCTTTAGATAAAGTACCTGTGATCTGATTTTGCACATCTGATATTCCACACATTTCGAGACAATAATCTATTTTCTTTTTTCTTTCTCTTCTGGGTATATATTTAAGTTTGGCGCGAAACATTAGATATTCTTTTACTCTCATATCTAGGTAAAGTGGAACATTCTCTGGTAAATATCCAATCTGTTGGCGTACATTTAATGAATCAGTAAACACATCATAGCCGGCTACGGTTGCAACTCCCTCGGTTGCAGGCATAAAGCAAGTTAATATTCGCATAGTGGTTGTCTTACCAGCACCGTTTGGGCCGAGCAGTCCGACAATCTCGCCTTCCCCTACGTAGAAAGATATATCGTCCACTGCCGCAATATTCACATAACGTTTTGTTAGATGTTTAACATTAATCATGTAAAAATCTCCAGATTACGTTTTTGGCTTGCAAATCTTTATTCAGGTTAACAATATTTGGAATGATTAAGTTCCCTACTCTATTTTTTTTAGTTCATCATCAACTAAAGAGATCTTGCCACTAGCAAATTCCTCAAGTGCAATCTCGACAGGGTCGTTCGAATCTGAATCAATTAATATTGGCGCATTATTAGCCAATTCCCTTGCCCGTCTTATTAATAGGGTAGTAAAACGGAATGTACCACCTGCTTTTTTTGCTAATTCTTGCATGTTATAAGACATTTATATTTAATTGGGTGAAAATGTGTCAAAATTGTCAAAATCTTCATTATCGCCGGCTTTTTCATTTTAGTCAAGAATAAATTTGCAATTCCTAATTTATATAGATTTTCTAATGACGCTCAATTAAAAATCAGAAATATTAATAATTTTGAGCTTCACTTGTTTTGCAACGTATGAAATTAGTACCAAATTCATAAACCGACTTTTTTCGAGTCACCTTATTGTCGCTTATCACTACAGCGACACTTTGTCATTCTGAGGAGGAACGACGAAGAATCTCACGTTCCATGCAGTCCTTATCAAAACAAGGCCGAGATTCTTCGCTCCCGATGGTCTCTCAGAATGACAGGTTCCAGCAAAGTGTCGCTGTAGTGATATTTATAAAATGGAGCTGCTTTAAATACTTGCAACAATATTATCAACAATTTACAATAGGCAAAATCCGATTGTTGTTTTTGCATGAATTTGTAATGGGAATCTTTTGCGTTCCGAAACTGGAGTGTAATAATGAATATATTGGACATAATTAAAGAGAGAAGAAGTGTGAGGAGGTTTCTTAATAAGTTAATATCAAAGGAGATACAAGACGCCTTAAAGGAGGCTATAATGTGGGCGCCAAGCGCTGGAAACCTTCAGAGTAGAAAATTTTATTTTATTTTCAATCAAGCTATGAAAAAAGATTTGGCAAAAGCCGCCCTGGGCCAATCATTTATTGCCAAGGCACCATTGGTAATAGTTGGATGTGTGGACTTGCGGATAAAGGACCATTATGGTGAACGAGGTGTTAATCTGTATGCGATTCAAGATGTTTCGGCTAGCATTCAGAATGTGTTGCTTGTTGCTCATGAGCTAGGTCTGGCTAGTGTATGGATAGGGGCATTTTGTGAAGATGAGGTAAGTAAGATTCTCAAACTACCCCGCTTTTTGCGTCCGGTTTCTATTATACCGGTGGGTTATACGTCTGCGCATCCACGTGCTCCTGGCAGGGTTCCTGTTGAAGATGCAATTGACATAATCGAGTGATGAATGTAGTTCTGGCTTGACTTTGTAACTCTACAGAAGTATTTTATGATAGGAGGAGTTATAAATCCCAAAATGTTTAATATGATAGAACTGGTCAAAGAATGGAGATAATGATATGCGTTTGGCTGGCAAAACGTTCAAAGAGATAGGTAAAGAATTTCCAAAAGGAACAGTAGTATTTACGGAAGGAGATCCCGGCAATGAAATGTATTTAATCTGTTCAGGTGAAGTTAAATTAACCAGAAAAACACCAAAAGGGGAAGTAGTTCTAGCTACATTAGGTTTTGGTGAATTCTTCGGCGAGATGTCTGTTATTACAAATAGGCCAAGGACAATTACTGCTGAGGCGATTTCGGAATGTAGATTGAACGTTATAAGTAAAGATATACTGGAAACATTGGTATCAAGTAATCCTTTAGTTGCACTGAGCATACTAAAGAAGTTGGTGCTTAGATTAGAAGGTGCATATGATCAGATAGAAGAGTTAGTTAACAGTAAGATAAAAAAGGCGGAAATCCTAGAGTAAACACCGTTGGAATTTCCCGCCCGTTCTGGTACCCGCCAGGATGGCTTTGTCGGGCTGGCAGGCGGGGACGGGTCGGGCAGGGGGTGCATGAGACATTCATACGGGGTAAATAAGAAAAACAAAATCTCTGAGTTTCAGGTACTATGTAAATTCAAATCTTTAATGCCTGGCATATTTTTAAAATAATAAAGATGTGTCACACAATTGCAGTCGGAAGAACCAAATCTGTTTACAATAACACCTGCATCATCATATCTACCTATCAGCCGACTTAACTTACATTCAGCGTTTCTATCCCCAATATGCCTGAGCACATTGACAATCTTTGCGTAAGACAGAAAGTAGTCAATATGCCAGTGAAATTTCTTCCAATTCGAGAAATGTCTATCTATTCGCTTTTCAAGGCCATTTTGAGCACTTCCCGTGTATACATAAAAGCCTCTGGGAAAAATAAAAGTGCCAAGTCGGCCGATCTTGATTTCCTTACTTTTGGAAAGTTTTATAATTAGATTATAAACTCCGCCATTCATCCTGCTGTTACTATAGATGACAAATATTTTTGCCCTTAAACCCCTTTAGGGCATTTCTGGTGTCAACGATAAGTTTACATTTTTTAACTATTCTGTCGTAGTCAAAATTGCTATGGTCTGTTACTATGACAGAACAATCTATCTTATCAAGAAAATTATTTGAAAGTTTCCTGGATTCGAGCGAAATGTCATCAAATTTGATATCCTTGATATATGGATCTGTATAACTTACCGTGGCGTCTTTAGATTTAAGTACACTTATTATGTCAAAAGCTGGTGATTCTCTGGCATCCGTTACATCTTTCTTATAAGCAATACCAAAGATATGTATGCGTGACCCCTTAATGCTCTTCTTGTGTTTATTCAATGCATCTGCTACTCTGTTAACTACAAATTGTGGCATACTGCTATTAATTTGGTCAGCAAGGTTTATAAATCTCGACTCAAAACCAATTTTCTTGGCAACCCACGAAAGGTAAAGTGGATCAACGGGAATGCAATGGCCCCCTAAACCCGGACCAGGATAAAAGGCCATATAACCAAAGGGTTTTGTCTTTGCAGTTTCAATAACTTCCCAAACATCTATCCCTAATCGTTCACACATCTGGGCGGTTTCATTAACAAGTGCTATATTAACACTTCTAAAAGTATTCTCTAATAATTTAACCATTTCTGCAATCTTTGTCGATGAAACCGGTATAACCGTATCAATAATCTGGCTATATAAAAGACTGGCTAGCCCCGTACATTTCTTTGTTACACCGCCCACTACCTTCGGGATATTCTTTGTATTATATAATTTATTACCCGGGTCTATGCGTTCAGGGGAAAAGGCTAAATAGAAATCCTTCCCCACTCTTAATCCTCCCTCTTCAAGGACAGGCTTAATTATCTCCTCTGTGGTTCCAGGATATGAGGTACTTTCCAGAATTATCAATTGTTCCTTGCGAATGTATTTTTTAATTGCCCTTGTTGCAGACATTATAAATGAAATGTCAGGGTCTTTGGTTTTTGTCAGGGGAGTTGGAACACAGATACTTAATGAATCCAGACTGCTAATAGCATTAAAATTGGTTGTGGCTCTTAATTTTTTACGTTTCAATAGCTCCCTGACAGCGCTATTCTTAATATCAGTAATATAGGACTTCCCGCTATTTATTGCGTGCACTCTTTTGGCGTCATTGTCAATTCCTACGACATTAAACCCTTCCCGTGCAAATTCTACAGCAAGAGGTAATCCGACATAACCAAGCCCTATTACGCCAATATTTGCCTGTCTCGTTTTCAATTTTTCCCTTAACATAAACAAACACCTTTCTGGCTTTAATTTATAAAATTAATCTATTACATTGTCAATATAAAAACAATTTATTCAATTACTTAAGTTAAGTATATTATCTTGACTTTGAGAAAGTAAGTACGTAAAATCGAACTTAAATGGTGTAAAAAATACAATCTATAAATACCAGCCAGCCCGACCCGTCCGAACGCAGACTGTGTCACAATTGTCATCCCCCCCCCACAGCTTGCTCGCTTGCGCTTCGTAAGCTAGCAGTGGGGGCGGGATCTTTTAGGTTGCTAAGTTATTAAAATTATTAGATTCTGAAATAAATTCAGAATGACATATTATGTGTTTTCTCTATTATGACACAGCCTCACGGATGCCGGGCGGGCAAGCATTCTGGCGGGTCTTTGTCAAATTGTTCGGACGGGCAAGGATTATTATCAATGTCGAAAAAGTTTATATCACAATTTAATAGTGGCAATACAATTGACGATATATTTTTAGTGCAAAGTAGAGAGTTGAGGACAACAAAGAACGGGAGTTTATATATTCAAGCACAGCTGGCTGACCGTTCCGGAATAATTGAAGGAAGGATGTGGGACGCAAGTGCATCATTTTTTGAATCTCTCGGTAATGATGCATTTTTAAGAATTAAGGGCAGGACAGAGATTTACCAAAATAGGATACAATTAATCATAAAAAACATTTCAAGAACAAATCAGGAAGATATCAGACTTGATGATTATTTGCCAAGTACCGAAAAAGACATAAAAGAAATGTTTTCTGAATTAAAAAAGATTGCTGGTTCGATTAAGCAACCTCATTTGCAAAAACTTCTAAATCTTTTTTTTAATGACAATGATTTTTGCAAGAATTTTTGTTCAGCGCCGGCAGCCGTACAATACCATCATGCTTTTCTGGGAGGTGTACTAGAACACACCTTGTCAGTCGCAAAGTTAGGGGTAAAAATTGCACCACTCTACCCTACTTTAAATAAGGACTTGTTAATCTGTGGGATAATACTACACGATATAGGTAAGATAACTGAACTTTGTTATGAAAAGAACTTCCACTATTCAGATGAAGGCCAACTCGTAGGGCATTTGATATCGGGAGTACTCATGATTGAGGAAAAAGTTAAACAGATAGACGGCTTTCCAAAGACTTTGTTATATCTGTTAAGGCATATGATTCTGAGTCACCATGGAGAGTATGAATGGGGTTCACCAAAACTTCCGATGACGTTGGAGGCCCTTGCACTCCATTACCTGGACAATATAGATGCAAAGATACATGCATTTAACAAGGCAATCGCAGGTGACAAGGATTCTAGTGATAATTGGACAGGATATAATAAGATGTTCGAAAGGAGGTTGTTCAAAAAATCAGGTGATTATGATTACTAAGGGCACTTAGTCCCTTTTAATTGCTAATTTAGCTTCTATACGCTCATTAACCTTTGTCATTAATTCGACATAATCTGTTTGTGCCTTTAAGAAATTTTGTATGGATTGGTTAGATGCCACTTTTTCCTTCAATTGTTGAAGCTTCCTTTTGTCCTCAACCTCTACGGGTCTTAAATTCTTTTCTAATTCATAAATCTTTTTACTCTGTTTCTCCAATCCTTCTGAAGCTTCTTTTGCCACACTGTCTTTCTTTAGCTGTTCTTCAGCATCCCTGAAAGACTTATATCTATTATGATTTGCTATGGCAGCGCCTAATTTTGAAGCTAGCTCTAAAATTTCTTCCATATACTTCCTTTCCTAAAAACATTGTGTATTATCAAGAGATTATATTCTTAAATCCATTCAATTCAAGGACTAGTTTTTAAAATGATTAGTGAAGAAAAAATAATAAAGTTAATTTGCGGCAGAAAATACAGCCCTATGAATGCGTCTCAACTCGCCGAACACTTCAAAATAGATAAATCGGAATATCATCAATTTTGCACCCTCTTGAGTGAACTCGAATTAAAAGGAGATATAGTTCAAATTAAAAAGAAACAATATGTAAATCCCGGAAAAGCCCATCTGTTAGTGGGTGTCCTGGAGTGCAATCAAAGGGGGTTCGGGTTTGTCATCCCTGTAAAGGAAGGTATATCTGCTGATATTTATGTAGCTGAAGAGGATATGGGTAGCGCTATGCATGACGATATAGTAGTTGTTAGACTACCTTCTCAGATTAGAAAAAGAAAAGCGAAAAGGAGAAGGAAGAATGTCTCCGGGGAAATTGTAAACGTCTTACGCCGTGCAAACGAAACAGCTGTTGGCACGTTTAAGAGAAGCAAACATCTTAATTACGTGGCGCCTGATAATCCGGCTTTGTCCAGAGATATCTACGTCTCAAAGGAAGACGCAAAAGACGCACAACATGGTGATAAAGTTATCGTCAAGATTGACCAATGGCCGACACGACACCTCAATGCAGAGGGCAGCATAATAGAAGTATTAGGAAGAGATGGTGAGCCAGCCGTTGATATTAAATCTATCATATACCAGTTTAAGCTCCCTTTTAAATTTAATAAAGACATCCTTAATGAAACAAAGAATTTGCCTCAACTTATTGATTCTGACGAAATTAAGGCAAGATTAGACCTGCGCAACGAATTGGTCATAACAATAGACCCGGAAGATGCAAAGGACTTTGATGATGCAGTCTCTTTGAAGAAAGACAAAAAGGGAAACTGGCTCCTTGGTGTTCACGTAGCCGATGTCTCTTATTATGTGAAACAGGATTCAACCATGGATAATGAAGCACGAAAAAGAGGCACCAGCGTATATCTTCCCGGTACAGTTATTCCCATGCTTCCTGAAGTATTATCAAATGGTATTTGCAGCCTTAAAGAAGGAGAAGACAGGTTAACAAAGGGTGTTTTCTTTACATACTCTCCTGATGGCAGCTTATTACGTTCCGAAATCAAGCATTCAGTTATAAATGTGAAGAAAAGATTAACCTACCATAATGCGACAAACATATTAATGGAAAGTGATGAAAAAGGCACAAACCCTGTAACAAATACACTATTTAAGATGAGTAAACTTGCAAAGTTACTATATGAAAGACGTATGAAAGAAGGCGCTCTTGAACTAAACCTGCCCGAGATTAATATAAGGATTGATGAAGATGGTAAAATCGACACAATAGAAAAGGTCAGTAGAGATATTTCACACATAATTATTGAAGAGTTTATGATTGCGGCAAACCAGGCCGTAGCAACATTCATGCACCAAAACAGTCTTCCGTCAATAAATCGTAGTCACCCCGAACCTGATGAAGATGAGATGCTTGATTTTGCAGAATTTATTTTTAATTGTAAAAATGAGAGAATCAACCCGTTTGACAAAAAAAGACTACAGGCATTCCTGGATGAAATATCTGATCACCCTGAAAGTTACATAATAAATCTGATGCTGCTCCGGTCTTTGAAAAAGGCCGAGTATTCTACTACTCAGACATCTCATTTTGCACTCGGACTGGAATACTATTTACACTTTACTTCGCCTATTCGTCGTTATCCAGACTTGATAGTGCACAGGCTTTTAGACCTGTTTTTCACTGGTCAACTAAAGTCTGAAAAAACTAAGGCCACATGGGATGAAAGGATTGCGGGCTGGGCAAAACATTGTTCTCTTACCGAGAAAAGGGCAGAGGAGGCCGAACGCGAGATAATAAAGCTCAAGCTACTCAGACATCTGGAAGAACATGCTGACAAAGTAATGGAGGGCGTTATTACGGGTATTCAGGAATACGGTCTCTTTGTACAAATAGACGAGTTCCAGTTGGATGGACTTGTTCACATCAGGACACTCACGGATGATTTCTATAGACTTGACAAGAAGAGGCTTTCTCTAATCGGCACCAGGCGAGGCAGGGTATACAGCTTTGGAGATGTGGTCAAAGTCAAGATCACAAATATTGACTTACTGAAGAGAGAAGTTGACTTTGTGATAGTTTGAACAAACCTTTTGCTCATATTACAAGGTACATTCATAGTATAGGAATTCCCATTTTAAGTCTTTGGGAGTTAAGGCCTTAGCCTTTTATTTTAGTAATCTTTTCTGACAATTTGAAAAGTTGGTTTTTGGGGTTGATTAAACTTATGATCTAGAATAGAATAAAGCAAAAATACAAACATGAGGGGTTAACAATGCGTCAAAACGGTCAGTTAAAGAAATACCTTAAATTACACCAAAAATACTTAAAAGATGCTGATATGTTGCTAAAGAAAGGCGATTATGCCCAGGCCTCAGAAAAGCTCTGGGGTTGCACCGCTACATTGGCTAAGGCAATCGCTACAGCTCGAAAGAAACAAATTAAATCTCATGACGGGATTACGTTCTTCCTAACTACCATTTCAAACGAACTCAAGGATAAGAGCATCTTAAACGTCATCTTAATGGCAAACGGTTTAAACCAGAATTTTTATGAAGATACGTTGACTCCAGAGGCTGTCAAACAAGGTGCCAGAGTCATAAAACAATTCTCAAAAAGATTACGTGGTTATTTCAATTTAACTTAATATATTAGCTTTAGGAATAACAAATAAAAGTGTCTGTCCCTGATTTTGTCCTGATTTTGTCCTAAAGAACCAAGACGGTTCTGATGAAGATTCAATTGCTAAACAATCTTGGGAAGATGTAATGATTTTGTTTTCAAAATATTCAATTTTCCATCCATTTAAATTTTCACCTTGTTTCTCACTTTGCTTGAATTTTACAAAAAAATCTTTAAGTTCTTGAGACTGGAGAGTTCCGAAAAGATGAATTTTCAGATACATATCTTTGGATTAATAATAATTATAGTTACGGAAGTATATTGAATTTTTAGATTTAATTTCTAAAACAGTCTATGAAATGTTTTTTGACAATTGCATTCATGTAATATTTGCGGCACAACGTAAAGCTCACCCGCTGTTACCCGACGTCGAAAGGCGGCGGGTAACAGTCGGGTGCAGCGCCTTGTTATGTGTTTTTATTTCGTTAGGTATTATTTTATTCAGTTCTAAAAAATCATAGTCTGGCTTGGAAATAAAGAGATTTTCTCTAATGGTTTTAAGTTTTTCAATGGTTGCTTTGATTGCGTGTTCTGACTGGTCAATTCCAATCCACTTTCTATTAAGCAAATGTGCGGATTTCAAAGTTGTTCCCGAACCACAAAAACAATCCAAAACGATGCTTTCAGGATTAGAAGATGTTTTGACGATTAAATCCAATAAGTCTTGATTTTTTTCCGTTGGGTATGTTGGATATTGAGGATCTCTATATTCCCAAATGTCTTGCACTCTTTTACCTTCTCTTTCGTCTGCAAAGATGATTTTTCTTGGATTGCCTGTTGACGACCATTCTATTAGACCCTCTTTATCCCATTGTTCCAATGTTTCAACATCGGTTCTCCAATGTCTACCTTTTGGTGGCATTATTCCTTTAAATGGTTGATTAGATTTACCATTTTCAGTTTCACCCGGGGCGTGGATGGGAACAGTTGTATATCTTCTACCTACCTTGTCAGCTTTAGGAAATAGCTTTTCAAGGTCTTTTTCAGTATATTTTTCTCTTGGCTCGTTCCAAATAGGCTTTGAAGATTTTGTGTAAAAAAGGATAAGGTCTTTAATGTTACTATAACCAAGGCGGTCAAAGTTTTTAGGATTACATTTTATTCTTGTAATATCATTTTTGAAATTTTCTATTCCAAAAATTTCGTCCATCAATATTTTTACATAATGTCCAATTTTATAATCAATGTGCAAATAGATTGAGCCTTGGTTTGATAGTAAATCGTTTATTAAAATTAACCTTTTTCTTAAAAATTCAATAAAATCTTTTCCAACAAGTTTGTCAGAATATGCTATATTTCCATTTCTTGAATTACTTATTGTTGACGCCCTACCATCTGTAATGGTGAAATTACCATTTGTTGCAAATGGTGGATCAATATATACCAAGTCAATTTTACCTTTCAACTTCTTATCTTTTAAAAGGTAATTGAGTCCCTGAATGTTGTCACTTTTTATTAGTAGATTATGCATGGATAATTTTCCTTTACCTATTCCAACCCCCTATAATTGATATAAAAATTCTCTGAGAACCAATGCACTCATTATATTATAGTCCTTGTAAGGATTTGAAATATATTTATACATTTTATTATTGCTTTGGATATAAAGCACTCCATCGAGTATAGCCAATCTTATAGCGTTGATATTTGTATCTTCTATGGTGCTGATGGCATCTTCAAACTGAGTATTTTGATGCCCTCCAAAATCTGTTAAGAATTTTGCTTCGCCAATAACATATTTACCATTAAATCTCGCAATAAAATCTAATCCTTTATTACGATTGTAATTCAGCTCTTTCTTTGCAAAATCCATCATTTCGCTATCAGTCCCATCAAGAATAGCGTCTTTCTTGGTTGATATGAATTTTTTAATAGAAACGGGCATAATGCCGAGCGATTTTTTCTTTAACCATTGTTTGAACATAGGACCGATTTGTCTATTTATCTCCTTAGGTTCGGTGCATTTTTCATATATCTTATTTAGGCCTATGTCATAGAGCCGTCCTGCAATTCTATTGATTGTTTTCGGGTTCCTTCCAATTGCGGTTTTGTCTCTTTTCAGATAAGCAATATATGAATCCTTAATAGGAAATAAATCCATTTTTAGCAATTCACCTATTAATTTTTTATTGTTTTTACGACTAAACGCTTCTTCAATATTCTTCCATTTATCATCGTCAATATTTCTTATACCTTCAGGAATTGTTGGATAGACTTGAAACAAATCGTCTAAATATGATTTCTGTCCTGCATATTCAATACTCAATTTTGTCCAGTAATTCATTTAATCTCCTATTTTTTTACACATAACGCCTTAAATCAGCGGCGCATTTTTTGCGTCCGCTGGATTTAATTGTTAGCCGCATTCTCATCTGTGGGTATACCCAGCAATTTGTTCATTAAGGTCGCAAAGGCTACTGACGGTTATAGTAGGGTCAATTCCCCATGGATCAAAGATCGCTTCTTGAGAACGCCGAACCCAAGTAGCACACATGCCTGCCGAAATTGCCCCGATAACATCGAATGGATTACTTGAAATTAGCCACGCACTACTGGCTGATGCCCCCGACTTCCTCAAGAAATAGCTATATACGGCAGGGTTCGGTTTAAATGACTTTAGATCGTCAACACTAACAATCCCAAGAAAATAGTCTCTTATACCAGCCGCTACAAGTAACGTTTCGACGGCATCTGCGCTGCCATTGGAAAACGCATATATACGAAAATTAGCTGCCTTCAAACGAGCTAACCCATCTTCCACGTCTTTGAATGCGGGAAGTGTGCGGTAACTGTCACGTAACTCATGTTTTTGTTCTTTGGTGAGTGGAACTTTGTAGTAAGTGCAGGTGTAATCAAGGGCATTGCTCGTACAAACGGCGAAGTTTTCGTAATTCTGCATCAGCCCTCGGCGGAAGGAATATTCCAATTGCTTGTCTCGCCAAGTGCGAGAAAATTCCTTAGCCTTGTTTCCTACCATTGCCTGTAACTTTGAAACAACACCATGTGTGTCAATTAACGTTCCATACACGTCAAATGCAAGCGTAATAGTCATTAAATCCTCTCATGCCATAGACGGCTAACGTTGAGCTAAGCTAACCCGTTTAGCAGATAAAACTATGAATAAGGATAAAATAAACAAAGAGTCTAAAAACTTTCGAACCGCACGTAATCAAGGGGTTAGCTTCAGCGATTGGTTATGTATTTTCAGTTTTTGTGAGGTACAAAATTAATTTCTAATTTACACCCAACAGCTTTTGCATACTCTTCAATAGTTGAAAGCTTAGGGGAGATTTTAGAATTTACACTCTCAAGGCGAGAAATATTACTCTTCTTTGTATGTAAAATTTTAGCCAGTTCTTCTTGTGTGAGGCCTGCTTTTAAACGGACTTTTATTAATTGCTTTCTGAGACTATAAGTTGCTGTAAGAGTGTCATATTCCCTTTTTACTTCAGATTTCCGCAATGCTTTTTTTTTGAAATCATTGAATGTTGGCCTTGTCATGATCTAACCTCCTTCATTCTCTTTCTTGCTAATTTCAATTCTTTTATTGGTGTTTTTTTTGTTTTCTTGATAAATGAGTGTAGAATAATAATTTCTTTACCTTTGAGTGTACAGAAAAGTGAACGGCCTATCCCTTCTTTTCCTTTTGCACGGATTTCAAAAAGACCTTCTCCAAGTGATTCTGTATAGGGTTTTCCTAATGCTGGTCCAAATTGTAGTATCATTTCGATAATATGTAACAAGTTGGCTAAAATGCCTTTTGGAAAGGAGAGGGTTTCATTCTCAACTTTTTCATTATAAAATGTCACATGCCAATCCATAGTCTAATGTTATCATTCATGATAACCATGTCAAGGGTTTTTTTGAATAGCTGCTGGTAATGAAATGTTAATAATTCCAGTATTCTGTTGTTTTGTTCATAATTTCTTGTGTGTTTTAACGCGTATTATTGTGTTTGCTCTCAATTTCTAAAATGTTAAATGATGATGATAACACAACTCACTAGGTTTTCTCGTTAGACAAATATTAGGATTTTCTACTCTTCTTGAAGCTATGAACACCATTTGCCCCAGCGGGGCATTCAGTAATATGCCCAGGTGTGGCTCCACACCAATCACAATATACAGCAGTATTACTCTCGGCAAAGCTATGGACACCATTCGTACCAGCTGGACATTTAGTAGGTTCTCCGGGTGTGGCACCACACCAATTACAATAAATGATTCGCATTTTGACTTCCTTCCATCAAAGAAATGTTTTGGTGTTAAACATTTCAACTATTATTTCGCCTTGTATACTGATATTTAACAATTTGCTGGTAGCATAACGTTTCGCATAAGTCGCCACCACCTGTGCGGGACGCTAGCAAGTGAGGGCTG
>JBHHYH010000001.1:0-134284 GCA_046757465.1 Candidatus Scalinduaceae bacterium | reverse complement strand
GAATGGGGGATTTGAATTGCCCTGTAGGCTACCAGAAGTAGGCCCCTTTAGGGGGGACGCCGTACAGAGCTAAAATGTAATCTATTTCATGCTCTCATTAATAAGTTACAATTATTTATGAGGTTCGATGATTACCTTTATGGATTCTCTGGCATCAGTAACAAGCTGAAAGCCAGCTCCCGTATCTGCCAATCCTAAACGCTGCGTGATCATTTCATTTACGGTAATACGTTTAGTGCTAATCAATTCCATTGCCGTTGCGATGTCAATGGGGCTTGCGCCGTATGTAGATGTTAATGTTATTCCGTTGCGCCAGAAATCATTAAACCGGATAGGAAGATCAACACCGGGGTCTGTGGGCGCAAAGAAAAGAACGGTACCTCCACAATCTACTGATTGAAGTGCTGCATTTAAGGCAGGAATAGCCCCCGTGCAGACGGTCACACGGTCAGCTAGCCTGTTTCCATTCAGCTTGAGCAGGTGTGAAGGCACATCTTCATCAGCAGGTATAACGAAATCAGCTCCAAATTTCCTTGCCATATTTAGACGATATTCATTTATATCCGTGGCAATAACTCTCCCGGCCCCAGTTGCTCGAGCCAGTAGTATATGAAGTAGTCCGGAAATACCACTGCCGATAACGACTACGGTATGCCCCGGTTCTATATTCACCAATCTTTGTCCACGAACTACACATGCCAGCGGTTCGATTAGGGTTCCATCTTCGAATGATAAATTGTCAGGAAGCAAAAAAACGCCTCTGTCTACGTTAATACGTGGTACACGTATGTATTCGGCGAAGCCGCCGGGGTCAAAATTTGTACTACGCAAGGTATCACAAGCAGTATGGTTGCCGCTCAAGCAGTAATGGCACGTATTGCAAGGAACATGGTGGGAAACAAACACCCTGTCGCCTACTTTAAATTGCCCAACACCATCCCCTACCTCAACAATTTCTCCTGTAGCCTCATGGCCGAGTACCAGAGGGGCCTTATTAATACGATACCACTCCATTACATCACTGCCGCAGACGCCACAAGCCAACACCTTTACCAATACTTCACCCGGACCGATTAGGGGAGTTGGCATCTCCTCTAATCTCACGTCTTTATTATTGTAATACATCGCTACGCGCATAATTAGTAAAGAAATATTTAAAACAGTTTGCGAAGAAAAGGCATTAAATATTTTATAAGAGCCACTAATGAACTATCCTTTACACCATGCCGAAGAACGTATTTAGTGAGGTTTGTAACAAGGAAGGAAATTTAATAACATATTATACAAGGCATTAAGGGTATATCGCTTCTCAACTCTAGATGGTAGTGATTAACAGACTTGGCCTACCATTCTGGTCTTCTAATAAAACGAAATATTTTAAGCTTTCTAAACCCCAGCCGCTACCGGTTCTTTACCACTTTTGACCTCATTGAATATATCATTGGCTTCTTTAGCGGTAGCTTCTTCATGGATAATGGCGTGTAGTGCCCTAGCCATTGCTACAGGATGTTCATGTTGCCAGATGTTTCTTCCAAGATTTACGCCAATGGCTCCTTTTTGCATACCGTCATAGACAAATTCGAACACCGGAAGCTCTGTATCAAACTTAGGCCCGCCTGCTATAACTATCGGAACAGGACAACCATTCGTAACCTTATCAAAATCTTCACACCAGTATGTCTTTACCACCTTGGCCCCTAACTCTGCGGCAATACGGCAGCACAATGATAAATACCTGGCATCTCGCTTTTCCAGTTCCTTACCTACAGCCGTAACCGCCATTACGGGGATACCATACTCTTCGCACTCATCCACAAGCTTGCCCAGATTTAACAACGTTTGACGTTCATATTCACTACCTATAAAGACTGACAGGCCCACTGCTGAGGCGTTAAGTCGAACAGCATCTTTTATGGATGTGGTAAGCCCTTCATTTGCAAGGTCGCCTCCAACCACGCTGGTACCGCCTGATACCCGGAGGATGATTGGTTTACTGTTATCCGGGTTTATGGCCGAACGCAGTACACCCCTTGTAACGAAAAGTGCGTCACAATACTCAATAATCGGCTTAATCGTTTCGCCCGGTCTTTCTAATTTACTTGTAGGCCCCAGAAAGTATCCATGGTCTATCGGCATAAACATACAATGACCATCAGATCCCATCAGTTGTGCCATTCGGTTTTTCATTCCCCAATCCATTTCTTATACCTCCTCTGTTTAACTGTTATGTCGTTTTTTAAGCAGATTCGTCAGGTCTGACAACTAAATAACCTTTATTTATTAACCAGTGATGAAATTCGTAAGTGGTACGCCTGCAATCATTTTTGCATATTGCCCTTATTCTTTCATATTCTTCAGTGCCTTCCTCTTGAGCATCAAGATCAAGCTGTATTGGGCACCTTATATCTTTACAATATTCCCGACGTTTATAATCAACGTATCCTTTGATTGACACCACTTAATCCTCTTTAAAATAAAAAATAGCCTTGTTAAGAAAAGGCGGTGTTATTTTGAACGGTTATTATACAGTTTGTTAAAATTTCGTAGCAACTGACTTATAATTGATCGATTTTATAGCATAGAAAATTCAATTTATAATGTCAACGGAAAATGTTAATTTGTGATAAAATCCTACTTTTCACATTTTTACGGTATTACTTATTAGTATCATCAACTTTTTGAGATTTCACCGTTCTTAGGTATAATATTTGCTTCTTTTAAACTAAATTAATTGTTATGTAGATACACCACTCAGACCTGTCTGTATCTTGCCTGTCGTATTACTAATACGAGGCAATCAAACTGTTTAGTTTAAGTAAACTTTAGGAGGGTTTCAAATGAGTTATTCATTGTTCGAAAAGTCATTTATTGCATTTTTGTTTAACATTTCAATCATAATTGCCTTCACAACCCTTAATCAGGGATCTGTCATGGCAGCGAAGGAGGTGCGACATTTTAAGCTAATCAGTGTTCTCAAAGATGCTACTGATACGCGACCAAGAGAAATTCTATTTCAGGCAAAATATCCCGGTGTTATTAAGATAGATGTTTCATGGACACCCAAGGATAAAAAATTAACCGTAACTCTCTATGATCAGGGGAAAAAATCCCTTTTAGTCAAAAAAGGGAAGAGTCCTCTATATCTTTCTTACGATTATACTAAAGAGCACTTTAAAGAATCTAAATTTCTTGGCAATTCCTTTAAGGTAGAAATTTCACAGTCCCCTTTTAAATCAATAATTGGGGAGGTCAAGATAGAAACTCCTGACAAGGGAATCATCAAGAAGGAGGATTATGAAGTAATTCGTGGTCCATATGGTACCTTCATTGACGAAGAAGATCCCGAGGAGTAGGATACTCTCTTCATAATTGGAATGCTTGCTCGATGCCTGCGTCCACACCACGCAGGCATTATTTATCTTACCCCCATTTTTTTGACCTTCGTTTCCTTCACCAGCCTCCTGGTGAAACACTTAATACACTACCTACCTTTTTGCCTATTTTAGCGATAACCCGCTTTTCCTGCTTGTCAGAATTTATTTCCTATCCTTTTATCATTTTTCATCTAATCAGTATCATCCTCATATTTTCAAAAACCTCCACAGCTTCATCTGTACCCATAACGCCTCTTTCCACGTATTTCAAACTAAGGTTTTAAAGACTCAATCCGATAATAAGGTATGACAGTCCTCTACATAGGTTATTCATACATTTTGGAGTACCAAAAGTGAAAGCAAAATTACTGGTCTTAATCTCGATACTTCTTGTTTGCCTCAAGGTGAATACTTCCCTTGCTAATGACAGCACTCTTATATCCTACGTCAATCAAAACAAACAGAATCCTACCGATTATTTAATGGGCAAATTAGGGGATAATGACGTAATCCTTTTGGGTGAAAGACACAACCAGGGTCATCAACTTGAAATGGTGAACTCTTTTATTCAAAGGCTGTCTAAAGAACTTCCCTCAACTATCCTTGCTTTAGAGATTTCAACAGATGAACAAAACAGGGTTGATTATTTTCTGGAAACAGGTACAGGACTAGAGGAAATCAAATTCCCGTCCCACCTATCAAACCCCTTATATAAGGATCTACTTATTACGGCAAGAAAATCAGGCATAAAGGTCCTGGTTATCGATATGCCTCCACGTGTTTTTAAGCATACTAGAATAACCAGAGATGAATATATGGCAAACACCCTAATTGCTGAAATAGAGGAGACAAATAAAGCCTGTAAAATCTTTGCACTTGTTGGGAGTATTCATACAATCAAAGCTCCTATAGAATGGTTAACGGCAGATAACTCTCATAAATATCTTGGATTACTTCTTAACAAGAAAAACCCTGAGCTAAAAGTATCATCCATCTACCAGGAGACAAACAAGCCTGATAGCGATATTGACAAATCGCTTAGCAATTTTGAGGAGTGTATAGCCTGTAATATTGGCGAGCCGTTTTCTCAATATGAAGGTAGTAGTCTACGACTGTTGAATTGTAAACCGATTAATATACCTCAAGCATTTGACGGGGTGATTTATCATCATTAATGATTAATGACTGGAAATTTGTTTGAAATAAAATAGTGTCTATCCCTATTTGTTCACGTCCTTTTTTTAGTAATTTCATTTTAGAACATTCCCAGAAACCCATCCGATATGTTCACCTACTTTTACTTTATATGTATTAGAACCTTTTATTTCTATAACTTTTGCCCTAACCCCATTTGTGAAAAGAATAGTAATGTCTTTAAGTGATGAGTCCTTATAAAAAGCTACACTATCATCGGAAGGGTTGTTTAGTTTAACTATTTGCCCAACGGTATAGGCGTTTGAAATTTTATCTGTTGTTTGGTCCGTATTCTCTATATATGTACTTTCTACCCTTATACTCTGCTTGTAAGCAGAGAGTAGGGCATTAACTTCTTCTGCTGATCCCCCATCAACAATTGCATTGCATATCTTCCTCTTTTCTTCAGGTAAGTTATTTATAAATTCATAAAACTTTGGATCGTTGGAAATCTCCTGATAATCTGGATGCACATTTGCTATTGTGCTGTAATGCAAATTTTCTTCTTTTTTCTTTTCATTGTTCAATTTAGCGTAATCATCAATAAGAAGTAATATCTCTTTTTTATTTACCATTCCTAACTTGCGTCTATTTTTTTGAATCTGGTTAATAGTTTGAGGAGTTAAATTGTTCAAAATCCCTGTAAAACTATCAAGGATATCAACATTTTTTCTAGGTGTGGCCCGTTTTTTCTTTATTCCTAAAATAGAATTTGCAACCTGCCTTTCCCTTTTAAGTATGGGTGGTATATAATTACCCTTGTATCCTGTCAATAATTGATTTATTTCATCTGCCGTTCCACGATAAACTATATCCTTTGCCCGTATAATTTCTTTTGGGGGCATAGCACCTATCCATTGTGGAAATTCTTGCCCATAAACAATCTTGTTATAATCAGGGTGTGCGCTAACTATGCTATTATTATGATTTTTTTTTATTTGTTGATTCTGTGCCTGTATATTTGAACTATGTTTACTTCTTTTTAAGCCATCTACCTTTCGCTCTATATCATTAAGTTGTCTTTCTCTTTCTAAATTTTCATAATAATCATCAGCATAGATATTGCCAATAGCTCCAGTAATTAATAACACTATAAATATGTAAAAGGCATTCTTATTCATAACAACCTCCTTTATCCTTTTAGCTTTTCTATTTATCTGAAATGGCTTTTTTTGGAAGAACGGACTTAAGAATCAGTGAAATAGGTTTTTGTTCCTTTAAATCACTAATCTTAAGTATTGAAAAACCAATAAGCTCTCCATTATTATCAATTTTTTCCATCACAGCATCATTCTCAGTTTCTTTAAAATACCCTTCTCTTTGATCGAATAAAACTTCAAGGTAGTCTCCTTCCTTGTCATACCAAACCTTTATTTCTTTTTCCACAGGGTTTCTCCCTTCTTATTACACAGAGCACTAAATAGGTTACCTTGTTTCTAAAAACTATTATATGGTTATAAGCTAATCCCCCTTGATCCCCCTTTAGCAAAGGGGGGAATGGGGGATTTGAATTGCCCTGTAGGCTACCAGAAGTAGGCCCCTTTAGGGGGAACGCCGTACAGGGCTAAAATGTAATCTATTTCATGCTCTCATTAATAAGTATTGTGCATACCCGACATATCTTTTTGCAAACCGCCGTAATTATGGACTATTCCCTTTTCTTTTTCAATATCTTATCCATATCTTTTTGTATTTGTTCTTCCGCTGATTCTTTTGCTGCTCTGCTCACCCAAGACTATCAAGGTTTTAGAGATTTATTATGTTTCTTAAAACTTTTCAGCGCATCTACACTGAATACAATATTCCTGCCAATCTTTCTTGATTTTAACTTTCTTGATTTTACCCACCTTCGCACGGTTATTTCAGCTACTTCAAGATATTCAGCCGCCTCCTTTATAGTAAAAGGAGATTGCCTTATTTCGCCAAATACTTCATCGTGATTGTAAAAATCCTTTTCAAATCCACGTCTTGCAATAACAGCAAATAGTTTTTCCCTTTCTGCAATTGACATATCCACAATCTCTTTATATACCTTTTGTGCAGTATTCATTTTTCGGTCTCCTTCAAATATCTTTTCAGTCTAAGATAAAAATTTTCATGAGTTCCTATCATATAAAAAATTATGTTATTTTGTTTCAAAAGATAAGCGATTAAAAATTGTTGACCCTTAAAGTTAAATTTGTAAACTTTGAATCCAGAGAGGTTACCTTTCTTTACTTCTCCAATATCTGGATCATTTAGTATATTTTCCACTTCATCTTCAATGGCAAGTTGAAAAGGTCTTGATTGTTTTTTTACGAATTTCTTGAATGGTGGTTTGAATAATACACCCATGATTAGCTAAATGATAATATATATTATCATTTACGTCAACACATAATTTGGTATTTCTATAGGCAGAAGTTTGGGTAGCTTATGTTAAATCCATAAATTGAGTTTTATCGGTTAAGGTGAGGAGGGGCGGTTTAAAAGCGGAAAAGCCGGATACATTTACACGGCTTTGAAAAAGAAGAAAGTCAGAAACCGCTATTTGGCAGTCCTCTGCTCAACCTTTTTGTTATGTAGCGCGCAACTCGGTGTCAGTTTTTGATAGTATGTTTTTCACCTTATTTATGAGACCCACCTCAAGATTTTCAGAATCGACCATGATATATTCATTTTAGTTCGTCATCAAATTGGAAGCCTAAGCCTTTTAGCTTGCTATCAACATCTTCGACGTCGCTTTTCAACCAGTCGGTCCGAAATTGGACATAAAATGGTGTCTTGTGGTTCATCCAAACCGCATGGGAAAAACCTGTCCACAGGTCACCCCATTGATAGGAAACTGAGAAGCCGTAAAATAGCCTGAACTGCGATGTCCTTTTGGGTTCTAGCCCAAGCGAATATAGGGAATCCTTTAGCTTGTCTATGGCCCCCCAGATGCTCTCTAAGATCTTCGGAATGCTTTCAGAATTCATCAATTTGAGTCCTCCTTTCCCAATATCCGTGCTTACAATGTATTTGCTGTAAATATAACTTTTCAAAGAATTTATAACATCGTCGTCACAGTCGATCAGATCCAGCAATCGTTCCCAGATGAGAAATTTCACAACTGGCTTGGCACTTGCTTTCTCAAACATCTCATTTGTGAGCTTCTTATAATAGGCCAGTCCACTATAGTAACGTTATTCTATTCATACCTAAAATGAACGACATTGTAGCCGCAACCTTAAGGTTGCGAAACTTACGTGGACCCATCAGATGATGAGAAACGCAGGCTAAAGCCAGCGGCTACAATATCATATAATATAAAATCGCTCAATTTAGATCATATCTTTCCGGTTTTGTTCTTCCGCTGATTCTTTTGCTTCGTTGTAACATACGTAGCATATATCCCCCTTTTCCGTCTTCATCTTTTTCCATTCATCTTTTACGCCTAAAAAACGTCTTGTTGTCATTCCTTAACCGTTAAATTAGATTCCCGATCGGTGTCGGAAAAGATAGATCCAGGACAACCTGTCCATTTCTGAGAATATATTTATAAAGGGAAAAGTGTTTGGTACAAGTTGAAAACATGGTTTGCAGGCAAGCTATCCTTTCAGCTTTTCTATTGATCTGAAATGACTTTTTTCGGGAGAACGGACTTAAGAATCAGCGAAATAGGTTTTTGTTCCTTTAAATCACTAATCTTCAGTATTGAAAAACCAATAACCTCACCATTATTATCAATTTTTTCCATTACAGCATCATTCTCAGTTTCTTTAAAATACCCCTCTCTTTGAGCGAATAAAACTTCAAGGTAGTCTCCTTCCTTGTCATACCAAACCTTTATTTCTTTTTCCACAGGGTTTCTCCCTTCTTATTACACAGAGCACTAAATAGGTTACCTTGTTTCTAAAAACTATTATATGGTTATAAGCTAATCCCCCTTGATCCCCCTTTAGCAAAGGGGGGAATGGGGGATTTGAATTGCCCTGTAGGCTACCAGAAGTAGGCCCCTTTAGGGGGAACGCCGTACAGGGCTAAAATGTAATCTATTTCATGCTCTCATTAATAAGTATTGTGCATACCCGACATATCTTTTTGCAAACCGCCGTAATTATGGACTATTCCCTTTTCTTTTTCAATATCTTATCCATATCTTTTTGTATTTGTTCTTCCGCTGATTCCTTTGCTTCGTTGTAACATACGTAGCATATGTCTCCCTTTTCTGTCTCCATCTTTTTCCATTCATCCTTTACGCCTAAAAAACGTCCGCATTTCCAACAATTAGCCATTGTTTAGCTCCTTTGGTCGTTAATCGGTAACGGTTAAGATGCCCGACTGCGTCTTTCGAGCAAGAAATTTTTCAGTTACGGAGTTTATCCTTGAACCTGTTGTCATTCTCAAAATAAGTTTGAAAGATTAGATTCTTCGTTCGTGGAGTTTACCCTGAGTTCTAAATATAGATTCTTCCCCCGCTGCTTCCTTGCACCGTAGCGGCACGCTGCGGAAGCAAGGATGCGGGGTCAGAATGACATAAGCGAAGGGTCTGGATTTTTATGCATCAGAGTAAACTCCGTGAAGAGTCTCAATATTAATTATGTTAATCAAAATACGCTATCGCAATTATGAACTAGACGCCTAAGTTATATTAGATACTCTATTATCTTCTTCTCAGGTTCAAATTTATTTAACTGACTTAATCCTAGATTTTTTATTGCGGCCTTTATCAACTTATCCTCTGAATTGTTACCTATATAGGAAGCGCCTGCTTCAACCAGTGCATCTTTTGAAACGAGTCCAACTATTTCACTTCCAGTTACCTCTGTACCATACTCCCTGGCTTGAGTCTTTACGGTTTCGAATGCTGTATGTATAGAAGTCTCTTTATAGTTAGTCAGGTTCATGGAAACCTGTACCAGACGGTGCCTTTTCAGTTCTACTCCCATTGCCTTTACCCACTTCAGCATTCCTGGAACCCTGATCTTTTTTCCTGTCTCATCCCTTTTTAGTGAACCTGATTCCCTCACCTTCTTCGCTATCTCATTAGCTATACTCACATCTTTGGTCTTGAGGTTCACGTTATAGGCAATCAAAAAGGATCTTGCTCCAATTATTGTAGCGCCAGATTTTTTAATTCTATCATTGTATTCTACAGGCCCATAATCCGGAGTCAAATTTTTCAGCTTTTCCCTCAGGCCTTCGTATTCTCCTTTCCTGATACTTTCAAGATTTCTCCGGTCTACCGATTTCGCTGCATATTCATATAAATATACCGGAATACCAAGCTCACTTCCGACGTCTCTACCCAGCATATTTGCGAAATGTACACATTCACCCATGGTCACATCAGAAACAGGTATGAAGGGGCATACGTCCGTTGCGCCTATTCTTGGATGTTCTCCCTTATGCTTCGACATATCTATTAGTTCTGATGCCTTAAATATTGCATTGAATGCTGCTGCTTTTACGTACAATGGTTCCCCTGCAAAGGTTATTACGGTTCTGTTGTAGTCCCTGTCGGATTCTACATTTAACACTTTAACAGTTTCGATTGATTGTATAGATGATACAATTTTGTTTATAATATTCTGATTTCGTCCTTCACTGATATTTGGCACGCATTCTATAATTCTTTTGTCTGCCGGCATGGTTTTGGTTTATCTCAGAGATTATTTAGCAGGGTCGTATCCAGACCCACCAAAAGGATTACACCTAAGTATTCTCCATATACCCTTAAATATTCCTATAAAGATGCCTCTTTTTTCAATCGCATCTATCACGTATTGTGAACATGTTGGGGAGTAGCGGCATGATGGATGTAGAAGGGGAGATAATATCACCTGATACACCTGTACAAATTTAATTAGTATGTGTCTCATTTCCTCAATTGCTCGTTAATCTGTGCCAGAACTTTCTTAAATTTATCCTCGATTGCCCTTAGTGAAAGATCAGTTAACCCCGACCTCGGAATTATTATTAAGTCTATGCCATTTTCCAACAAATGTTTATTTAACCTATATGCCTCTCGAAAGATTCGTTTAAACCTGTTACGCCTGGGTGCATTACCAAATTTTCTTCCCACGACGAGACCCAGTCGGGAGACAGAATCATCATTTAATAGCGCATATATTGTTGTCTGGTCGTTACTAAAAACCTTTCCTTTATCAAAAACTCTCTGAAATTCTTTCCTTTTTTGCAAGCGTTCCATCTTGGTAAAACGTTGATCCATTCTCTTAATATTAATGCTTTTAAAACACATATTCAAGGAGAAACAAGCCCCCCCTTTACCATCAGTGTCATTTTGCATTTTTCTTGACAGCATGTGCTTTGTTGATAGAATAACCCGAATCTGCTCAAAATTCAGCGGAATTTTACACACCCACGCAAGTAACCTAAATATTTGAAGTTAGAGAAATCCCGTGGACACGTTTGAAAAAAATAGAATTGAAAAAATAAACAAACTCAAGGATAAGGGAGTCGAACCTTATGGTGCAAGTTACAATCAAGCTACACCATTGAATGAAGTAATAGACGGCTATTCAGAGGAAGAAAAAGGAAAGAAGGCAAGATGCACAGGTCGGATCGTAACTATGAGGCCCCATGGTAAGGCTGCATTTCTTCACATAAAGGATTGGACAGGAAAACTTCAGGTTTACATAAAGCTGGATAAAGTAGGTGAAGAAAAATATGATATTTTCCGCCTGCTGGACTTGGGAGACATAATTGGTGTAGAAGGTGAAGTGTTTAAGACCAGGACAGGCGAAATAACTGTTTTTGCAGATGATTTTACTGTGCTTTCCAAGGCGCTACTTCCACCACCCGAAAAATGGCACGGTTTGAAAGACGTTGAAATCAGATACAGGCAACGTTACCTTGATCTCTCGTCAAACGATAAGGTAATGGAGCTTTTTTTAAAGAGGTCAAACATTATAAAATCAATCAGAAGCTTTCTTGATGGCAGAAATTTTGTTGAGGTTGAAACTCCTATGATGCAGCCCATTCCCGGTGGAGCGGTAGCAAAGCCTTTTATTACGCATCATAACGTATTGGATATAGATCTATATTTGCGTATCGCACCTGAATTGTATTTGAAAAGACTACTTGTTGGAGGGATGGAAAGGGTCTATGAAATTAATAGAAATTTCCGCAACGAAGGCATTTCCACACGACATAACCCGGAGTTTACGATGATGGAGCTTTACCAGGCATACAGTGATTACGATGGGATGATGGAATTAACAGAAAGTTTAATTACCTCATTAGTTCGTGAACTCTACAACGAATTTGAGATTCCTTACGGTGATCGTAAATTGAACGTGTCCTCCCCCTGGCAACGAAGCACGTTTTCTGAACTTTTGGTAAAGCATGCCTCGGTCGATTTAAAGGATGAAAACGGGCTACGGGAAAAAGGGAAGGGGCTAGGGCTCAATGTTGAGGGTGTACATAAGGACATTATAGCTGAAGATATTTTTAAACAACTCGTTGAAAAGGAATTATGGAATCCAACGTTCGTGCTTGATTATCCGGTTACTCTTTGCCCATTAACAAAATCTTGTGATAATGACCCCGATTTAGCTCAAAGGTTTGAATTATATATTGCTACAATGGAGATTGCCAATTCTTATACTGAATTAAATGAACCTATTGAACAAAGTAAGCGGTTCCATGATCAAACGGTTGATATCGATGAAGAAGGAAAGATAGACGAAGATTTTCTAAAGGCGCTTAAATACGGAATGCCCCCCGCAGGTGGCTTAGGAATCGGCATTGATAGGTTGATTATGATCCTGACAAACAGCCTATCTATTCGAGATGTAATTTTGTTCCCGTTGTTACGGCAGCAGTGTTGATAAGCCAGCACACACGATAGTTAATTTTTGAAAAGATATGACAGAAGCATTTAACAATAGGTTTTTATGTGCCAGAGATATTCACAAAGAATATAAAGTTGGTAAGACTACACTCCGCGTACTTGATGGAATCAATCTGGGCGTAAAGAAAAGTGAAATATTAATCATTTTAGGGGCTTCAGGTGCAGGCAAAAGTACACTTCTTCATATCTTAGGTATGTTGGATACACCGACTTCTGGCTATGTTAGCTTTAAAGGCGAAAACTTGAGTATTGTCGGGCAAAGAGTATTAGCTGAAAAGCGGAATAGAATCTTCGGCTTTGTGTTTCAATTTTATCACCTTTTACCTGATTTTAATGCACTGGAAAATGTATTGATGCCCCGTCTAATTGGGAAGAGGTTCTTCAGGACAAAATCCAAAAAAGAGAATACTGAAAAGGCAGTTGACCTTTTAAGGCGAGTAGGTTTAGGAGATAGAATAAACCATAGACCAGACGAACTTTCAGGCGGGGAGAAGCAAAGAGTAGCAATCGTCAGGGCTTTAATGAATGATCCAGAAGTATTATTGTGTGACGAACCAACCGGTAATCTCGATACAAAATCAGGAATAGAGATTCAAGAGTTGATTTGGGAATTAAATGAGAGTACAAAGCAAACCGTGGTAATAGTCACCCATGATGAGCGGTTTACAAAAATGGCAGGAAGTGTGGTTAGGATAACAGATGGTAAGATTGTAAATTGTATCGAGAATTGAAAGGAGCTGTTGTATTGGGGCTTAAGGTATACATAAACGGAAAGTTGTATCCAAAAGAAGATGCCAAGATATCTGTCTTTGACCATGGTTTGTTATATGGAGACGGGGTTTTTGAGGGAATTAGGTGTTATAATGGTCGTATGTTTAAGTATTCTGAACATATCGATCGACTTTACAACTCTGCAAGAGCGATTGCCCTGGAGATACCAATGACCAAAGAAGAGATTAAAAATGCTGTTAAAGATACACTTGATGCTAATAATATGAAGGATTCCTATATTAGATTGGTAGTAACGAGGGGGATAGGGAAACTCGGGCTTGATCCATTTAACTGTTCGAAACCACAAATTATTATTATAACAGACCTCATTGAACTATATCCGAGGGAATTATATGAAAAAGGCCTTGATGCAATTATTGTACCTACAATTCGCAATCACTATGAAGCACTCAACCCCAAGATAAAATCCCTGAACTACCTTAATAATATTCTGGGAAAGATTGAGTGTATTAATGCCGGTGCCTCCGAGGGTGTTATGTTAAATAAAGATGGTTATGTGGCAGAATGCACCGGAGACAACATTTTTATAGTGAAAGATAATGAAATTATCACCCCTCCTACTTATGCAGGGATTTTAGTAGGCATAACAAGGAATGTTGTTATTGATTTAGCTATCAAAGCAGGTATGAAGGTAAAAGAAGAACAATTGACGCGGTATGATTTATATGTTGCCGATGAATGTTTTTTGACTGGCACCGCTGCCGGAATTATACCCGTAGTCAGGATAGATGGACGAAAAATTTCTTCTGGAAAGCCAGGTAAAATTACTCGTAGTTTGTTAGAGAAATATAACAAACTTACTAAACAGAGTTCTAACTAATCACCCTTTCCCTGTTTTTTTCTTGTAAAATAATGCTTCGCAAAAGAGTAAACCAACTCCTATACATATAAGAGAGTCCGCAATATTAAAAGTTGGCCAATGATACCCCATACCCAAATGAAGATCGATGAAATCTCTGACATGATAATGAAAGATCCTATCCCACAAATTCCCTATAGCGCCTGAGAGTATCATTCCGAAAGCGATGTTAGAGTATAATCGAGACCCGTCAAAGCTCTTGTAGAACCATAAAATAGCGCCAATCGCAGCGATAGAAAAAAAAATGAGGATATTATTTTTGCCTTGAGCAAAACCAAAAACAATACCCTCATTTTCGCTGCAGATTATTCCTAGAAATTTTGGTATGACTTCGAATCTTCCAGCATTTTCAAATTTTTTGAAGATTATCCATTTTGTTATTAGGTCAAGAAGAACACCACAAAAGGTCACAACCAAGAATGTAATGGCATTTTTCGAGATCCTAAGATTTGTCAGTTCCTTCCTCCTGCCTCTGACATTCAATACATAATTTTACATAAGGTAATGCTGTTAGACGTGCTTTTGAAATCTTTTTTCCGCATCCTTCGCCTTCGCATAAACCAAAAGTCTTTTTACTTATCTTTTCTAAAGCCTCATCAATAGCTTTCAGCTCGTCTTCACCATTTTGAATTAATCCAATGGTTAAATCACGATCATAGTTGTCAGTTCCAACATCGGCCATGTGAATAGGCACGTTTGAAAGGTTTCCTGATGCATCATGTCCGGATTTTCCCAACGCTTCATCTTCCATATGAGTCACATTTCCAATCAACTTTTCCCGAATCTCCAACAACGCCTTCTTAAATTGTACTAATTCTGCTGCCTTCAAATTAATTACTCCCTTACTCATTTATTTTTTTTCTAAAAATAACCATAATCATTTTACTTTCCATCCTTAAAAACTATTGAGAAGCCTTTAGCTTTTCACTTAAAACTCGAATATAACTAACCCGAAATACAAAGTCAAGCGTTTTTTAAAAGGCCCTTAATCGCCTAATATTAGCTTGTAAATATAAAGCGATTAAAAATCAAGCTTGATTATTTTTGTAATATATAGTAAACCTAAATACATGTATTTTACAAAGAATTTTTTTAATAACACCTGAAAAACTATGCGTAAAGAAACACATGAAATTGTGATTGTGATAGATTTTGGTTCGCAGTATTCTCATCTAATTGCAAGGAGAATCAGGGAACAGAATGTCTATAGTAAGATTATATCATATAACGTAACACCGGAGGAAATCAGACAACTTAATCCCAAAGGAATAATATTGAGCGGTGGACCCGCGAGCGTTTCTGTGAAAGATGCACCACGCTGCGATGAGAAAATACTTTTTATGAATATTCCGATCTTAGGAATATGATATGGGTTACAATTGGGCAGCCAAATACTGGGCGCAAAGATAAAGCCGTCAAAAAACAGGGAATACGGACGTACTAATTGTACCATTAAAGACCATTCTCTTCTTCTTGATTCGCTAGATAGTAACATAAACGTCTGGATGAGTCATGGCGACCAGGTGATAGAACTTCCTGATGATTTTCAATCGCTTGCCTATACAGAAAATTGCCCATATGCTGCTGTTAGACACAAGGAGAAAGACTTCTATGGCGTTCAATTCCATCCTGAAGCAACACACACCGCATCCGGCAACCAGATATTGCACAATTTCTTATTCAAAATTTGCCATTGCAGTGGTGAGTGGAGTATGAGTTCATACATTGAAAAGACGATAAAAGAGATACAAGAACAAGTCCGAAAAGAAAGGGTTATATGTGGTTTATCGGGTGGTGTTGACTCTACTGTTACGGCTGCCCTTATCTATAAGGCCATAGGTAGCAAACTTGCTTGCATCTTTGTTGACAACGGCTTACTAAGATCGAATGAATCGGAATATATGATTGAAACCTTTAAAAAGAATTTCAAGGTAGATTTGCATTTTGTAGATGCCAGGGATAGATTCTTAAACCGCTTGTCAGGCGTAATCGATCCGGAACAAAAACGTAAAATCATCGGTCATGAATTTATAGACGTTTTTAAAGAAGAATCCAAGAAATTAGCCGACATTAAATACCTGGCGCAAGGAACCTTATATCCAGATATTATTGAAAGCATCTCCGCACATGGGGGACCAACCGCCAAAATAAAAAGTCATCACAATGTAGGAGCCCTGCCTGCAGAATTGGGGTTTGAATTAGTTGAACCCCTTAAAGACCTCTTTAAGGATGAAGTGAGAAAAATCGGTTCGGCACTTGGTCTGCCGGATGATATTATATGGAGACACCCCTTCCCGGGACCTGGTCTTGCCATAAGGATAATAGGAGAAGTTACAGAAGACCGATTGAAAGTTCTTAGACAAGCGGATGACATTATGATTCAGGAAATAAAAACGGCAGGTCTTTACAAGGAAATTGGGCAGGCATTTGCCGTACTACTACCTGTTAGTAGTGTAGGCGTTATGGGAGACGAGAGAACCTATGAGAATGTTATTGCATTGAGAGCCGTAGAGACATTCGACTTTATGACAGCCGATTGGGTAAGATTACCCCACGAATTACTAGCCAAGATCTCGAACCGCATAATTAACGAGGTTAGAGGCGTTAACCGTGTTGTTTACGATATCAGCTCCAAACCACCAAGCACTATTGAGTGGGAATAATTCACTTCGAGATATGCAAAAGAAGTTACTAATTATCTTAAACCCTATTGCAGGCAAAGGTATTTCTAAGGAGTTTTTACATAAGATATTAGGGTTTTTCAAGGATAGAGGTTACGTGGTAGATTTTTGCGAGACGAAAAGACGAGATGATGCAAGAAAGGCTGTACAACGTCTTAATGACGACGATTGTAAAATTATTATCATGGGTGGTGATGGAACCTTCAATGAGGTTATAAATGGTTTAAGAAACTGGAAAATTAAACTTGGTATTATCCCTACGGGTACAGCAAACGTTCTTGCAAAGGAATTAAAAATTCCTTTTGATATTATAAATGCATGTGAAGTAATCACACAAGAAAATGAATTGAAATTGGATTTGGGAAGGAATGAGAATGGATATTTTGTCCTTTTGGCCGGGATTGGGCTCGATGCTATGGTAGTTAAAGACTTAAGTCTAAGAAGGTTTGGCAATATCAGTTATATTTCCTATGCAATCCCAATAATTAAAAATCTACTAAATTACAAATATCCGAAATTATCAGTAGAAGTAGATGGAAAATTGATTGAAGATAATGCTGGTCTTGTCTTTGTTGGAAATACAAAAAGTTATGCAGGACCTATAGAAGTTACATCTTATGCAAAAGTCGATGATGGGGCTTTTGATGTATGTATAGTAAAGATGAAAAGACGCCTAAGTATCCTAAGACATGTCTGGAAAGCCTTTATGAGAACTCTTCCAGAATCAGAAGATGTCAGGTATATTAAAGGTAAGATTGTGTCCGTTACTTCAGATTTACATGTTCCCTATCAATTGGATGGTGACTTTGCTGGTTATGTTCCTACAATGTTTGAAATCATACCCAAAGCAGTTCCCGTAATTGTACCAAGATCCATGCTGAATTAAACGTTTATATTCACCCACAAATGTACAACAAATATAGGGTCACCTTCTGTTTGTCAAGAGCATAAATCACTAATCAAGGCGTGAATCTATATTTCTCTATTTACTAATAGTTTTCTGGCATATGTTCTCGCTCAAGGAAATCCTCTGATACTTTATCTGCTTCAGATTGCATCTTTTTTAGGTCTATCTCTTTCACTCTTAAATCAAGCGGGTATAATGGGTACAACCAATACCTTGTTAATATATTATTAAATTCCTCTTTGATGTTATGCAGTAGACCATGTTTATATAATTCTTCTAAAATGTCACGGTTTATATCTTCTAGTTCACCACGAGACATATTATCTTTTATTTCAATTGGTCTCCATTTGGATGCTATCACCTTTAAACCGTCAGAACTTGTACAACCTGTAGTGTGTAATGCGTTAATAAGATTAAAGATGAATGAATGATGAAGAGAACCGTATATCACATCTTTTTTAGGTGAATCATTAGGCGAAATCCAATGATGTTTATTGTCACTTTTAACATAATCAACATACATGCAACTTTCTCTTTTAGAAAGGTGTCTATTTCGAAAAACCCAATTTTTCCATTCTGGCCCATCAATATAATACATCTCTCGTGCCCTTTCGATAATTTCCCGGACTTCACGAAAGTCGGCTGGACTCGTATCACAATAATGGGTATATATGTTTCTAGCTAAATGGTTATTAAAATATCCTAATTGCCGAATAAAATCATTTTTATTTTCACGATCACAACGGATCGCATCTAAAAGGATTAAAAATTTAGCAGCTTCTTCATTTCCTAAATTTTCTAAGATTTCCGATCCTTGATTACGTTTATTTTGTTTTAAAAATATTGAATCATTAATGATACATTTAGCGTTTTCGTAGATAAGCTTTAAACCCTGTGCTATTACTTCAAACAGATTGTTATCATTAAGTTGAGATAAATCTTTAATTTTTCTAACTTCCATATTGGTGTACCTTGTTTGTCAAACAACAAATATTTATTTGTTATAAAGCTGTATGTTAATAAACGGTTGCTGACCCTACTATCCACTTCGTATTGTTCACTACCTATTTCTCTCAACAAATTCAAATTTCACACTGTACGATAGAAGTTTTATATCAGAATCATAACATGCCGTTAATATAAGCTTATCATCAAAATCTCGCGCAATTATTAAGCCTCTAACTTGTTTATCCCTTGCAATTTCTTTTTTTATAGCAGCTATATAACTTTTAATTTGACCATACGTTTCTATGCCTGTTTTTCCTGGTTTTAATTCAATTACAACAAAATTATCATTTTTATCCGTGCATAGCAAATCTATTCTTCCTATAGATACTTGAAATTCTATACCATTTTTATATATCTTTAATCCCTCTTCGATAGACTCAATATTATGCGTAATGAAATATTGTAAATCTTTCTCAAGGGTTATTGAAATGGTGCTATAATCTTCAGTCATTATACGTTCATTAACACCGTTTGTTGTTTTAAGTGAACGCTCATTTATTAATTCATGTGGGATTCTTACTACATAGTTTGGATTGCCCCGAACAGATTGTATAGGGCGTTCATTATTTAAATTAATAAATAGATTTTTATCTACACCTTCTAAACCTTCAATTTCTGATACCTTCAACCACATAGGATATGTATATTGTCCATTAGTACATCCGCCCTGCGTTCTATCATAATCAGAGAAAGGTGGTGCTGTTTCATCAGGAGGAGAGATTCTTCTAATATCATGAATAATCTGTATTATTTTAAAACGATACATAACTTTTGAATACGGAGATTGGACATAACCAAATGCATAGAAATATCCTCTATTGGAGATTAGAGATTTTAGTTGGTCAAGAAATGGCTGTCTCGGAACTTGACTTTGTTGAATCCATGTTTTTTGATGTGTACGAAAACTCTTGGATATATTTTGATACCACTCACCAGGCCCATTCAGAAATAAACCTATATCTTTATTCATTTTTCATCACCATTTTATTTTTTTTGATCATTGGTAAGCATTGTATTGAGCCTTTTGCTCACGGTTGCGTATAACAAGTTATTGTATAGTTTCTGTATAGTAACGAATTTTATAAAGTATTTGACTTATTTCAAGTGCCATCTGATTTAGCTGTTCGTTTCAATACTGTTTTGGCAAAGGACAAGATCCCCCCAAGACTATCAGTATCATTATAGTGATTTAAATTAAGCCTTTATAAGCACTAATAAGCTGCTGCGTGACCTCTCCCGGTATAGTTTTTCCTATCTTACTACCTTCAACCTTAGCTATTGGCATTATTTCCATTAGCGAATTAGTAATAAACACCTCATCTGCCTTTATTAACGTTTCTATCCTGAAACGGTCCTCACTAACTGAAATGTTATTGTTTTTACAAATATCAAGTACAATCTTCCGTGTTATCCCCGGCAGGATATTCGTATCGAGTGAGGGAGTCATAACCTCCCTACTGTCCACAATAAAGATATTGCTGACTATACACTCAGCTACATACCCATCTGTATTGAGGATAATTGCCTCATGGGCTGATTTTTCTTTTGCTTCTTCTTTCAGTAAGATACTCGTTAGGAGATTGGTCGTCTTGTGACAGGATATTGGACATGATGTACTTCTTCTGACCCTTGAGACATTTAGAGACATTCCTTTTTTATACAATTCTTTTTCATAGGGCATAAAAGGCTTGCTTTGAATTAACAGTGTTGATTCAAGATTATCATTAATTCCAAGCCCGTTGTTTCCTATTCCCCTTGATAGCGTAATTCTAATGTAGGCATCCGGGATGTTATTTATCTCAAGTAACTCTTTAACGTTCTTACTTAATTCTTTTATCGTATATTCAAAAGGAATTTTGAGTTTCCTGGCTGAAGCATGTAGACGCTCTAAATGTTCTGCAAGTTTAAAAGGGGTTCCACTGTATGAACGGAGTGTTTCAAAAATACCATCACCATATAGGAATCCTCTATCATCTGGCGAAATATTTCCCTCTATATCCGGAATTATCTTACCATTTAGAAAGATGTAATTGGTACCCTGCGTCACTTTATTCTATGATTATTGCAATGTGCAGAAAACTGGTAAAATCTGGTTCTTTTTTAGCAATATTCTTATGTAACTCGCTAAAAATAAATTCGAAATCCGAAGCACTAAATCCGAAACAATATTACAAAATCAAATTTTCAAAATCCAAAACATACTACGAATTACAGTTTGTGTATGTAGTTTGGTTTATTTGAGATTGAATCATTCGGATTTGTTTCGATTTTCGATATTCGATATTCGAGTTTCTTCGTACTCATTTATGGTTGCGGCTATGATATGCTGTATTTATCTATACTCAAATAAGAAATTATAGAATTCCTACTCTAGTGTCTCTATCAATGCCTTAGCCTTATGTAATGTCTCTTCATATTCTTCCTCTGGATTGGAATCAGCCACTATCCCTCCACCAACCTGGAAGTATACATGGTCATCTTTTACCAGGAACGTCCTGATAGCAATGTTAAGATCAATATTTTCATTAAAACCTATATACCCAATTGCGCCTGTGTACACATTCCGTCTGGTAGGTTCCAGTTCATCAATAACCTGCATAGCTCTGATTTTAGGGGCACCAGTTATCGAACCTCCCGGAAATGTAGCCTTAATTAAGTCAATCGTGTCATATTGTGAATGAAGCTCTCCTTCGACGGTAGCGACGAGATGATAAACAGTGGGATGTTCTTCCAGTTCCTTTTTCTCTGTCACCCTAATTGTATTATAATTGCACACTCGTCCCAGGTCATTACGTTCCAGGTCTACAATCATTGCTAATTCAGCATCGTCTTTCTTACTTGAAAGTAAATCCTTCTTCATTTTCATATTTACGTCTTCATGATTGCATCTAGGCCGAGTACCCTTGATCGGTCTTGTTTGCACCTTTCGTATCAACGTGTTTTTGTATTTCTCAGCACCAGGTGATATATTTCGTACTGACAAGAATCTTTCTGGAGATGAACTAATTACGTATTTATTATCAAGCTTCAAATAACATGAAAATGGCGCCGGGTTTATTTTTCTTAATCTTATATATAGCTCATACGGTGGTATTTCTACCTGAGTTTGAAATCTCTGTGAAAGATTTACCTGGTAAATATCACCCGCTTGTATATATTGCTTTGCGCGCTCGACAGCTCTTAAGTAGTCTTCCTTAGAAAAATTACTTATTATCTTTCGCCTTGTCCTGTTTTGCCTAATCCTTGCCTTTTCTTCATGATGTATACTCAATCTATGGTTAATAATTCTTGATATCTCTTCAATTCTTTCCTCTGTACTTTTCCTGGAATACGGACTACAATTAACCGACACTATATAACACTTATTTTCAACATGGTCGAAACCGATAATTGTGTCATAAAAATTAAAGTACATTGACGGGAATTCAATGTCATCAATTGTTGTATTGGGCAGTTTTTCTATGAAATGGCATAGGTCGTAAGCAAAGTACCCAACAGCGCCACACGTAAACGGGATAGGCTCAGAATTATTGTCCAGGCGGAAGCGACTCAAAAGATTTCTTAATTCGCCAAAAGGATTTCCTCTCTTTTTGGTAATGCCTTGACGATCCTGTATCAGTATGTTCTTGCCTTTTGACATAATTGTAAGAAAGGGATTATAGCCTATAAATGAGTATCTTCCTGTTTTCTGATTTTTGAGGGCACTATCAAGGAAGAAACTTTCTGAATGAGTATGAGAATAATGAAAAATCTTCAACAAGTTGATATTCGAATCGATCTCCTTGATTACGACCTTCTCTTTTGTTTTGCTTACAAAGTTCACCATCGTTCAAGTATTATTGATTAGAAGTTATTAATCTAAATCCCGAATCAGTTATTGTGTAATTATGTTTGGCTTCTGCCAAATGATGTTTGGCCATTGCCCAATTATCTTATGTAATGTAGAAACTTTAAGTCAAGCTTTTTTTAAGTAGTATCTGTTGCGGCAAGACTATATTGTCATCCTGAACTTGCTTCAGGATCTCCTAACATATTGGTATATGATATATATAGATTCTGAAACCGAAGGTCCTGAATTTAGTTTAGGATCTATTCAGCCCGCCATAAAGGAGGCTGTGTTATAATATCATCCCGAACTTGTTTCGGGATCTCTTAGGTCGCTAACCTATTGAAATCATTAGATTCTGAATCAAGTTCAGAATGACAAAATAGGCATTTCCTTTATTATGACACAGTCTCAAGATTGGCGGGTAAAAATGACACTTTTGCGCATTTGATCTTTCCGCAACAGATACTAAGTACATTCATAATGTTGCTTAATGGATTTCTGCACTGTTATTTATAGACGGAAACGTTGATTTTAGGGTTAAAGAGAGGGAATAATATGCTTGTTCGTTTCATTTTGTTGTTTACGGTTGTCCCGTTGACAGAGTTGTATCTTTTGATACAGGTAGGAAAGTATTTGGGGGCCTTTCCAACCATAGCGATTGTATTTATAACCGGCATAATGGGAGGCCTACTTGCCAAAAGCCAGGGTTTAAGTATTTACAAACATATAAGAATGGATCTGCAAAATGGGATTATTCCAACAGAAGGTCTTCTTGATGGTTTATTTATTTTGATTGCTGGTGCATTGTTAATCACGCCCGGACTAATAACGGATATAGTTGGTTTTCTCGTTATGATTCCAAGATTTAGAGGGTGGTTGAAAAAACGATTAAAGAAAAGATTCGAACAAAAGTTTGAGGCCGGCCAAATCCATTTTTATTCTGGCTATCACTCGACGGATTGGAAGAAAGATGATGATTTCTAAAGTGTCTTATAGCAGTTGAATTTATTGTTTTAATGCTTAGTTTTATGTTTGAGTAGAATTATTCTTTTCTTCTTCAATCGTGGGTAGTGTCTCCTTTTCAAACTCAGCGCCAACTGCAGAGAAGAATTTTTTTCTAACGGCATCAGAAGTTACTTTTAGGAGAGACGTTCTGTCGTTTGCATCACCAAGTATCCCAAGGTTAATTGTTCCAGCAGCCATAGTAGCATGACCCCCTGTATTCAACTTGCCAAATGCACTTTGCATAAGTGTTCCTAAATTAACTCTTGTATCTCTACTTCTCGCAGACAATTGAACTTTATCCTCATTAATTCCAAAGATGAGAACGGTATTTACGCCTTCCAATTGCAACATCATTTCTGCTGCCTGTGGCAAGGCATCTCTTTCACTGATAAATTCTACGAATGATGCAAGGTATGATCCCCTAATTTCCCTGTTTCGTATTGCCCTTCCAATAATATCAAGAGTTTCCGAACTCATTGGTGGAGATTCTAACTGGTTTAAGACACTTACATCAACTAGGGGTGAGAGATATGACGCAGCGTTTAAATCATCAGATGTTGTATTTCTGGTAAATCCATTCGTATCTGTTCTAATACCATATAATAATGCCGTTGCAAGTTGAGGATTCAATTTTATATTTAACTGACGAATATATTTAGTCATTATTGTAGATGTGGCACCTAACCTGGGTTGAATATCAATAAAATCTCCCTTAACTGCACCCATATCTACTTGGTGATGGTCAAATATCAAATTAGGTATTACCTCTGTAGGTAAAATATTATTTTTGGATGGGATTGATGCCTCTATCAATGCAACCTTACCAGCAGACTTTGCTATTTCCATTGCCTCTTCTTTTGTTTTTGTATTTATCAGATCTATGTTCAACAGATTTATCAATGTTTTATTTTTCTGGTGACTGATACTACCCCCATAATAGATTTTGCTTTCTACATCACAAAACTTACTTATATGTTTAAGTGTAAGTCCAGAAGCTATTGCATCAGGATCCGGGTTGTCCTGTAAAAATATTGTTAATTCTTTGTTGTTTGATTCCTTAATAATGTCAATTAATGTAAATGCAGATTGCTTCATTTCAACAGCTTCAAGTTCTGGCAATATTGTTTGGGCCAAAACCTTACCTGTTTGCAATATCATGTCAGCTCCATTCGCTTTTAAATTATCTGCCTCATCTTGATCAGAGGCCCTGACAAGAATAAATTTGTCTGGCAATTTCTTTTTTAATTTTTTTACCAGTAACAAATTACTCTTTAAATCTCCAGTAAGGATTACAAATACATTAGCATCTTTACAAAAAGAAGAGTTTAAATTAAAAGAGCCTATGTCTGATACCATTACATTAAGGTGTTGATCTTTCCATTTTGATAATGCCTTTTCATCCTTATCTACTATTAACATTTCTTTTCCAGCTTTGTCTAAGGCATCAACAACTGTATTTCCGGTTGAACCACAACCGAAGACAATGTACATACTGTATTTCTCCCTTAATTGAATAAATTAGCCCATGTATCGCTAGATAATAATTTTGTCTCGTAATAAGCTATAATTGTTTTTGATGTGGTGTAGAATTTCTGATATTAATTGTTATTTTCATGATTATTTTAAGAGTATGATAAAAAAAGAGTAACAGCCGAAAGAAAGGCTGATTTATTTTATTGGTGACAGGGAAATATGATTTGTACCTTGAAAAACAACTTATATATATGTCATTTTAAGGGCATTATAATTAGGAAAGGCATCCCAAAATTATACTTTTAGTTCATAGAGGTGTCAATATTAAAAAATTTGAATCTTATGGACTTTCAATATAATATAACATCTATATATTAAAATATTCTTTTATATTTACAATTTATTGGAAATCATGGGTATATTAGAAACTCTTTCAAAGGTTAATATAACGGAAAAGATGTGGGGTGAAGCTTTAGAAAACCATAACGTAGTGCCTGACGGGTTTGAGGGAGTTGCCTTCTATAGAGTAGTTAAAAAAGTGGGAAACCTGGAAAAAGGGTGTGTCATAACTGATTCAGAAATCATCTTCGCTTTTCCACGTATAGCAAGAATTCTGCAATTAGAGAATGGTATTAAGTTGACATTTGCCAGTCCATTTTATGTAGAGGAGAAAGTGGACGGCTACAATGTGAGAGTTGCGAAAGTAAGGGATCAAGTGCTGGCTTTTACTAGAGGAGGTTATGTTTGTCCGTTCAGTACAGATAGATTGGAGGATTTTTTTAACACTGAAAAATTTTTCGGTGAAAATCCAGATCTAATTATTTGTGGCGAAATAGCTGGTCCTGAGAACCCGTATAATATAGAATCACCTCCGTATGTTACTGAGGATGTCAATTTCTTTACGTTTGATATAAAAATTAAGAATACTGATCAACAGGTTCCTGTAGAAAAAAAGTATGAGTTATTCGATAAATATGAGATCCCAACAGTAACTCGCTTTGGTAAATATACCCTTTCTGATACCAAAAAGTTAATAGAAAATATTAAGGAACTGAATGAGAAAGGCTGTGAGGGGTTTGTATTTAAACCGGCGAATCCAGCAGAGAAAACACTAAAATACGTTACAGTAGATTCATGTCTCAGGGACATAAAAGTAACTTCTTCTGTAATGATAGAAACTCCGGCAGAGTTCTTTACACACAGAATATTAAGAACAATTATTTATCTTTTGGAACACAATTTCCCTTTAGATAAGACATTTCTTGAGAAAACAGGTGAAGCCCTGCTACTCCCCCTTTTTGAAAGTGCAGAGAAAGCGGTAAAAGGTGAAATGATTGTAGAACGCTTTAATGTAAGATTCAACAAAAAGCAAAATATCACTAAATTATTTGAACACTTCCGTAAATGCAAAGTAGATGCTGAACTAATCAGCCAGAAAAAGGTTGGACAATACTGGCATGTGGAGTTTGTTAGAAGATGTTTTGCTTCATACGAAATAATTCAGAACTACTGGAAAGGTTTCTCACATTTTGATTAAACTTTCTATAATTCCGCGAAGGTTACGTGATTCTATGAAACGGATTCCCAGTTTATCGGCCCATGTCATTATCCCCGTATCAGCGGTAACCAAAATACCATCTAACTCTTTTGCTAACAGTATTAAGTCAACATCTTCCTTGCTATCAATAATTCCCTCCCTTAATGCCGAACGATACTTTTTTCTAAGGTTCGCTATCGTTTCCGGCTCAGTATCTGTCACTACCTCTCTTACAGCTTGTTCCGCCACCCTTAACCCCTTATCAATACGATGACGCACGTCCTCTATTAACTCATAAAGTAAAAAGGCCGGCACATTCATCTCATATTTTTTTGGCGGTTTTTGGAAAATCTTAACCTGGAGATCTTTTGGTATTTTAGTAGCATCCACAAAATTCATAAGTTCTCGATAAATTGAAGGCGGCATGTAGAAACAGGGCCTTTTTAATTTACTTATCAGTTTTAAAAATCCTTTTAGGGCAGCAGTTGGGCTTCTGCCAAATGCAATACCTACATCTGTATTAGTGAAAATGCTTGTGTCTATGACAAAACTTTCTTCTTTTAAATTTTTTATTCCTTTAACTTTTTTCACTTTTAATTATTATTGGTAAAGGAGGTGAATCTATAACATTTGAATTTGCAAGTATAATTGCTAAATCGGCCTACTGCAAGTAAAACTTGCATACTTTAGGATTCCTGGTCTGCTCGACAGGCTATATTTTATATTGATATATTCAATCGTAAAACATATCATATGCGTGCGACGTAATTGTTTAAATATCATGATCTTATAGAATAATGGATTGTTAAATTATTCTTACGAATATGAAGAAGTGACTTTGCCGTTTGTGACATATGCAAACAGGCATAGTTTTAGAAACCCAAAGGAGCAAACATGAAAAAACGTGTGCTCTCTGGTATTCAACCAACAGGCAATATCCACATTGGAAACTATCTCGGTGCGATTAAGCATTGGATAACTTCACAAGCTGAGTTTGACAACATCTTTTGCATTGTTGACCTGCATGCCATCACCGTTCCCCAGGACCCCGGAATCCTGAAGTCAAAGATACGCGAGCTGGCAGGCCTCCTCTTTGCCGCAGGGATAGACCGCAAATTGTCCCACGTCTTCGTTCAATCTCACATCAGCGCTCATGCCGAACTGACATGGATTCTCAACTGCTTTATCCCTATGGGATGGATGCAGAGAATGACACAGTTCAAAGAAAAGTCACAAAAAGAGCAAGTTAATGTTGGTCTTTTTGATTATCCTGCACTTATGGCTGCGGATATTCTGCTCTATGAAACTGATCTCGTGCCAGTTGGTGAAGACCAAAAACAACACGTGGAGCTTGCACGCGATGTTGCACAGAGATTTAACTCAATATATGGTGAGAGCTTCAAGATACCAGAACCTGTTATCCCTGAGACAGGCGCCCGCATTATGGGACTGGACGATCCTACAAAGAAGATGAGCAAGAGCGAGACACAGCAGGGTCATGCAATTCATTTACTTGACTCGCCGGATGTCATCCGTTCTAAAACTATGGGAGCGGTTACGGACTCGCTGCGCGAGATCCGTTTCGATGAAAACCGCCCTGGAATCTACAATTTGCTAGTCATATATGAACTTTTCACTGGAATAAGTAGAGCGGAAATAGAAGGTCGATTTGAAGGAAAGGGATATGCAGACTTCAAAAAAGACCTGGCAGACGTAATCATCGAAGGACTGAAACCTCTCCAATCTCGCTATAGGGATTTAACAACCGACGAGAGTTATATTGATTCCTTACTGGCCGAAGGAGCCAGTAAAATCAGGCCCATTGCAGAGAAAATTTTAACAACCGTTAAAGACAAAGTAGGACTTGGATAACCAGTATGGAATTGAAATTGGAAAGACAGTGTTAAAAAATACATTTTGTCACATTCCAGGCATCGGTCTTCAAGCGGAGTATCATTTATGGTTCTCAGGTGTTCTCTCCTGGGATTCCCTTATGGGGACAGATCCAATTTCATTATCACAAAACGAAATAAAATCTTTGACAGATCACATAAAACAATCTTTCAAACATCTTGAAAACAATAATCCCGGTTACTTTACCGAACTATTGCCGTTCAATCAACATTGGCGATTGTTTCCTGATTTTCGACATTCAACCGCATATTTAGATATCGAAACAACCGGGTTAAGTAGCTCAGTAAACTACATCACAACGATTGCCCTTTATGACGGAAAATCTATATTCCATTATGTAAAAGGTGACAATCTTGAAGACTTTAAGGAAGATATTAAAAAATATAGGGTCATCGTTACTTACAATGGTAAATGTTTCGATATACCGTTTATTGAGAACCATCTAAAAATCAAGATGAATCATGCCCATATTGATTTGAGATATGTTTTAAAGAGTCTTGGTTATACAGGCGGTTTAAAAGGTTGCGAAAGGCAGTTAGGAGTTGATAGAAACGAATTAGACGGAATTAACGGTTATTTCGCAGTTTTGCTATGGAATGATTTCAAAAAAAATAAAAAGGCATTAGAAACTTTACTGGCATATAACATCCAGGATGTTGTGAATCTTGAAACCTTAATGGTTATTTCTTACAATTTAAAATTGAAGGACACTCCGTTTTCTCGCCGTCATCAATTACTCTTACCTTCACTTCCGGAAATTCCGTTCAAGGCAGATATGAAGACCGTAGAAAAAATTATGAGTAGAAATATTTACATTAATTAGAGGACTACTTGTACAAACAGTTCTTCCGGGCGGGTATAATCGGACAGGTTACTAATTTGTATCTGTTGCGGAAACGCTATTTTGTCACCCTGCCCCCATTCCTAGCTTACGCAAGGAAGTTATGGGGGTCAGGGTCTCTGATCCTGAACTTGCTTCAGGATTGAGATACATAGATTCTGAAATCGGAGATTCTAGAAAAGATGCTGAAATAAATTCAGCATGACATTTTTCAGGACATGGTTCAGTCCACCATAAAGACTGGCGGGTAAAAATGACATTTTTGGATATTTCAGTCTTCCGCAACAGATACTAATTTATCATGTTTTAGAATTTTCGAGACGTTATCAAGTTAGTTAGTTTGTTTGTTTCACTCAACCATTCAGATGTACCAGCCATAATCCATAAAAATGATTCCTTGGATTTATATTTTAAATTTTTTTTATAAAATATATTACTTGAAACCAAACTAAAAAATTGGTAAAAGCTTATTTAACACATCCTTGATCGGCAGCCTGGAAAATTTCAAATCCCCTATGGCAATTAGAAGATATATTTCTCCCAAGAATATTTTCAGCGAGGGTGGCGGAACTGGCAGACGCGCTAGACTTAGGATCTAGTGGTATATACCGTAGGAGTTCGACTCTCCTCCCTCGCACCAAATAAAAATATGTTGTAATCCTATGTCAGATAATTATAATAAACTGGTATCTGTTCGTTTGTATATGCCTGAGCGAGTCACCAGAGCAGGTAATTGTGGAGCCGCACGGGCGAAGTCCCTGCCCGACGGCAGGCGGGCATGGCGCCTCCACACTCTTCTTCGGGCGAAACCCCTGTCCGCCACACAAAGTGCTTTGGCAGGCGGGCGCCGAAGCATATCCACCTTAGGTGGATGGCTTTCTGTGTAGGTGGGTAGAAAACCCTGAGATATTTTAGCGGGTGTAGCTCAGTGGTAGAGCGTCACGTTGCCAACGTGAATGTCGTGGGTTCGAACCCCATCACCCGCTTTTATAGAACCGCTTAGTTAAAAAAACCAAATAAAAATCTTGTCCTAATAACAAAATGAAAGTAGAAATTGAAGAAATAGGTCCTTGTAAGAAATTGCTTAAGGTTGAGATACCAAAAGAGAAAATAGATGATGAGTGGCAAGAACAACTAAAGGAGTTATGCAGGATGGCCGATTTGCCGGGTTTCAGAAAAGGCAAAGCTCCCAGGAGTCTTGTAGAAAGAAAGTTTGGCGACAGACTCATGGAAGATGTAAAACAAAAATTAGTTAGCAGTACATATGAAGAAGCAGTTGAAAAAAACAAATTATCTCCCGTAGGTGAGCCGGAAATCAGTGATGTTAATATGGAATTGGGCAAACCCCTCAACTTCGAAGTTACAATGGAGGTTTTACCAACGTTTGAGATAGGAGAATACAAGGGGATGCAGCTAAAGAAGGAATCCGTGTCAGTCACGGACAAGGACATAAAGGCTGCTTTGAAAACTATAAGCGGGCAGAAAACACAGCTAACTATCGTGAAGGATGGAAAAGTAGAAGACGATGATTATATTATTTGTGACTGTAAGGTCAAAGTTGGTAGAAAGATTGTTTTCAAGGATGAGGATTTAGAAGTTATGGTCTCAGGCTCCACCGTTGCTGATATAAATGTACCTGATTTGAAATCAAATCTTTTAGGCACAAAGTCAGGAGGGACGTGTTCTATAGATGTACAATTAGGGGATAATTTTTCTGTTGAACAGTACCGGAATAAATCTGCAAAGTTAGAAATATCTGTAAAAGAAATCAAAAGACCTGTCAGTCCTGAGATAAATGATGAAATGGCAAAGCAGATGGGTTATGATTCACTCGCTGAATTAAGTGAATTTGTGTCAAAGAAATTAGAAGCAGAGAAGAAAAGAATGGTAGATAATGACATGCGGGAGCAAATTTACAAAAATCTCTTAGAAATGGCTAATTTTGACCTGCCTAAGGATGTGATTGAAAGCCAGACAAATAAGAGACTTCATCGTCACCAAATTGAACTTTTAAACAGAGGAAGACCGTTGGAAGAAATAGAAAAGGATATGGGAAATCTAAAGAATGCTTCCGAAGAGTCTGTTATTAAAGATTTCAAGTTGTCTCTTATTCTCGAACGCATAGCTGAAAGAGAAAAAATATTCGTAACGGAAGCAGAAGTTAATCAAAGGATTAATACGTTAGCCAATATGTACGGTACTGAACCTTCCAAGATGCGTAACCAGCTTGAGAAGATAGGTAATATTCCAAATTTGAGATACCAGATGAAGGAAAGCAAGACAGTAGACTTCCTGCTAAAAGAGGCAGTTACAAAAGAAACTAATCAGAAAAAGAAATAAATAACTTAATGAGGGAGAAATCTAGTGACTAAGGATTTTAATCTGAATGACTATTCATATAGAAAATTCTATGATATGCTGAACAAGACATATGGAAATGTTTTTGTCCCCTCTGTGATAGAAAAAACGGGCTATGGGGAAAGACATTATGATATATTCTCCAGGTTACTAAAAGATCGAATAATATTCATTGGTACCCCAATAGAAGATACCATCTCGAACCTGGTAATAGCTCAAATGTTATTTCTGCAAAACGAAAATAAGAATCAGGACATTAATATCTATATAAACTCTCCTGGTGGCTCAATTACGGCAGGCCTTGCGATCTATGACACAATGCAATTTGTTCAGTGCGATGTTGCTACCTTTTGTGTTGGTCAGGCATTTAGCATGGCTGCTGTGCTTATAGCCTCGGGCACGAAGGGTAAGAGATATGGCTTGCCTCATACAAGAATAATGTTACATCAACCATGGGGTGGCACAAGGGGTACAGCAACAGACATAAGCATCCAGGCAGAAGAGATAATGTATATGAAAAGATGCCTTAATGAAATACTGGTAAAACACAGTGGCCAGCCAATGGATAAGATAGAAAAAGATTTTGATAGAGATTTCTATATGTCTGCACAAGAAGCCAAGGAGTATGGAATTGTTGACGAGGTCATCGAGTCATTAAGGGATCAAAAGAAAGACTAAACCTCTGCAACATTAATTAGTTGAATTACTCTTCCAAAAACCATTGATCTTGGTTTTCGTCGTAGCAAAGCTTAAACCTTAATCCTTCATCTGTCTTTACAGTGTATCTCATTCTTAGCCCACCACTAATGTTTTCTTCGCAGGTTCGGTCTATTATATCCTTGATTTTATGCTTCTTGCCCTCAAAGATAAAATTGAGCGGTCTTTCATCCGCTTTGTATCCTGCATATGTACTTACTTTAATACTATGCAATTTCACGAAATTGTAAATTTTGTCGACAGTTTATTAAAAGTTAACTGCTTTCTGTAAAGTGCAAGGCCCTTATCTTTACAGCTTTAGATTCTTCACCAGCTATCTTAAAAGATTTCTCGGAAGCGACGTATGTAGATACTTTACCACGTGTACGTAATGTAATTATCCAATCACCACCTCCACGACTTACACTTACTATTTTCCCATTCTTAATGTTTATCCAAATACTTATTTTCGCAGATGTTGGACTGTCTGAATATACTCTTACGTTTGTTACCTTCAAAATATTTGGTAGACTGTGCTTTAATCTGACGAAAACATCACCTTTTTGAGCAAAAACAGTTGAACAGCAAAATAACAGAAGACCAAAAATCAGCAATCTGATCATTTTCATCTTAAACCTCCTTTCAAATTCGTGTATGATTTAATAGTTTTTACCTTATAACTAAAATGACTTTTTCAATCAATACTTTTCCTTATTAATCATAAATTATTCAATTTGAGTTTGAATTAATAGTATTGTTAAAAAACATACCACGGTTATGATAAAGGCGGTTTAATATGGGCAAATACAATTTAGTTGATTTTGCAGCGCAATACCAGCCTGGTTTTCGTAATAACATAGTACCGATCCACGAGATTCCAGGATTAATTAAAAAGTACAAACACTTTGAATGTTACTCTACCTTCTTTCAATATTCTCAGGATATCTTGAGATATATGAAAGAGAACATCGTTAGTGACCATCCATCTGTTAGTGGTTACGAAGGCAAGATATGTACTACGTTTTTCCCTATGGATATAGACTCACCACATTTGGATTTGGCATCTGAAGTAACAAGGAAAACGGTTAGTTTCTTAACTGAGAAGTGGTGTGTCCAGAAGGAAGGATTGTTGGTTTACTTTAGTGGTTACAAAGGTTTTCATATAATGATGGACATAAGGATATTTGGAAAAGTTATGCCCTCAAAACATCTTCACCTTATCTTTTCAAAGATGAGGCACAACCTTATTAAGCAGCTTAAATTAGATGACATTTCTGCTTTTGATATGACGATTAAGGATAGAGTGCGATTATTAAGACTCCCTAATACTATAAACAAAAAATCGCACCTGTATAAGATCCAAATATTATTAGAAGACTTCAATCGACTTGCCCCCAAAGATGTATTATCACTTGCAAGGGCTCCACGTCAACTTCGTTATGTGGATGAAACGGGTTTGATTTCAAACGTAAAGTTTATTGAAGATAATCCTTATGCTGTAAAGTGTTATAAGAATGCCAGATACCTTGTTAGAAGAAGCATAAGGAAGAAATTTGAGTATCACTTTTCATTAAAGGATGATGATCCAGAAAAGGTTCTTTGCCCTGCAATGGTCAATATATGGAACAGTCACATTAACGTCGGATACAGGAATAACTGTGCCATAAGACTGGCTTCTCAATTCCGCTTAAGTGGTTTTAGCAAGGAAAAAACAGAAGGCCTTCTCTTGTTGTGGAATAAGAAAAATAGAATAGGATTAGGCGAAGAGGAGTTAAGTAGAACAGTACATTCTGCGTATTCGCATAGATTTCCCTACAGATATGGATTTCGCGATGAAATAATAAGAAAATTCTGTCCTTTTGAAAATTTAGATGACTGCGAATGTTACCAAAAATTTAGTGTGCAAGGTAAATAGAGCCCTAATTATTTAGCTACAAATGTTCCTATCCCTCCAATAATAATTAAATGCCTTACCGTTATTGCCTACTCTATTCAAGGTATCGCCGCTCTTTCATACGGCATATCATAGATATGCTTAGATATCATTATGATTTGAATCAATTATCAAACAAAATTTCAAGTTTTTCATTAAATCTCAAGGCTATGCCATATTTTTTGTTACCTGTTTTATTATTCCTAATAATTTTCCCACTCCCCTTAAGCCTGATCATTCCGCTAGGGCTTACAGGTGTATAAGTCTTTGCCAATATTTCAAACTCTACAGTTCTCCCAAGGGAAAATAGCTCGATATTATCCGTTACCACCTCAAAATAAACACCTCCAGGACTGATATTCTCTAAATTGACTTTATGGTCAAGTAACGTTATTTGTAGTGGGCGCTCTAATCTTTTATCACCTCGTCTTTCAGTCCTTTTAAACCTGAGATTTACTATGCTACGTTTATCAACCACAATTTCAATTTTTTCATCAAATGTCAAGGCTATGCCATATTTTTCATTACCTGTTTTATTATTCCTAATAATTTTCCCTCTCCCCTTAAGCCTGATCGTTCCTCTAGAGCTCACAGGTGTATAAGTTTTTGCCAATATTTCAAACTCTACAGTTCTCCCAAGGGAAAATGGGGCGATATTATCCGTTACCACCTCAAAATAAACACCACCAGCGCTGATATTCTCTAAATCAACCTTATGGTCAAGCAAATTTATTTGTAGTGAGTTCTTTAATCTTTCATCAACTCGTCTTTCATTCTTTTCAAGAAGGTTTGACATAATTCTTCCTTTCAAACTTTGGATACCAGGGTCTAAAAAAGTTACTCCGGATTTTTACACAGGAACTATAGAGATTTATCTATAAAAAAACCAGAAAATTTATTATTCAAGACGCCTACGTAGTTAAGTTTATAATAAAATTAAAACAAATAACTTAGTATATAGCACAATTTTCGTGCCATAATGCATTATTGTTTTAATATTATCCTAAGTTATAAATAATATGTAAGTTAGGATTTGGTTTCTTAATAATGGGGTAAGGGTAACGAAAAATATATTCAGAAAAATGTTTACTAGAAAAACCACAAATTTGCAAAAAAAACTAGATTATTGTCTTAAGTACTTACACTATAAGAACTAAGCTTTGTCAGTCTTATTCCAACACCAGTTCAACAATAGTTGACAGAAAATTGCTCATTTTCAAAAACTTTAAAGGTGCGTTGGAGACGCAGCTTGATTTATTTTTGACAAATGTTGTCTTAGCTATTATTAGAAAATCAATGTTATAAAATTGTGTCTAATGGAAGTAGGATGCAGCCCATCTGAAGTTGACCACAATTTACGGTATTCTTGTGTAGTATATCAAATGATTTATCAATCATTCGCATAAGCTGTAATTTACCACTATATAGCAATACACTTAGTGTTAAAAATATTGTTGAACATTTATAAGATTTTATTAGAATAAAGGTTTGTCATTATAATAAATTATCAATAATCTAATAAAACAGATTTTGAAAGTATTTAAGATATGTTAAAGAAAAAATTTACAAGCAAAAACTGTGTTACCTGTAAAAGGTGTATGGTTGAATGCTCTATAAGGCATTCGCAAGCGCAAGATTTGTATTTGTCTCCTTTAGAAACGCCTTCACCGGTTCCCAGAATTAACATAAACTTCAGAAAGGATAAACCACACGCTACAGTTTGTCAAAACTGTGCTAAACCTAAATGTATAGAATCATGTGAGTACGAAGCAATTACCAAATTTGAGGATGGTAATGTAGTCATAAGCCAAGAGAAATGTACTGGCTGTTGGGCATGCATTGATGCTTGTCCTTTTAAGGCAATAACAAAAGAAACAGAGATGGAAGTTGCGATTAACTGTGACGATTGTAGAGGTTATGACGACATGGCTTGCGTTGAGGCATGTAAAACTTATGCGTTAACATATATAGAGAAAAAGGTTGCCGTTACTGCTGGCACCAAGTAAATGCCCTAGACCTAACCCGTTCAAAAATCCACAGTATATGTAAGATTTCCTCGCGAAATAATTTTGTAACTTTTTCAAGTTGCTGCTTCTACTATAACTCCATAAAAAGTATTTACATGTTATTTCACGAGATAATTTACATAATCTGCGAGTCTTACAAATGTTTATTAGCTAGATGATTAGTTTCAGGAGGAAACATGAAAAAAATTACTTTGCAAATTAACCAAAAGGAATATGAAGCAAATGATGGTGAAACCATCATACAGGTTACCAAGAAAAACAATATCCATGTTCCTTATTTATGCCATTGGGATCTCCTAAAACCTTTTGGACAGTGCAAGATGTGTGTTGTTGAAGTTGATGGGAATTTAGGGCCTGTAACGGCATGTAATACACCTGTTTGGGATAGTATGAGTGTTATAACGGAAAGCGATAATATCACAGAACTTCGAAGAAGCAATCTGAGGTTATTACTTGCCAACCACCCGAATGATTGTATGACCTGTGAGAAGACAGGGAATTGTAAGCTCCAGAATTACGCCTACCAGTTTGATGTACACGCCGAATGGAGCCAGCAAACTATTCGAAAATTTTCCGAGCTGCCTAACAATGGGGTAATAGAATGGGATCGGGATAAATGTATTATGTGTACCAGATGCTCAAGGACGTGTGCTGAGATTCAGGGATCCTACGCGTTAGGGTTCAAGGCTGGAGGGTTCACGGCATTAGGAACTCCAAACAAGACTAATATTTCTAAAGAAGGCGATTGTGAACTATGCGGCCAATGTATAGATGCATGCCCGGTCGGATCATTACAAGAATTATCTGCTAAAAACAAAGGAAGATCCTGGCAATTTGAAAAGGTTAGAACCACCTGTACTTATTGTGGAACAGGATGTAATTACTATTTTAATGTAAAAGATAAAAAGATCGTTTCTATTTCAGAGTGCTTTGACGCTCCAGTAAATAATAAAGGAAGTCTCTGTGTAAAAGGTAGATTTGGGTACGAGCATATCCATCATAAGGACAGATTGACTACACCACTTATAAGAAGGAATGGAAAACTGGAAGAAGCCAGTTGGGATGAGGCTATAACCCTCGTTGCTACAAAGTTTAAAGAGATTAAGGATAAGTATGGCCCGGACAGTCTGGGGTTTTTATCTTCATCAAGATGTACAAATGAAGAAAATTATATATTCCAGAAAATGGGGCGAATGATGGGTACTAACAACGTTGATAACTGTGCAAGGGTATGCCACAGTGCAAGCGTCTCAGGGCTGGCAGCATGTTATGGCAGTGGTGCTGCAACCAATTCATTTGGCCAGATTCCTGATGCTGAATTATTATTTATAATCGGTGCTAATCCATATGAAGCTCATCCTATTGTTGGACTTAAGGTAAAAGATGCACTTAATAATGGAGCAAAATTAATCGTTGGTGACCCGCGAAGAACTCAACTTGTAGACAGGGCAAATATATGGTTGAATCTGCTACCTGGTACGAATATCGCACTATTAAATGGAATCATAAATGTAATCATAAGCGAAGGGCTTGAGGACAAAGAATTTATTAAGAATCGTACCGAGGATTTCACTAAGCTTAAGAACGGTGTTGAAAAATACACACCCGAATATGTTTCGGGCATAACGGGTGTAGCAAAGGACAGGATTATTGATGCCGCCAGGATGTATGCGAAGACAGATAAGGCGATGATAATCTACAGTCTTGGTATGACAGAGCATACAACAGGCACGTATAATGTTATGTCTCTTGCAAACCTTGCTACAGTTACAGGTCATCTTGGAAGACCTCATGTTGGTATAAACCCGACTCGTGGTCAGAATAACGTACAGGGAGCGTGTGATATGGGAGCGCTGCCCGATAAATTTGTAGGATATCAGCCGGTTGATGATAAAAAGGCACAGGCAAAATTTGAGAAAGCGTGGGGAGTTAAACTGGATAATAAGAAGGGTTTAACGTGTACGGAGATGGACATTGCAATGAATGAAGGAAAACAAAAGGCCTACTATATCTTCGGGGAAGACCCTGCTATGACAAATGCTAATGTCAACTTTGTAAAAAGCGGTCTCAAAAAATTAGAATTCCTTGTAGTACAGGACATTCTACCAACAGAAACCTCTGAGTTTGCAGACGTAATTCTTCCGGGCTCAAGCCATGCAGAAAAAGATGGTACATTCACAAATGGAGAAAGAAGAATTCAACTGGTCCGAAAGGCAATAGAACCATTGGGAGGCAAGGCTGACTGGGAAATAATATGCCTGGTAGCAAATGCCGTTGGGATAAAAAATATGAATTATTCTTCACCTGCTGAGATATGGGATGAGCTTGCAAGCCTAGCTCCTATGTTTGCAGGGGTTAACCATAAAAAACTTGAGCCTGACGGAATCCAATGGCCATGCCCTGATATAGACCACCCTGGTACTGCAATTATGTACACGGAGAAATTCAACAGGCCGAATGGGAAAGCCAAGTTTAATTTCCATGATCACATTGCATCGGCTGAAGTACCTGATGATGAGTACCCATTAATCCTTTCAACCGGCCGTCGTAGACAGCATTATAATAACGGTTCTATGACCAGAAGGGCCAGTACAATATTTAATAAATGGCCTGAAGAATCACTGGAGTTAAATCCATTTGACGCCAGGAGATTTAACATAACGGATAGCGAAAAGGTTCTTGCCAGTTCAAGAAGAGGTGAGATGGAGGTAAAGGTGCACATAACAGACAGAGCACAGCCTGGTATTACGTTCCTTGCATTCCATAATCGAGACGCCTTGACAAATCTTCTGACTAACGATGCATTCGATCCTGTATGCAAGATCCCTGAATATAAGTCGTGTGCAATCAAGGTTGAAAAGTTAAATGGTCATGACTAGTTCTGACTCTATGAATGCTTTAATATAAATTAAAAAATCGAAATAAGTTAAAATTTCTCCGAGTTATTTACCCTGAAGTAGAATGTAATGGATAAATAACCGATAGGGTATAAAGGGAAACCTTTACACCTCCCATTTTTGGAAAGGAGATAGTAATGCGTTTTTTAAACCATCGTTCCATCTTTTATAAGACAGAGCGATGGTTTTTTTATTGAGTTATTGCAAAAGGAACAGAAATGTTGGGTAGGGACATATTAAATAATATCAAAGGATTACGCTTTAACCGACACGAACTAGCAGGATCATTAGGTGATATGGGAACGTTTATCCCAATATTGGTAGGAATGGTTACAGTCTGTGGTCTTAATGCTGGAAGCGCCCTATTCTTCGCTGGATTCTTTAACCTAATCACTGGTTTTATCTTGGTATACCTCTGGCGGTTCAGCCAATGAAGGCGATTGGTACAATTGCAATTAATGAGGGACTTACGGTTGATCAAATACTAACTGCCGGAATTGTTACGAGTGCAGTCGTATTTCTTTTGGGTGTAACTAATCTGATAGGTTTTCTAAATAAACATATTCCCCTTAGTGTTATAAGGGATTTGCAATTGGGGCTAGGCCTGTTGCTTATCATTAATGGTGTCAAGATGGTTTCCAATACCAACACAATCTTTGGTCTTGATAGTAAAGCAGTAGGGGCATTTTGTGGTTTACTGGTCTTGTTTCTGTTTTTCAGTAAGAGATTCCAGGCTCCCTTGTAGTATTTGCAATAGGTTTTGTATTCCTCTTTTTACGCTTACCAAATGTCCTGGAAGGGTTAAGTTACGAATTAAGTATTCCAAAATTTGCAATTCCAGGTAAAGATGATTTCATAAGTGGAACACTAAAGGCTGCAATACCTCAAATACCTCTAACTACACTAAACTCAGTAATTGCGGTGTGTGCACTTTCCTGGGACCTTTTCCCCAAAAAAGGCGCAGATACAAGGAAAATGGCAACGAGTGTAGGCTTGATGAATCTCATTGGATGCTGGTTTGGTGCTATGCCAATGTGCCATGGGTCTGGTGGACTTGCGGCACAGTATAGCTTTGGAGCGAGAACGGGAGGAAGTATAGTCTTCCTTGGAATAATTAAAATGATTATTGGTTTTTTCTTTAGCGTTCTTGGGGTTCTTCTTACATTCTCGGGCTTGGAACTTGCCATGACATCAAGAGATATTAAGGCAAGGAGCGATATGTTCGTTATGCTCTTAACTGCAGCCGTAATTATTGCATTTCATTCAACTGCAATTGGTTTTATAGTAGGCCTTGCCCTTACCTATCTTTTTCTCTTTGGTGTACTCAGGATTGAAAAGATCGATAAAAATATTAATAAGAAATACTGACACCATTATCACAGGCTTTGAACTTTTAAACCCATTTCAGCCGAAAATACAAAAGAGGATGACGGAAAAGGTACGATTATAATAGCAGAGAAAGTGTTCACGGTAATACAAAAGTGTATTGTACCCAATTTTCCTGTTTCAGATATCAAGGCAAATGGTTCAAATAGGCCTGAGAATTATAATAAACGCAGTAAATAAGTTGACAATTTTTACCCTAGGACAGATTTAAACAATTCAACGTATTCACGCGCACTCTTTTTCCAGGACCAATCTTGTTTCATGGCATTTCTTCTCAGTGCATTCCATTTTGTCTTTGATTTATATAGCTCCAACGCCCGATATATGGCAAAAAGGAACTCCGTTGCAAAATAGCCCTTAAGTGTAAACCCCGTGGCTGTACCGTTTTTTAGGTTTAGGTCATTTGCGTCTATGATGGTATCAGCAAGACCTCCGGTTTCACGTACTACGGGAATGGTGCCATATCTTAAGCTATACATCTGACTCAAACCGCATGGCTCATACTTTGAAGGCATAAGAAATATATCCGCTCCTGCTTCTATCTGATGGGCAAGTTGGTTGTCAAACATTATGTTTACAGAGAGCTTTCTTTTATATTTAAGGGCAATTTCCCTAAGCATTTGATGGTATTTTTCATCACCGATACCAAGTATTACAAGCTGAAGGTCTCTTTTCATCAGGTCATCCATAATTACGATCAAAAGGTCAACTCCTTTTTGTTCTGCAAGGCGGCTAATCATGCCTAGCATCGGCGCTTTCGCCTGGGGAAGACTGAGTATCTTTCGCAGGCGTTTTTTGCACATCGCCTTGCCGCGTAGATTCTCGATATTGTATTTGTGAGATATGAATTTATCATTTTCAGGAGACCATTCGGAATAATCAACACCATTAATTATTCCGTAAAGTTTGTGTTCGTGTTCTTTGAGGATAATTTCAAGCCCGCATCCAAATTCAGCAGTCCTGATCTCTTCTGCATATTTCTTTGAAACGGTTGTAATAATGTCTGCAAATACAATTCCACCTTTCAGAAAGTTGATCTTTCCCAAGTGCTCGAGATGTTTCCAGTTAAACAACGTCCCGTCTAATCCAGTAAGTTTCATATCTTCGTGCCAAAATAATCCCTGATAAGCAAGGTTATGAATCGTCAGAACTGTTTTTACGGAAGAAAGGTTTTTATCGTGGGAGTACAATGTTTTTAGGTAGACGGGGATTAAGGCCGTTTGCCATTCATGGCAATGAAGTACATCTATTGACAGCTTTAGTCTCTTAATGACTTCTATTACGGCCCTTGAAAAAAATATAAAACGTTCCGAGTTGTCTGGATAGTTGCCAGACTCCGTTCCGTAAAGTGCGTCTCTATAGTAATATTCATCATGTTGTATAAAATATACCGTGACATCTTTTGAGTCGGGATGAACTCCTTTCCATAAATATCCTGTATGAACGGCATCACCAATTGGAATGTCAAGAGTCACATCCATGAGTTTGATATCAAAGCCTGATGTTATTACCGATTTATAAAGTGGTATAAACATTGATACTTCTTGTTTAGCTTTTTCAAGGTATAAGGGTAGCGTACCCACAACGTCAGCCAGGCCACCGGTTTTAGCATATGGAACTATTTCAGAGGATGCTTCTGCTATCTTCATTTAGTAACTCAACAAAAATAAAGAAAAATGATAATTGCTCAATTTAATTATACCCTTCCATAAATCCTGGTTATTTCCAAAAGGCCTTGTGTTATGGTGGATGATAATTGATCTTGTGTTACCCTCCACTCCCAATTTCCCCTGGAACTTGCTGGTAGATTCATCCTCGCCTCTTCTCCGAGACCAAGAATATCCTGCATCGGGATGATAACCATGTTTGCAACAGACATCATAGCAAGCCTTATAAGTTCCCAGTGAACCGTCTTTTCTGAAACTTTATGTCCTATATATTCAGAAAGCCTTTTTCTACCTTCACGACCCAATTCTTTTTCAAACCATCCCTTAATCGTGTTATTATCATGTGTTCCTGTATATACTACACAGTTTTTTATGTGATTGTGTGTTGCGTAAGGACTAGTAGGAAGGTCTTCTCCAAATGCAAAAATGACCACTCTCATGCCGGGAAATCCGAATAGATTCATAATTTCTCTCACATCTGGAGTAATAACTCCGAGGTCTTCGGCAATAATGGGAAGATGAGGAAAGTGCTTAAAGAGTGTGTTGAAGAAGTCCTTAGCAGGCGACTTTTCCCATCTTCCATTTATTGCTCTCTTTTCATTTACCGGGATCTTCCAGTAACTAACAAATCCTCTGAAATGATCAAGCCTAAATATATCAAATAGTTTAAGATTGTATTCTATCCGCATTATCCACCATGAGTACTGAGTTTCCTTAAGAAAATTCCAATCATAAACTGGATGCCCCCACAACTGACCTGTAGAACTGAAATAATCAGGCGGTACCCCTGTAACAAATGCAGGCCTTTTTTCTTCGTCTAATTTAAAAACTTCAGGATTTGCCCACACATCCGAGCTATCATAATTCACATAAATTGGAACATCACCGATTATTTGCAAATTTTTACTGTTACAATAATTCTTAAGTGAGTACCACTGCTTGAAAAATATATACTGGAAATATTTCTCCATTAATATCATTTCCCTTAATCTTTTTTCCCATTCTTTTATCACGTCTTCCTTCCTGTCCCTTAAATCTTCCGGCCATTTACTCCAATCAACTCCCATAAACTGTCTCTTTATAGAAACGAATAAGCCATAATCATCAAGCCAATATGAATTTTCGCTGCAAAATCTTTCAAATTCGTAGTTTCCAGTTAACCTCTCTTTGTTTCTTTCATATGCTATACCAAGTATTTTATCTTTGTATTTAGTAACGGCTTTATAATTAACTCTCTCCTTTGGAAATGTAGGATGTTCCTCAATATCAGATTTCAAAAGTATGTTATCTTCCACCATTAGCTCAGGACTTATCAAGAGAGGATTGCCAGCAAAGGCTGAAAAACTACTATAAGGAGAGTTTCCGTAGGCAGTACATGTTCGGTTTAAGGGAAGTATCTGCCAGTAGATTTGATCTGCTCCTGAGAGAAAATTAACAAATCCGTAAGCGCCCGGGCCAAGATCACCTATACCATAGGATGACGGTAGGGATGTAATATGAAGAAGTATCCCGCTTCCTCTTCGTTCCACATTTTCTCCTTATCAATTATCACGAAACCTTTATATTCAGGTAATAGCCTAATTTGCAAAATACCTCGACCCACCTTTCAGCAAAAACATCTCCTTTTGCCGCCTTTTCCTTCATCGTTGTGTAAAAATTCTTTCCGATTAAGAAATGTATATTCTGGGGCTTCCAGAAATCCATTGATAGAGATAGTGGCCTTAATATCTCCAAGGTATTGTCAACTTTTTCAAAGAGTTGTAAATCTTCCTGCTGCTGATACAGTCTTTCCATGAGTGAATTTAACCATGAGCTTGCAACAAATCCAATAGTGGTTGTATCAATCTTAATAGACCATCTTTTGGTTTCATCTATCAATTTCTTAAGCTTTTCTATATCTAAATCTTTTTCTTCGAAAATTTTTCTTATGTCTGTATTCAGTATATATTCAGCCGATGTAGAAAAAGGTCTTGGAAGAGGTATCTGCAAACTATAGAAATAATTCATTATAGCGTAGTTGTTCTCGTATATCTGACGGTAAGAGGTTTCAACATCTTCATATCTTGATTGAAGTATCAGGTTTAAGACCTTTCTTTGTTCATCTTTAAAGAGATGACAAACAGAATAGATGTTACCTCCAAAGTGCTTATCCATAAGCCTTATCACCTCAGGGACATCACCTTTTTCAAATACTTCCCTTATCTCTTCTCGCATAGTAGAAAAGTCTTCTTCTCCAGCAAATTCTTTAACGCCACCATTTATATTATGATCTCCAAGATGGAGTACTGCAAAGCTAATTGTTTTTTCGTCCCACGTTATATCTGAGGTAATATTTACCTTTCCTACAGTAAACTTTAGCTTCCCAGACTCTATTTTGTCACAAAACTCACTCTTTGCAGTATAGTGGTATGTTTTTATGTCTTCCTCCGGACATTCCTCAAAGATAGATGATATGCTATAGTGAGCCCCTGCTCGGAGGAGGTTACTCCTGGCAGGCTTTACAAACACCTCGTAAACTTTCATAGCATTTTCAAATACATTACTCGGCGCTTTTTTTAAAAATTTCAAATATTCTGAATCAAGAGACAAACCCTGTAATTCTTCTACATGTTGAATGGCTTTTGATGCATACTGCATTACCTGTATGGTCTCAATGCCTGAAACATCATCAAAGAACCATCCACAGCTCGTGTACATTAACATGGCATTTCTCTGTATCTCAAGGAGCTTTAAAGCCTTTATCTTCTTCAACTTTGAAAGTCTTTTAATAGCATATTTTTTTAAAAAGGCATCTACATTCTCGCGTGACCTGTCAAGCATAACCTCAATATAATCGTTCCTTACATCCCATGGGCTCTTAAAATATCTTGATGCTTCGTTTTCATAGATAGAGATGAGTCTATCTCTCAATACGTCCATAGCCTTCCTTAAAGGTTTTCTCCAGGCTTGAGTCCACTCAGGGTGTTTTCCTGAGTTACACCCACAATTATCTTTCCACCTTTCTACCCCGTGGGCACAGCTCCATGACGAGTTCTCAAAGATTTCAACTGCATGAGTTGGTGGTTGTTTCTCAAGATACTCACCGTAGTTGGTTATCTTTGCAAGTTCTTTGGCCTCGATGTAATGCAGACAGTATGAAAGTGCCATATCTCCATAACGGTGATGATGACCAAAAGTCTCTCCATCAGTCGCAATATGGACAATCTGAGACCTATTTCGTTGGTCATTAAATGCAGAAAGTAACTTTTTAGCAAAGGTTTTTCCATTATTCAACAGTCCTCCGAAGGACACATCCCGAGAAATTGGGCCATCGTAGAAAAAAAGGTTTATAGTCCTTCCAGATGGTAGTATACAAAGATAAGTCATTGTGGGATCTATTTTTTCTTCATTTACATCATGCCAATTTCCAACTTCTCCTTTTTTATTTATCCTTTTTGCCTGCCTCTGTGAAAGTATAGTAAATTTTATTCCAAGATTTGCCAACACTTCAAGGGTCTCCATATCCACGGCAGTTTCTGGGAGCCACATCCCTTCTGGAAACCTATTAAATCTCTTCTGAAAATCCTTTATTCCCCATATTACCTGAGTGTGTTTGTCCCGCCAGTTTGCAAGTGGCATTATCATATGGTTATACGCCTGAGCTATGGCAGAACCATGTCCAGAGAATTCCTCCATACTTAATCTGTCTGCTTCAAGAATTGCCTGATAGACATCTGGTTTTCGCCTTTCCAGCCAGGACAGAAGGGTAGGACCAAAGTCAAAACTAATCTTTGAATAGGAGTTCATTATTTCAATTATCCTTCCATCCGCATCAAGTATCCGTGAAGCTGTATTTGGAGCATAACACTCTGCTGTTATTTTTTCGTTCCAATCATGGTAGGGGTAAGCTGCATCTTGAAATTCAACCTCTTCAATCCAGGGATTTTCCCTTGGCGGCTGGTAAAAGTGTCCATGAATGCAAATATATTTATCCATATCTAACCTTTGAAGAATAAAACACCGAGGGGTGGCAAAGTTAGAGAAAGAGAGTTGTGTCTTCCTTGCGCTGGTATTGTGGTGGTTTCAACACCTCTAAAATTCCCACAACCGCTTCCTCCATATATCTCCGCATCGCTGTTTAAGACCTCTCTCCAGAAGCCTCCACGTGGAATTCCTACCCTGTAATTATATCTCGGAATAGAGGTGAAGTTACACACAACAAGAATTATTTCACCGGTATTTTTACACTTTCTAACAAAGCTTATGATACTCTCTTCCCAGCCGTGAGAGTCTATCCACTCAAAGCCTTCAATTGAGAAATCCAGTTCATACATTGCTGGTTCAGTCTTATAAAAGTGGTTTAAGTCTTTGACCCATTTCTGTATTCCATGATGAAAGGGGTATTGAAGAACATACCACTCGAGACTCTCGTCATGATTCCATTCCTTCCACTGGCCGAATTCCCCTCCCATAAATAAGAGTTTCTTCCCCGGATGGCCATACATATATCCAAATAACAGTCTGAGATTTGCCGACCTCTGCCATTCATCTCCAGGCATCTTCCCAATAAGGGAGCCTTTTCCGTGAACAACCTCATCATGTGAAAGAGGAAGAGCAAAGTTTTCTGAAAATGCATACCATATACTGAAGGTAAGTTGATTGTGATGATGCTTCCTGTAAACGGGGTCTTTAGAGAAATACTCCAATGTGTCGTGCATCCATCCCATATTCCATTTCATACCAAAACCAAGGCCTCCGACATGTGTCGGTCTTGAAACCATGGGCCATGCGGTTGACTCTTCAGCTATGGTCTGAATATCAGGATGTGCACTGTAAACGGTTTCGTTTAGTTTTTTTATGAATGCTATGGCATCTATATCCTCGTTCCCTCCATATTTGTTTGGTATCCATTCTCCCTCTTTTCTTGCATAGTCAAGATAGAGCATAGATGCTACCGCATCTACCCTGATACCATCAATATGATATTTATCAAGCCAGAAAAGAGCACTGCTGAGAAGAAAAGCCCTCACCTCGTTTCTACTATAGTTAAAAATATAGCTATTCCACTCAGGATGAAATCCCTTCTTGGGATCTGCATGTTCATAAAGGTATGTACCGTCAAAATAGGCAAGTCCATGCTCATCAGACGGGAAGTGTGAAGGCACCCAGTCAAGTATAACACCTATCTCATTTTGATGGAGATAATCAATCAAATACATGAAATCCTGAGGTGTCCCATACCTGCTTGTAGGCGCAAAGTACCCCACTGTCTGATACCCCCATGAGCCATAAAACGGATGCTCCGTAATCGGTAACAATTCAACATGCGTAAACCCCATCTCCTTCACGTAATCTGCAAGATGATGGGCTATTTCTCTATAAGTAAGAAACCTATCTTCCTCTTCAGGTACCCTTCTCCACGAACCTAGATGAATTTCGTATACAGAAAAAGGAGCATTTAAAGAATTGTATTTATGCCTGTTTACCATCCACTCATTATCATTCCATTCATAATTCAGGTCCCATACTATAGAAGCTGTTTTGGGAGGCAATTCCCAATAAAAAACAAAGGGGTCTCCTTTGTCAACCCTATACTTATTATACCTGGAGAATACGTGATATTTATAAATGTCTCCCTTCTTAATACCAGGAATGAATCCCTCCCATACACCTGATTCATCATTCCTCACCTTCAGCAGGTGAGATTCTCGGCCCCATCCGTTAAAATCTCCTATGACCGAGACCTCTTCTGCGCCCGGAGCCCATACAGCAAAACAAACTCCTTTCTCTCCGTCAATAGTCACAATGTGAGAACCTAGCTTTTCGTATAGTGCATGATGACTTCCTTCTTTTAAGAGATATATATCGTGATCTGTAAAACGGCTAACATCATATTTTACCATCTCTGCCCGGTTTCCTGTTTCTCCCACAATTATTTAATCCTTAATAAGCGTTTTATTTCCCCCTCAAAACCTTTTCCTATCCTCTGAAATTACTGTATTAAGTCAAGGGAATTTTTTTGCTTTGCTTTTTGAGGCATGGGTAAATATTACTTTAGATTCTCATTGGCCTTGAGACTAAAATTCTTTTATCTCGAAAGGCAATCTATTAAAATATCATCCACAAATAAAAAAACTTACTCTATTTATTTTTTGAACTTTACTAAAAAATTGCCGAAAAGATTAATTTTCAATGGATTTTCTTTTTCAATTGCAGTATAAGTTGATTAGTCGAATAATAATACTTTTATATAACTTTTTCATCAAAAGGAGAATAGTCATGGGAAAAGCAAAGAAAGAAAAATCAATAACTCTGAAACAGGAAACTACTGCAAAAAAGACGGCCGGTGAGAAATCATTTGAGGAAAAATTAGCGCCAAAGAGAGTAGCAACTAGAAGTATCGGAATAACAAAGGAGTATCTTAAGGCCAAGAATGTATACAGAATAAAGTTCACACTACCAAAAGCCGCTGCCCCTTATGCAAAGAGTGTATGTATTGTTGGTGACTTCAATAATTGGGATTTCCGCGCAAATCCCATGAAAAAGTTGAAAAAAGGAGACTACACCATTAAACTTGATCTTGAGCCAGGAAGGGAATATCAATTTCGCTATCTTATTGACGAATTAAAATGGGAAAACGACTGGAATGCAGACAAATATGTGCAAAGCCCTTACGGAGACAGTGATAACTCAGTTGTGGTGGCTAATTAATAAGGGTCTAGACTAAAATAGAGCACTCAAATATGCTATAAGTCTAGTCATGACAATAAGAAACAAGTATTTATGACTGTCATAATTAAGTTATGGAACTATCCAGTTGGTTTTAGGAAAAACAGATGCCTGAGTTAAGAAAAGAACCTGTTTCTGGACGCTGGGTAATTATCGCCTCAGAAAGATCTGCAAGACCAACAGATTTTAAATCTACTCCCCAACCTATTAAGAGGAATTTCTGCCCTTTTTGCGAGGGTAACGAAGCAAAAACACCACCAGAAATCATGGCATATAGAGAAAAAGGATCAAAGGCAAACACAAGAGGTTGGAGAGTGAGAGTCGTACCAAACAAATTTCCTGCATTACAGATAGAAGGAAAACAAAACAAGCATGGTGAAGGTATATATGATATGATGAACGGCATTGGAGCACATGAAGTCATAATAGAAAGTCCCAAACACGTCTTGTCCTTAACAGCGCTTGATAACGGAAGTGTAGAAGAGGTCTTATGGTGTTATAGAGACCGTTTGATTGACTTAAAAAAGGACAAAAGGTTTGTCTATGGATTGCTATTTAAAAATGTTGGCGTATCAGCAGGAGCGTCGCTCGAACACTCGCATTCACAACTGATTGTTACACCGATTGTACCCCAACAGGTAATAAATGAGATGGCAGGAGCTGAAACATTTTACAAATACAGGGGCAGGTGCCTCTTTTGTGATATGATACAGCAAGAAATTGCCACAGATAGTAGAATAGTCATTTTAGCAGAAAATTTCGTTGCCTTTACGCCTTTTGCCTCCAGATTTCCTTTTGAAACATGGATTCTTCCCAGAACACATGATTCTCACTTTGAAAACTTACAAAAGCTTGAAATAGAAGAACTAGCAAATGTCTTAAAGAATACACTTATCAGGTTAGAATCTGCTTTGAAATTTCCACCATATAATTATATTATACATACTACTCCCTTTCATATAAATGAGTCAGAGTATTACCATTGGCATATAGAGATAATACCAAGGCTCACAAATATTGCAGGATTCGAATGGGGTACCGGGTTTTATATTAATCCAATGTCTCCAGAAAAAGCCGCTAAATTCTTGAGAAACACAGGTTGTGCATAAAAATGAACAATGAACTTTCAACCTTTAATTCTGAGAAAGTAACAAACAAACTTAGAAGTATCCTAAGTGAACACAAAGGAATGGTACTTGATGAAGGTTTATTAAAAAAGATAGATGTTATTTGTGGAAATATAGAAGCAGAGTTAAAGAAGGAAGGCATTGAAACTGCAATGTTGTTTAAAGATACCGAACAAAGTAAGGAGTCAGAAAACCACAAAGAACGGAGGCAACGAGAAAGGAGAAAAAATGATAATATAACAGATGTTATTGGAATAGGCTTATGCTTACTTGACAAGGATCTGAGAATTATCTGGGCAAACAAAACAATATGTGATTGGTTGGATTTAAAAGAATCGCCTATTGGCAGTTGCTGCCATGATATCTACCACTGTAGTGAATTTGGAACTGAAAAATGTCCGACAATGAAGGTCTTCCAAGGAGGAGTAGGCGGTACAATGGAGACATGGATTACAACTAAAGAAAAAAAAAGAATGTGTGTTCAACATGTTGCCACACCTGTAACCGATGAAAGGGGAAATATTAATAACGTTTTAATGCTTACAATAGATGCGACTGAAAGTGAAAAGGTAGTGCACAGGCTTTTACTATTGCAGAAGCTTGGTGAAGCAATGCAAGGAACACTCCATCTTGACAAATTACTTCACTTGATTTTAACTTGCGTAACTTCTGGCTATGCATTTGGCTTTAACCGGGCGATGCTTTTCTTGATTAACAAAGAACACAACGTCTTGAATGGAAAACTAGCAGTAGGACCATCCTCTCCAGAAGAGGCAAACCGAATTTGGCAAGATATATCAAGTAAGTATACTTCACTTAAAGATATACTTGACGAATTAGATCATAGCTATAATATTGATACGCCTTTTAATACTATGACAAAGCTTATGGTATTTTCATTATCAGATGGAAGAGAAGTCGTCGCATCTTGTGTAAGAGAAAAGAAACCTATAATTGTTAAAGATGCCGCTAATGACCCGTGCGTAACTGAGGAATTCAGAAATACTTTAGGGTCTAATCAATTTGTCTGTGTACCCCTAATAGCAAAAGATGAACCTAAAGGAGTTATAGTTGCAGATAACATCTATACAGGGGAACCTATAACCGAGGATTTAGTCAACACCTTAACAATGTTTGCCAGTCGAGCTGCATTAGCTATTGAAAACGCTGAAACCTACAAAAGGCTTGAAGACAAGATGCACCAGCTTACTGAAACACAGCAGAAACTCATTAGCTCAGAAAAATTAGCCATCATAGGCTCGATGGCATCATATGTTGCGCATGAAATTAGAAACCCGCTGGTAAATATCGGTGGATTTGCCAAATCTCTCTCTCGCTTTACGTTCACAGACCAAAAAATTAAGACTAATATTGATATAATCCTTGATGAAGTAAAACGCTTAGAAATAATACTTAATAATATCACTGACTTCAGTAAACCACCAATACCGGAAAAGATTAATGTTCAAATATGCGAAATAATGGCAAATACATGCATATTAATGGAAAATTACCTTCAAGAAAGGTGCGTAAACCTATATAAGGAGTTTGAACCTGATATACCCCAGGTACTAGCCGATCCCACACAAATGAAACAAGTTTTTCTTAACATTTTAATGAATGCAGTAGAATCAATGCCTAATGGTGGTGATCTTACCGTAAAGATTACGACTGTTAACAAATCAATAAAAATAGATATAATTGATAGTGGCAAAGGTATGACAAAAGAATCATTAAAAAACATCTTCGAACCCTTTTTTACAACTAAACCGCATGGCACTGGAGTGGGGATGGCGGTTAGTCTTAAGATTATTGAGGATCACGGTGGAAATATAAACGTTGAAAGTGAATGGGGAAAGGGTACGACTATGTCATTAACCTTACCAATAAATTAGTTTTTTCCTGACTGAACGAAGTCGGCAGGAAGCTGTTAATTACAGTACCTGTCAGGAATGGGTTTATGCTCTTTTTGCAGGCAAAAACGAAGTTTATAAAAAGCAAACCTAAAAATTGTAATAGTTGATGATATCTATTTAGAATAAATTTTATGGCATCATAAAAGTCGTCAAAATTACTTACAAAACCAACGGAAAGGAATTTAAGATATGACTACTATTCTTCTTGTAGAGGATGATAAGAATCAACGCTTACTTTATGAACAAGAATTAAGGCTTGAAGGTTACGAAATCGTAGCTGCTGCTGATGGCAAAGAGGGTTTAGGAAAAGTTCAAGAACAACCACCGGATATGATCATAATGGACATTAATATACCAAAGATGAACGGTATTGAGGCAATGGGCATGATATTAAGTAAATACAAAAATATTCCCATTATTATCAACACGGCCTATAGTAGCTATAAAGATAATTTTATGTCATGGGCCGCCGACGCTTATATTGTTAAATCCTCAGATCTAACAGAATTAAAAAACAAAATCAAAGAAATACTCACAAAGAAAAACAAAGGCCTTAAACAACGACAACCACGTTAAAACTCACAACTTATCCTAAGCAGTAATACGCCACTGGCTTTTGGCCATTTATCTTCAAAACTTCATACCACCATAGATGTATGATGGATTCTTCAATTATGTTAGGTATTTTACAGGCTGAGTCGAGGGAAGATGTTCTGAAATGCAGAATGCTTGGATGAAAAAAGTATGTAAATTATTCAACCTTCTAACCGAATTTACTTATGCCATTGCGAGGAAATCCTAAGTTTTGATTAAGTTCATCTCAAATTAATCTCTTCCTCGCAATGGCATTGAGTAGTGAAGTATGTGTATTATTCTACCGTAATCTGATCTTTGATTTTCTCGAAGATTTTATCTCCTATACCTTTCACATTTTTTAAATCTTCGATTTTAGTGAATTGGCCGTGATTTCCACGGAATTCAATTATAGATTCCGCCTTCATCTCACCAATTCCTTCTAATGTTGATAATTCCTCAACGGTTGCCTTATTAATATTTACCTTAGCATTTTCTTCTCCGCTGGCTAATCCTCCCATAAAAGAAATTAACGCTACTAAAATTAATATAAAATAAACTTTACGAATAACTTCCATTTTCTACCTCCTTTCTAAAGTTAATCCGATATTATTTTTAATGCGTGTTTATGTTAATACATTAATAAACATTCTAAGGATGGCATGCATATTGGAGAAATGTGTTTCTTCAGGTTTCTGTTTTTGTATAAAACCCTAGAAATATCACTTATCTTTGCTGTATATCCAAGAAAGCCATAAGTATTTAATACACCTTAGTAAATAATGTCAAGGGTAAACATGATTATTTTGTGAAATTTCCAGGACTGATTGAATTTTTAAGGTTTGATGTCCCCTTGTAGTTACTCTTGCTGATATCACTAATTGTAATAGACTCGTCTTCCCTTCGATATTCTATACAATCCTGTGAGATTTGATGGAAGTATAGTTCTTATTTGGGCTTGAGGCAAAGTGGAGATTAGGAATAATATGGAAATACATTTAAATTATTTATACATTCCTACCCATTACACACCAATATTTAGATACTTAGATATGTTCTTAATTAAATTCACTAGCAGAAGGCCACCTTATTTTTTCCCGTTCCCGTTTTCTTTCCCTTTCCCTTGCCTTTTCCCTTTCTCTGTGCTTTAAAGAACGTTTTTGGCAATTTCGCCAACCAATTGTATAAAAAACCACAATGGAAGGTATTACCAAAAATAAGAATAGCCAAATTTTATCAAAAATAGGTGAATAAGAATATAACCCACAAAAGAAAGTTACCACCCATAAGAATAAACCAAATACCCATATTGTTATCAGTTGCCCTTTCGTTATGTTATACATTTCTATCCCCCTCTATTATGAATTAAAACCTCTTTTTGAATGTTGTCTATGTGCCTATTTTAACGGACATTCCATGTCACATAAGAAGTCTTTAAATTATGGGCAATATCTCCTGCAACGCTAATGGCAAGCGAGGCCATTGCCCCTAATACTAGCAGGATGAACGAAAACAGCAAACTAATCATCAATTTTCTCATAATCACTGCACCTATTCAATTACAGCGGGTGATGGCAAAAAATATATTGATAGTAACGTTTGTTTAATGGTTATTCCGGTTTTAAATCTCGAATCTTATTCTCTAATAAATTTAAGGCTAGTTTTTTGATTAAAATCAGTTTCTAAGATAATAGCAATTCCCTTACCATTAAGTGTTAAAGAGTAAATATTGTTGTAAGCTATAGAATGCATATACATTAGGATTTTATTTTTTTGTAAGAGAGAGTGTAGATATGTCTGTTTTCCTTTACAATATTCAACAATAATTGAATGGTCAGAGTTTACACACCAAATTATACATGTCCGTAACAAATAACATTTACATCGTTCACTATAGCAGAAGAGCACAAAATTGCCTATGAGATATGAAAGCTTTGATATTTAAATTTCAAAATTTGATTTATCTCTTGAATTTTGTTCTTAAGGATGTATAATTCCCGTGATTTTTAGAATTTCCAAAGGCTTATGGAGAGATTTTTTAATGGAAGAGCTTTTAAAAAAGTTAGACGAAATAATGACGAAAGATATTGTGCGGAAGATTGGTGGCCTGTTCTGTTTTATTGTAGTTATTCTGTCACTTGTCGGCTTTTTTGTGGGTGCAGGAAGCCTTTTAAGTTCGATAAAAAAACCAGAGGCGGCTGTTAAAACCTCTGCCGAAGAAGCAACAGATGAGGAAAAAACAACCGAAGAAACAGATGAAACAGATGAAGAAGCCGCTGGGGCAGAGGTTGAGGAGTAACTAAAAGGTACTTAAAGGAATAGCAATAATAAAGAGTGTATGTCATTCACCCTCTTTTTTCTCTTTCTTTCTATACCCTTCGTGACAATCATCACAAGATTTTACCATTTTTTTAAATTCTGCATCTGCAACCTCAGTATCCTGGTCTTTACAAGATAGGATCAATCTGTTTACAGCATTATAAAATCTATCACCTAATATAACAAACTCACCCGAAACGCCTGGATGGTTTTTTATATACAAATTCACACAACTAACACCTATTCCTTGTTTCAATTCCCCCGCCCACATCTCTATTTCAATCCAATCCCTGGATTCTAAAGCTCTTGACAATCTCCTTGTATCTCTAGATGTCTTTTTCATGGCCCGTCCTAAACTCTCTTCTTCTGACATGTATGCGTGTATCTCTTCAACCTCCACTTCTTCAGCTTTCTTACAAGAAGAAAAAACCATAAACATTCCAGAGACTATTACGCACATTATCAATAATTGTTTCATTCTTCCAATTCTACATTTCAGGAAGTTCTGCATAATATAACGTCTTTAACCAAAATAGTCAGTTAAGATACCTTATAAAAATGACATCCGTAATTAATAATATCTTTGACGAAATCTATTTTCAATATAAAATTAGCTAAGATTTTTAATAATATTATGTAGGGTTTGTTCCCCGCCCGCCTGAATGACGTAGTCGGGCAGGTACCGGCACGGGCGGCCCCGAACGAACCACTTTTATAAGGCTGTTCGGGGAACAGCCCCTACAAATCTCTCCTCTGTCCTCTCCTTGTGCACACCCGAACGCCCACATGCCTCTTGCCCCGCCCGGCAAGGCCGTTCGGACGGGTTGGGCAGGGCTTCATCCGGGTGAGAAGGAAGGAAAAAGGGGGGGTTGTCATTCAAGCATAATCTACATTATGTGTAAATTTTGTTATTTTTAAGGAGGTTCAAAAATGGATTTCAGTTGGACGGAAGAACAAGAGATATGGAGGCAGACTGTAAGAGAGTTTGCGCAAAAAGAAATCAAGCCCAGGGTAAGAGATATAGATACAAACGCCCGTATTCCCGATGACATAATAAAGGGTATGGCAAAACTTGGCTTATTGGGTTTGACCGTCTCGCCCGATTACGGTGGAGCAGGGACAGATTGGAAGATGGCATGCATAGCTGCTGAAGAGCTCGGCAGGGCAGATATCAGTATTGCAGTTCCAGTTCTTTATCTTGTCGAAGCAAGCTGGGGATTTATCCTTGATAGATATGGTACAAAGGAGGCAAAGGCAGAAATATTACCTAAGATGGTTAATGGGGATGTTTTCCTGGGAATTGCTACCACAGAACCAGATGGTGGAAGCGACATCGTTGGTGCTACGAAGACAACAGCAAAGAAAGATGGAAACAACTGGAAACTCAAAGGCGAAAAGATATATATAAGTGGCGTGGCAGAATCATTGAAGTATGGTGGAATCTATCTAACCCTGGCAAAGACGGAACCAGAAAAGGAACACAAGGGTATGTCCTTCTTTGGCGTAACACTCAAGGATAATCCTAACATAAGCACAACTATATTCAAAAATATGGGCAGAATGGGAATCTCTAATGGCGGTTTTACAATGGACGATATTAGCATACCTGAGGCTTTTCTGGTAGGAGAGCTTAATCGCGGTTTCTACTGTGCTATGGAGGGCTTCTCCCTTGCGCGAACACTCATTGCTGCCACATGTATTGGCGCTGCAGAGGCTGGAATGGAAATAGGAATCGATTACATCAAACAAAGAAAGGCGTTCAAACGGCCAATTGCGTCTTATGAAGGTATCCAGTTTCCACTCGTGGAACATTATACAAACATAGAAGCAATAAAATTGCTTACATACAGGGCAGCATGGATGCTCGATAAGATGTACAAGGAAGGCGAACTAAATCACTTTGAAATTGCCAAACAGACTGCAATGGCAAAACTCAAGGCGCCTACAGAAGCATTTAATACTCTTAACGAAGTGGCCAACTGGCTTGGTACGTTGGCATATACCACTGAGTGTCCCATCGAGATGGGCATAAGAGGGGTTAGGTCATACTCTATAGGGGCGGAAGGTACAATAAACACAATGAAGCTCATAATCGCTCGTGAACTCTTAGGTAAGGAATTCCTACCATATAAAGCTGGGGCCGGCGAATAGACATATTCTTTTCGTTATTATGCTACGCCAGACGGCGTTTGCCAGTCCCAGATACGCAACCCTTTGACGTCTGACGTTTTTGTATTTATACTTCGAGCACTTTAGGAAGTTTAGTGAGATTTATACAACCATCATCCGTAATAAGTATCATATCTTCAATTCTTACACCACCTATGCCGGGATAATAAAGTCCCGGTTCCACAGTAACAACATTCCCGGTTTTCAACGTATATCTTGCCGTGGATATTCGTGGGGTTTCGTGCACGTCCAGACCGACACCATGACCGGTTCCGTGAAAGAAACCACTCATTTCCCCCTTAATCTTTCCCGTCTTGAATCCCAGAGATTTTAAGTGTCTCATAACCTCCCTGTGCATAATGTCACCTTTAGCTCCATTTTTGGCCAGCTTGAAAACCAGTTTTTGAGCAGAAGCCACCGCTTTGTACATCTTCTTTAATGGCCCTGAAGCCCTGCCTTTAACAACAGTTCTGCTTATGTCTGCATGATACCCTGTTTGCTCGTCCTTTGGGAATACATCAAATATGATTGCTTCATTTCCCCTTAATGGACCGCTCCCCACATTGTGTGGCTGGCAAGACTGCTCACCACAGGATACTATCGTGTGTTTAGCGGCACACCCCTTCTTCATCAACTCCACATCTATCATCTGCCTTACTGATTCAGACGTTATCGGACGACCACCCTTTGTGTACAAAAAACCATTTTTAATATTCGATTTTTTGACGTAATCAATTGCCTTACTCAGGGCCCTTTCAGTTTCACGCAGGGCCTTAATAATATATTCTGTTTCCAGCTCGGTCTTTATCTCTCTGGAACTAAAAAATGGTTCTCCTTTCACCTTAAGCTTAAACCCTTTTTTCCTTAGAAAATCAGCATACTCGACATTGAAATTTGCGGGAACCAGGAGTCCTTTTATCTTCATTTCTCTAAGGACTGCAACAACCACTCCGATAAGACCGGAAGACCTACCACTTCTTTTTTTGACAATCCTTTCGTATTTAGAGAGAGAAAGTACTTTATCTACTTTGGATTGAGACCTTGCACGGTCCAGCTCCAGGTCACTTGTAATCATAATCTTTCCGTTGCCCTTCTGGATATAGACAAAAGGATCAGGCGCCAGGAATCCGGTGGCATAATATATATTAGTATCTCTCTCGCTGTCTGCAATAATCAGTATTGCTTCGTTATCTCGCATAAGTTCGTTCTTCAAATAACAGACATATTATGTACAATACTGCACTATGAGTTATATTAATGATAAAATATCAAAATAACCCTCTTCTCTTTTATTGAATTCTATTAAAACAATCTTGAATGTCAACGAACTTCCTTTTGTGTGAGGATGTCTTAAGATTTAAAATAGTATTAAACTCTCATGCCCTTTCAGGGCACCACGAAGGATGAAAATTAAAAACTTTTGGATTCCCTGCGAAAGCGGGGCTAATTGCTGTACCTTCCTTTCGGAAGGAATCCAGAGTTGTTTTCAGATTAAAAGAAAATAAACTGATATAAAGCTGAAAAACTAAAAATGACCAACAACATCAAAATCTCACGAAGCTGGGTCGAACTCTCAGATAAGCTCAACAAAGACAAGGGTATTGTAATGGTCATCGGTGCTTCAGACACGGGAAAAAGTACATTAGTGAGTTATCTGGCTGGAGAACTGTATAATAAAGGAAATAAGGTTTGTATTATAGACGGCGACGTAGGGCAATCTATTATTGGCCCCCCTACCACGATTGGCCTGACATTTATAAAGTCTGCAATTAAGTTTCTTCATTCGATTCAACCAGACCTTATGTTTTTTGTGGGTTCAACGTCCCCTATTGGACATCTTTTACCTACCGTTGTGGGTATGAAAAAGTTGCTTGAAAAATCAATCCAAAACGGTATGGACATAACCATTATAAATACTACCGGGTTAGTTAGTGGAGAAGCAGCATGGGAACTCAAATATCAGAAGATAAATCTTATAAATCCAAAACACATAATTGCAATCCAAAGATTCAGAGAAATCGAGGATATTTTGAGACCTTACAAAGACAAAACACAGCTAAGAATACATCGCCTCGCTGTCCATGAAAAGGTTAAGCATAAATCTCAAGAGCAACGTAGGCTCTACAGGGAACAAAGATTCAAAGAGTACTTTCGTCTTTCAAAGAAGCAGGAAATTCACCTAGACAGAATAACAATCATTAATCCATACCATATTTCTGCTCCTACTGAGAATATATTTGAAAATGATAAGAACATAGACAAGAATAATCATACAGCACAAGAATCAATCGAAAATAACCTTCAGGGTAGAACCGATATTCCTCAGGTGAGACAAATGGATACGTTGCAAGGTTTACTCGCAGGACTTAATGACGAGGACAACTTTACCATTGGCCTGGGTAAAGTAGAAAAAATTAATCTCCAAAGAAGAACTATATCTCTTCTTACTCCACTTTCTGACTTTACAAAACTAAAAACCATACGCATTGGTTCAATAAGATTAGACTAAATATTCATGTTTGGGGATGCAATGGTTAACACCCGATATAGCACCAATTAATCTCAAACTCTCTCCTTTACCTAAATATTCCCTATCCTATTTAACTATTGAAGTCAATGGAAAAACAGGTCTATGCAAGATGCAGTTGAGGTAATATAGATGAATGACATAGAAAAGAAATCGTGTCCCTTATTATTCGGATGGTGGGTATCAATTGAGTGAGCGAACCGGACGGACATAGCGGTTCTTGACGCGCCAGCGCACGTTACCAAGGCTGAAGTACACGCTCCACGTGCCACCCGAATCATGTCTGTCGCCAGTCCAAATTCCCCATTGTTCATTATTAAAGACAGTGTCTATGTATATATCGTTCTTCCTGCTCGCTTCCAGCAGTGATACAGCTTCCTCTAAAGTCGGTAATCGCCAGTCTTGATAACCTGCATACCCTCTGCGATTCAAATCTCTTATCCAATCCTTTGCACTATTCCAACTCATATAATCACTTGAACCTGATTGATGCCACATCAGGCCGGTGGCATGGTCTATTACGACCTTATCTCCATTTATAGACTTTTCCTCATAGCCGTGATTGATTGTGCTGTGCCCATAAAACCCCCACTCATCCTTTTTGCGCATAACGATATTAGACATTGACTGCACCTGAGAAAGAGATAAAACGCTGTAAGATGAACGCAGGGTTATGTGTGGCGGCCTTTCTTCTGCTGACTGTATAATCTGGGTTGAAAGAAGAACAAATGATATGATTAAGATATGTAATAAGTATTTCCTCATATATATGTATACAGGCTAATTGATTAGAATAATATGAAAATGACTATGGGCATGGATTATAAACTCAGGAAGAGATTAGGCAAGTGTTATTTGAGACTCTATTTATCACTTGATTACGCTTGATATGTAAAGGCAACTTGAACCTCTTTTTAGGTTTTAATGATGATGAAGCCATTTCCGATACTCCTTTAAGCTTTCTAATGCTTTTTCCAGTGTATCCGGTGGAACCTCTCCTCTGATAAGACTAATAATAGTCGGGATACTCATCGTAGATATACGTACACCAACGTCAACATTTTGTGCACGACTCAGATGCTTGAAAGTTACTTGCTGAATATGCTCTGCGCTATTTATTTTTAAATCCTCTATCAAGTCGTATATATACCGATAAATCAAGTTACCATACGCCAGTGTCTCTGAGCTTGAAGGAATATAACCCTTATGAACCACCGCATTTCTAAACTCTTTCCATGTCTTTGTCTGGTTTTTTGAGATGCCCTCTAGTTCTGGCTTGTCATTGTCAATAGTTGGACAGCAATCCGTTCTATGATCAATTAGATACATGTAAAGAAAAGCGCCAAACTGCCTTTCAGATTGGGCTGATACATGTTTCCATGTATCAGATAATGCCTTATCACATATACCATGCTTCAATGCTATTACATTGATATAGAATTCATAAAATCGCTCTAAAGCAGAAGCCATACTAGTTGCTGCTTCACGTGGATATCCGTCAAGCAAGGCCATTACTCCCAAATCAAAAACAATCTCAAACTTTTGCTCTTGTATGGCCGTTACTGTTGTGTGGCCATTGCTACACGTTACAGAATAAAGACCGTCGTCTTACTTTTCCTCCTTTATCAATTTCTGTATCTCTTTTGACCATTTTGTTACACCATCCACGTTTATGGGTTCGCCACCGGTTACGGCCTTTAGCTGCCTTCCTTCAAGCACCTTTTTCTCCTCTCCATCCGAGACAACTGTCGCTGCACCCTCCGCCACCGTAACCACGACTGTGTATCCGGATATCTTTACGTCAATGTTACCGTTATTTGCGGTTATAATGCTGTCACTTGCCGTTATCGCAAAAGGGTCTTCGTCTGCCTTTATGGTTACAAGTACTTGCCCTTTTAAGAGATTAATTTTTCTCTTTTCCACAAGCTTAATCCCCGTATCCACGTCCATTATAATATAAGTGCCATCTTTCAGGAGAAAGGAGGCCTTGCTGCTTTTGCCTGTTTCCAGTGTGGCGCCATTATGTATCTTCGATTCAGGTGTCACCGCCATCCATTTTGTGCTTGCGGCCGGAAGGATCTTGACAATGCCTGATGTGTTTATGAACTCTGCCTTTGTTGGCAGTGTGAATATTAGAAAAACTATATATATTAATAAGGCGCCGGAACCTAATAGTATATTAAATCGTACAATCGCCTTCTTTGTCGGTCTTATTGCAAGAATGCCCACTTCATAAAGGGCAATCATGGGCAAGGCGGTCATAACCTGTGTAAATGGATCCGGAGGAGTTATCATGGCTGCGAGGATAAATATAATAAGGACGGCATACATACGCCATTTAATGAAATCTTCGGCCTTAAGCACTCCAATCTTAGATATGAATAACATTACGAGTGGGAGTTGAAACACAATACCCAGGGCAAGCGTCAACAGGGTAACAAGATTGATATATTGACTCATCGTAATAATAGGCTGTATCTCTGCTCCCAGTATCTTTATCAGGAATTGAAGGCCAAAGGGTATCAGGACAAAGTATCCAAATAATACACCTATTATGAACGCTATGGAGGAAATCGGGGCAAATATCTTTACATACGTGCGCTCCCTCTTATATAAACCAGCTTCTACAAATTTCCAGATTTGATGTGCAACTACAGGATATCCCATAAAGATGGCTGTTATTAAACATAGCTTTATGTAAGCGTAAAACCCTTCTTGATAACTCAACACCTGCAGTGATTGTGATAATCCCAGATTTTCCATAGCAAGGTCATGTGGCTTCTTCATGATGTCCAGGATCTTTGATTTAAAAAACCAGCTGATAAAGAAGAATCCAATAACAATAAGGATTGAATATATAATCCTTCTTCTCAACTCCTCGAGATGTTCACTTATAGGCAATCTTTGTCCTTCGACCTCTTTATCTTCTTCCATTTTTTTTGCATCAAATACAGCCCGTTAATTATACTCTCGAAAATCCATAACTTGCCCGAAAATACCTTTACTTTAAAGGTGTAATTATAATACTAGGATAGAGTTTAAATTACAAGATTCAATACAATCATTTGAGATTTTATTACTCCAGAGGGGTATCAGAAAAGCCTTGCAAGGGTAGTTCTTTTCTGATATTATCGCATTTGACTTTGCTTTACTTTCTTTTACTAAGGAGACAATGCCATGGCTAAATCATTTGAAGGCAATCTTATTGGTACGAGCAAAACCTTTGCTATAGTTGTCAGCAGATTCAACAATTTCATTACAAAGAAATTGCTAGAAGGAGCCCAGGATTGTTTGGTTAGACATGGTACGAAGGAAAACGATATTGATGTGTTTTGGGTTCCAGGAGCTTGTGAGATACCAATTACTGCCTTGAGATTAGCTAAAAATGCCAAATACAACGGTATTATCTGTCTGGGAGCAGTAATACGTGGTGAAACACCCCATTTCGACTATGTCTCCAGTGAAGCAGCCAGGGGTATCACTGAAGTCGGACTCTCAACAGGCATTCCAACGATTTATGGAGTCATCGCTACTGATACATTGGAACAAGCTATAGATAGAGCTGGTGCTAGAGGAGGTAATAAAGGCGCTGAAGCTGCACTCGCTGCTCTGGAGATGGTGAACTTGTTCGATAAGATATAAATATGTAATAATCTGTTCTTTCGTTTTGGAGTCTTAAGGATGCGGAAAAGAACGCTGTCTCGCGAGATTGCGTTGCAAGCTCTTTATCAATTAGAGGTTCGCGGGGATGAAATTATAAAGGAGATAGATTCCTTTTGCAGAAAGCAGGCAAAAGAAGTTGAGATAAGCGATTTTGCCATAATGCTGGTTAAAGGCTGCTTTCCGGCTATAAAAGAAATAGACAAAAAGATAATTTCTATTTCCGAAAATTGGGATTTACATAGGATGCCAGTAATAGATAGAAATGTCTTAAGGTTGGCATGCTATGAACTTCTCTATATGAGTGATATTCCTCCCAAGGTATCTATCAATGAAGCAATTGATTTGGCAAAAAAATACAGTACTGAGAAATCCGGCTTGTTCGTAAATGGCGTACTGGATAAGGTATATTCACGTTATGTGAAGAACGGCGAAGAGGATCAAGATGGCACATCAGGTTTGGAAGGAAAAGTTAATTTAAAAATAGGAAAGCGTTCGGGTGGTGATTTACACATTCATACAGATTATTCCGACGGCACCGCGTCTCCGGAAGAGGTGGTTGGAGAAGCGCTGCGGCTCAACCTTCACACAATTGCAATAACTGACCATGATAGCATCGATGCTATCGAAATTGCACAAACCTTTTGTAATAGAAAAGGCATAAATATCATCCCAGCCGTAGAACTTTCTTCCTATTATTGTCCTGCAGATATTCATATTTTAGGTTATTTTATAGACATAAAAAATAGCGCACTATTAGGAAAACTGGCGGAGTTGCGGCTCGAAAGAATAGAACGAATAAAGAAGATAACAAAGAAACTGAACAATTTGGGTGTTGACATAAATCCTCAAGAAGTTTTTGATATTGCGGGAAAAGGATCACCCGGTAGAATGCATGTGGCTGAGGCTTTGTGCAAAAGAGGTTACTGCATCAATATTCAGGAAAGCTTTCGAAGATATTTGGCTGACAAGTGTCCTGCTTATATACCCAAAGTGACATTAATGTTAGCAGATGCCATAAAACTTATAAATTCTTCAGGTGGCATTTCTGTTTATTCACACCCCGGCACCACAAAAAGAGATGAATTAATCCCCAAGATGGTAGAATACGGTTTACAGGGGATTGAGGTTTATTACCCAACACATTCGCCAGATGACATAGAAAGATATTTACAATTGGCAAAGAAATATGATCTTTTAGTTACTGGTGGTTCAGACTATCATGGTGAAAGAAGATCGCTTATTAAGCTGGGTGGTATAACGGTAGATGACGGTATTGTTGAAAAGATTAAGGAAAGACACGATAATATGGTTGGTATGTTAAGTTGTAACAGGTAGGATTAGGGTGAGAAATTATGGGCTGGTTTTCAAAAAAAGATGCAGGAGTATCCACACAAGAAGATATAGAAAATAAATCATGGCTTTCCTTTCAAAAATTAAAGAAAAGCTTAGAAAAAACACGTACTAATATAACTTCGCGCTTCAAAGACTTATTATCATTCAGAAGAAAGATAGATGAGGATATACTAGAGGAGTTAGAGACTATATTACTGGAATCGGATATGGGTGTTGGTCCGGCGACAAAAATTATACAAGATGTAAGAGATGCTTGGAAATCTAAAGAAATTGAGGACACATCCAATATTTACGATTTCTTAAAGGATAAGCTTAAACAAGAACTTAAAGCGTGGGATGTTTCATTAATAACGGCGCCGGTTCCACCAACCGTGATTATGGTTGCAGGTGTTAACGGCACTGGCAAGACCACTTCAATTGCAAAACTTGCCAATTTCTTTATAAAACAAGGCAAGAAAGTTATGCTATCGGCAAGTGATACCTTCCGAGCTGCGGCCGTGGAACAATTAGATATATGGAGTAAAAGGATTGGAGCTGATATAGTAAAACATCAGACAGGCGCTGACCCTGCTGCGGTCACTTTTGACGCGCTTGAAGCTAGTTTAAGTAGAGGAATAGATGTTTTGATAGTTGATACTGCAGGGCGTCTGCATACTAATGATAATTTGATGAACGAATTGTCAAAGATTAAGCGAGTAATATCAAAAAAGATTGAAAATGCACCACATGAAGTGCTAATGGTTCTGGATGCTACTACGGGGCAAAATGCTGTTTCACAAGCAAAACTATTTAACCGTGCAGTTGACATTACTGGAATATTTTTGTCAAAACTTGATGGAACTGCTAAGGGTGGTATAATTTTAGGTATGCGCAATGAAATAGATATACCGGTAAAATTTATTGGTATTGGTGAAGGCGCAGAAGATATTCAGGAATTTGACGCAGATAAGTTTGTGGATGCTTTATTTGATTAGTGAAAAATAGTTCACCCCCCCTTTTTCAATAGGTTTTCTCTTTTCAAACATCACCAATCAAACACAACTTGTAAGATTCCCAAAATGGTTTTTGTTAAGTTATGAAAAGTAAAATATCAAGAAGGACTTTTCTCAAAGCTAGTGCTGCCATTGGTGCAGGACTTTATGGTCTGTCATATTTAGGTTCTATTGAGAGACAGAAAACTTTAAAGAGGTTTAAGGAAAATGAATTAAGAAAGAATTTGGTTGTAGTACATGGTGATATTGATGAAAGAAATGATGAAGGTTATATAATAAAAGAAATGATGCGCAGAGGTATTAAGGCCCTTGGCGGTATGGAAAAACTGATTTCAAGGGGGGACAAGGTTGTTATCAAACCCAACATAGCATGGGACAGACAACCTGAGTATGCAGTAAATACAAACCCCTTTGTTGTTGCCGCTTTGGTCAGAATGTGTGTAGAGGCGGGAGCCAACAGGGTAAGAGTGCTTGATCATACCTGCGCAACTAATCCAGGTCCTTCGTATATAAATAGTGGAATTGAAAAGGCTGCAAGAGAAGCGGGTGCGGATGTAAGGTTCGTAAATAAGAGATTATTTAAGGATATTAAAATATCAGGCGGTAAAGTGCTTGATTCATGGCCATTTTATGAGGAATTAATATACCAAGATGAAATTGATGTATTGATTAATGTACCCATAGCTAAACAACATAGTACATCGCGTTTGTCTATGGCCCTTAAGAATACTATGGGAATGATAGGAGGCAATAGAGGGACTATACATAAGGATATACATCCAAAAATAGCAGATTTAAATAGAGTTGTTAAGGTTGACCTTACAGTACTTGACGCATTTAGAATTTTGAAGCGACATGGACCAACAGGTGGAAGACTAGAAGACGTTGATAATACCTTTGAAAATGCAAGGAGATTAGTAATAAGTACCGACCCTGTAGCAGTGGACTCCTATGGTGCTAGTTTGTTTGGTTACAAAGGTCAGGATATAGGTTTTATTAAAGAATCACATGAGGCGGGATTGGGAGAAATCGATTTCAAATTAAGGGGTTTTGAGGAAATAACAATTTAGAATAAGATGACAAAACGCAGTGATATAAATGTAAAAAAAGGTTCGTTATATTACAAAATTAGACTAATCGTACAGGGACTTATCTTTGCCATTTTCATTTGTCTGCTAATACATGCCGATCCAATTGCAGAAAAAGACAAAGCAGTAAACATTTTCCTTCGCCTAAGTCCCCTTTCTGCAATTGGGGCAATGGTGGCTGCAAAGGAATTTATTTTTCAGTATTGGCCAGCCATCATTATGTTAATATCATCAGTATTTTTAGGTCGCTTCTTTTGTGGTTGGGTGTGTCCCCTTGGAACAACCATAGATATTACTGATAAGCTATTTAAAGCACAAAGGAGGAAAATCACATATAAAATTTATGACGCAAAAAGATTAAAATATTATTTATTGGCCTTTCTTCTTTTGAGTTTATTTATAAGCTATCAGATGGTTGGCTGGTTTGATCCTCTCAGCATCGTGACTAACGCATATACCATTGTTATTCATCCGTATTTCATTTCTATAATTAACTCACTTTTCAACTTCCTTCATGGGTTTTACCTAATAAGTTTTGTAAGTGATGTTATCCATAGTCTTTTAAAAGAGGTTTTATTTGCAATGAGCGCGCCTTTTTTCAGAGGGCATTTTGTTTTCCTGATTATATTCTTAATAATTATTGCCTCGGGTTTATTTTATAAAAGATATTGGTGTAGGAATCTATGCCCACTAGGTGCTTTGCTGTCTTTGTTTTCAGACTGGTCGCTCTTCAAACGTGTTGTGGGAGAAAATATTTGTGAAGGGTGTGATAAATGTAATGTGGAATGCAAAATGGGAGCTATTGATGATACAGGGAAGAACACACAAGAAGGTGAGTGCATTCTATGCATGAAATGTCAGGATATTTGCCCTGCGGGAGCTGTCAGATTTATACCTAAACAGCCTCCTGAACAAGAAGATCCTGTTAGTCTGACAAAAAGGGGTTTTATTACGGCGTGTATTTCTAGCGCGGTTGTAGCGCCACTTTTATCGTTAAACTTTCACAAGAAGAATAGTGAGGGTAATCTTGGTATTATTCGCCCTCCTGGTTCACTACCTGAAGATAAATTTTTGGCAAAATGCGTAAGATGTGGTGAGTGTATGAGAGTATGTAAGACAAATGGTTTACATCCGACACTTTTAGAGGCAGACCTAAGCGGGATGTGGACTCCACAGCTAATCCCACGTATAGGATATTGCGCCTATGATTGTGTACTTTGTACAAGGGTTTGTCCTTCTGGAGCAATCACCAAGCTTCCTAAAGAAAAGAAGCAACAATTAACAATAGGAAAAGCCAGAATAAATAGGAACAGATGCATACCCTGGGTGGGCTATGCAAGATTACCGGATTTAGAAAAAGATTGGAAAGATGTTAACTGTGGCGTATGTGAAGAGGTTTGTCCTGTCCCAACAAAAGCAATTCATTTCAATACGTATACACATGGTAACGGCAAAGAAATAAGAAGGGTATATGTAAGGGAAGAGGTCTGTATTGGATGCGGTTTTTGTGAAAAGGTCTGTCCTGTGGCTGGACGTTCTGCAATAGTTGTTGAAGGAATACAACCGCAAGTAATGATTAAAAAGATCGACATGATAGAAAACGATCTTTTTCCTGAATATATTGATCAATGGCAAAGGAAAGGAAAACCTATTGTGTACAAGGGTAGCAACAGACTTTTTGAATACATTAACGGTGGCGCAGAAACTTACCTATCTTATTCGTTCGTTCAAGTATCAACATCAACATATCTTTTAAAAGGTACTGAAAATTCTGTAAAGGTCGATATCTGGGAATTTCGTAATTCTGATGATGCCTATGGTGTATTTACAAAGGACAAAGCTGGGCAGGACATAAAGATAGGAAATGAAGCTTCTTTATACGACAATTACTTGTGGGTATGGAAAGAAAAGTATTTCATCAGTTTCGAGCCTTATACCGGTAATGTTACCCCTGAAGATGTGATGTTTCTTGGTGCTTCTTTAGTAAACAAAATTCCATCTATTAAAGTATTTGCGCCAGTCATTTTAAGATTTTTGCCTGAAGAGGGTTATATATATGGGAGTTCTAGATTTTTTCATAAAAAGATAATCCTTGATAACATTTATATTTCAGATAAGTTCATGGACAAAAACATATTAAATCTCAGTGAGCAAACAGACGCAGTAGTTGCTGAATATAAATCTAAGAAAAGTGGTTTACCTTTTAAAATCTTGATAGTCAAATACCACAACAAATCAATAGCAAAGAAATCATTTCAAAATTTCATAGAGTTAAGAAAATCATGGGGAGAAAAAATTACAGATGCTGGTGTGCTATATACATTTGAAGATTCAAAAGGCAGATACAGCAGTGTAACTTGCGTAAATAGTTTCATTATTGCGACGTTTCTTGTAGAGACGAGAGAAGGTTCTGAAGCGTATATTAATAGTGTTAGGTTGAAGACTACTTTGGGCCAGGGCTAAGTTTTTTATTGAAACTTTAACGCCCTTTGTGATATATTAATCCTAAATATATCAAAGGAGGCACTATATGGGTATAGAAAAAGAGCTTAAAAAGCAAATAATCGGAGATAGTAAAATACACAGCGAAGATACAGGTTCCTCGGAAGTACAAATAGCCTTATTGACAGAACGCATAAAACATCTTAGCAATCATCTTAAAGATCACAAAAAGGATCATACCTCAAGACGGGGTTTGCTCATGATGGTAGGCAGAAGGGCCTCTTTGCTAAAATATCTTAGTAAGAGAAATGAAGAAAGTTACATGAAATTGGTAAAAAAACTGGGTATACGTCAGAAAAGTAGTTAATAAAGAGGTGTCAAATGAAGTTTAAGGTTGAAGAGACTATTGGCAAGAATGTATTAAGCATTGAAACCGGTGAAGTCTCAAAGCAAGCGGATGGTGCTGTTATAGTCCGTTATGGAGATACGGTTGTGTTGGTTGCGGCAGTATGTGGAGAGTCGAGAGGTGATGGTGGATTTCTCCCATTAACGGTTGATTATAGGGAAAAGACTTATGCAGCTGGAAAATTCCCTGGTGGATTTTATAAACGTGAAAGTAGGCCCACCAACAAAGAAATATTAACAATGAGAATGACAGATAGACCTATGCGTCCCCTTTTTCCGGAAGGATATTCAAATGAAGTACAAATAATGGCGGCAGTTCTATCTGCTGATAAAGAAAACGACCCCGACGTTATTGCTATGGTAGGAGCTTCTGCAGCAGTAGCTGTATCGTGCATTCCATTTAATGGCCCTACCGGCTCCGTAAGGGTAGGTTTAATAAAAGATGAATTTGTAATTAACCCTAAAAGCTCAGAGCTTGAGATGAGCGACCTTAATTTGGTTGTTTCCGGAACAGAAGATGCTGTAATAATGGTAGAGGCTTCTGGAAAGGAAATTTCCGAGGATAAATTTGTTGACGCAATAATGTTCGGTTTTACAGAAATTAAAAAGATTGTACAAATGCAAAAAGACCTGGCTTCCGAACTTGGAAAGGAAAAACAAGAATATGAGATACCAACAATAGATGCTCCACTTCTTGATGACATAAAGGCAAAGGCTTACGAAGAAATTAAGGAAAAATCCAGAGTCATTGGGAAAATGGCTCGTAAAAAGGCTCTAAAAGAAGTACGCGATAGATTAATTGAAGAATATTGCACGGATACAGATGACGAAGACAGAGAAGAAAAGGTTAAGACAATTTTTGGAGAGCTTGTGGAACAAGTAGTACAGGAACAGATTATTAAAGAGAACAAAAGAATTGACGGTAGAGGTCTCAAAGATATAAGGCCAATTACGTGTGAGGTTGGTTTTTTGCCTAGAACACATGGCTCTGCTTTGTTTACGAGGGGAGAAACTCAGGCGCTTGTAGTTTCTACGTTAGGCACATCGATGGACGAACAACGTGTAGATGGTTTGATGGAAGAGTACAAAAAAAAGTTCATGCTTGATTACAATTTTCCACCTTTTTGTGTTGGTGAGACAAAACCTATTCGCGGGCCAGGTAGAAGGGAAATAGGTCATGGTGCCTTAGCTGAAAAAGCTCTAGAACCAATGATACCTGCTTATGAAAATTTTCCTTACACCATACGAATAGTATCTGATATTCTTGAATCAAATGGATCATCATCAATGGCAAGTGTGTGTGGAGGCACACTTTGTCTAATGGATGCAGGTGTTCCTATAAAACGACCTGTTGCCGGAATAGCAATGGGATTGATAAAAGAAGGTGAGGAAGTTCGAATACTATCTGATATATTGGGAGATGAAGACCATTTGGGGGCGATGGACTTCAAAGTAGCTGGAACAGACCAAGGCATCACCGCCCTTCAAATGGACCTGAAAATTTCAGGTATAAGTGAACAAATTATGAAAGATGCGCTTGCTCAGGCCAAAGAAGGTAGAATGCATATTTTAAAGGAAATGCTAACTGCCATTGAAAAACCTCGCAGTGAGATTTCAGTCCATGCTCCGAAACTTGTTAAGATTAAAATAAATCCTGATAAGATTGGACTAGTTATAGGCCCTGGAGGCAAGACAATCAAGAAGATACAAGAAGAATCGGATTCACGTGTAGAAATTGAAGACGATGGAACCATTATTATTTCATCTGCCACTTTTGAATCAGTAGAAATTGCTAAGACATATATCAAGGGACTCACAGAGGATGCGGAAATAGGAAAGGTCTATGCGGGCAAGGTTGTAGCAGTGAAAGAGTACGGTGCTTTTGTTGAGATAATGCCGGGAAAAGAAGGCCTGGTACATATTTCCGAACTTTCAAATGATTATATCGAGAAGGTAGAAGATGTAGTAAAAGTCGGCCAAGAAATAAAAGTAAAATTGATAGGTATTGACGATCAAAAGAGAATAAAACTAAGCAGGAAGGCCGCCTTAAAAGAAGAAGGAGTTGTTAAATCAAGCACATAATCGTCGAATAATATTAAACTTGTTTCAGTATTAAATTATTCGGATTTTTTTATAGGAGGTAAGGTAAAAAAAATAAAGAGATGTATCAGGTCGATTTTTTATTTTATTTGTGATATGTATTTTAGAAAATGAGGGAAAGAAATGTCTACAAAAGGCAAAGTAAAGTGGTTTGATGTAAAAAAAGGTTTTGGATTTATTGAGGAAGAAGGTGGCAGTGATGTATTTGTCCATTATTCAAACATTATTGGAAAAGGTTTTAAGGTTTTAGAGGATGGAGAAGAAGTTGAATTCGAAGTTGTGAAAGGCTCCAAAGGATTACAAGCACAAAATGTAAAATCTGTAACCAAAACATAAACCTTTATATTTACATATAAGCCAGGAAAGTAGATAAATGTACTTTGCTTCCTGGCTTATTTTTTTAATGTGTATATTCAGAATTTGAACCATGTCAGGAAAAAGCAATTTGGACTCCGATAAACTAAACCACCTTAATACAATAGCTGCTGGTTTAGTACATGAAATAAAGAACCCTTTAAATACATTAAGTGTAAATTTACAATTGCTCAGGGAGGATTTGCAAAAGCACAACCTAGAAAAAGACTTAAAAATATCAAGAAAAGTCCAGTTGTTACAGAAAGAAGTTTGTAGATTGGAAAATATACTCAGTGATTTCTTACGGTTCGCAAAAAAATATAAACTTCATTTTGAGGAATGTGATATCAATGAAATTATTGACAGTGTGCTTGATTTCATAGCTCCCGAAGTTATACAAAAATCTATTAGAATACTTAAAAGTTTTGATGAAAAATTGCCAAATTGTTATCTGGATCGCAATGTAATAAAACAGGCTTTATTAAACATAATCCTTAATGCACAACAAGCAATGCCAAAAGGTGGAGAACTTATAGTGCGAACCAATAAGAACGGAGAATATATCCTTATAGATATTACAGACACAGGGATTGGAATCCCACATGATAAAATGGATAAAATATTTCAAGTTTACTATTCAACAAAAGAAACGGGTACAGGTCTTGGATTACCCACTACCAAGAGAATTATTGAAGATCACAAGGGCACGATTAATGTTCGTAGTGAGTCTGGCAAGGGAAGCAGCTTTTTAATAAAGATACCTATAAACAACAAAATATCATGATACGAGAAGCAAATATTCTGATAATCGATGATGAAAAAGACCAGGCCGAAGCTATAGCGGAAAGCCTGAGAAACATAGGATATAAATGCACTACCGTCATAAACGGGAGTGAAGGGCTTGATATAATTAGAAAAGATAGAATTGACGTGGTAATTACCGACCTTATTATGCATGAGATAGATGGAATGCAAATCCTAAAGGAAACAAAGGAGAAATCGCCAGAGTCAGAAGTTATCTTAATAACTGGCTATGGTACTGTTGAAAATGCAGTTGCTGCAATGCAGAAGGGAGCGTCAACATATCTTTTAAAACCTATAAACATAAAACAGCTGAGAACAGTAGTTGATAAAGTTGTTGAGAAACAAAATCTAGTAAGAAACAATATAGAATTGCACAAACAACTTGAAGAAAAGTTTGGATTCGCAGGTATTATAGGCAATAGCCAACAAATGCATAGAATATTTAATATACTTAAACAAATTTCTTCAACTACAGCAACAGTATTAATAGTAGGCGAAAGCGGTACTGGTAAAGAGTTAATAGCTAGAGCAATACATTACAATGGTTCACGTAAGAACAACCCTTTTGTAGCCTTAAATTCCGCTGCAATTTCAGAAGCCCTCCTTGAAAGCGAATTGTTTGGGCATGAAAAAGGGGCTTTTACAGGGGCTTTATACCAAAGAAAAGGGAAATTTGAATATGCAAATAATGGCACCTTGTTTCTGGATGAAATTGGAGATATGCCACTTTCAACTCAGGTAAAACTATTAAGAGTAATTGATGATGGAAGGATTACGCGTGTCGGTAGCAATGAGTCCATAAAGATAGACGTAAGAATAATCGCCGCCACAAATAAAGATTTGGGAGAGTTAGTGAAGGATGGTATATTTAGGGAAGATTTATATTTTAGATTTAATGTTATTTGCCTTAGACTACCACCTTTAAGAGAGAGGCAAGATGACATTTTTTTGTTGACTGACGTTTTCATTCAAGAATTTTCAAAAAAACATGGTAAGAAAACTAAGGGGATAACTCCTGAAACAAGAAAGATACTCTTCCGATACACCTGGCCTGGAAATATTAGAGAACTTAAGAATTGTATCGAAAGTATGATTGTTATTGGCCAGAATGACTTTCTTGACATTAACGATATCCCTGAACACATATATAAGAACAATAAAACAGCCTTGCCAGGGCCTGTTTTTCCTGTTGGGTTGTCACTGGATGAAATGGAAAAAGAAGTAATAAAAAACACACTGGCCTATGCAGGTGGAAATAGAGGAGAAACAGCAAAAATACTAGGAATTGGTGAACGGACTCTTTACAGAAAACTAGATAGATACGGCTTGAAATAAGAACAATAACTATGCCAGAAATCCGACTTTGTGGTCTATGCAAAAGAAGTATTTCCCAAAAAGATTTTGAATCTGGGCTAACAACAGAACGCTACGGCCAGACAATTTGCCAGGAATGCTCTAATCTTCTTAGTAAGAAAAAAGATACGGGATTTAACGAGCAAAACTTTCTCTCTGAATCTATTCTTAACGAAATCAAAAATATTGCAAGAGTATTAACATATGAATCGGGTTCATGGCTAAACATTATCGCGGCTGTAGCGCAGTGTTTCACTTTCGGCTCATTAATATTTGCCTACATTAATAGGGATGGAGACGTACACTCTTTTTTACTTCTTGCTGTAGTTTTTCAACTTATGGCGTTAACTTTTTTTGTGATTAAGAAATAGTCTTCATTTTATAAATCTTTACTAAACGTTTACAATTCCTAAACATTTAAAAATCTAACACAAGATATCCTCTATTATTTCTTTGCATAAGCATCACCTCCAAAACCTCCCACATATTCGAAGAATAGGTGATATAGATACGCTTGACAATCATATATCTTTATGTTAATCTCGTGCTAATTCTATATTATCATAAAGGTTAGGAAATATTTATGCAACACCAGGTAACAATAAGATATGGTATTTTGAGGAATATAGAAAACGTTTACACTCCTACTCCCACTCTGAGAAAAGGCGACAAGGTAGTTATACGTTCTTCTCGTGGTGTGGAGCTGGGTGAAGTTGTTTCACAACCACAAGAAATAGATGATAAAACAGTTGTGCAGAATATGGGAGAAGTTCTATACAAGGTTACAGAAGAAGACAAGAAAAAACAGAAAGAAATCGAAGAAGAGATAATCCCATCAGAATTCAGCCTTTGTCAAAAGAAAATAAAAGAACATAATTTACCCATGAAACTTGCCAGCGTTGAACATCTTTTTGGAAGTAAAAAAATAATATTCTATTTCCTTGCTAAAGGAAGGGTTGATTTTCGAGAACTGGTTAAAGATTTGGCAAAGGAATATAAGTCCAGGATTGAAATGAAACAAATCGGTGTTCGAGATGAAGCCAGATTACTCGCCGAATACGAACACTGTGGCAGGGAACTTTGTTGTAGGACATTTCTAAAAGATCTAGAACCAGTTACAATGAAGATGGCCAAGAATCAAAAAGCGACACTTGATCCATCAAAGATATCGGGCAGATGCGGTAGACTAATGTGCTGCCTTAGATACGAGGATAATGCCTATGAAGAACTAAAACACTATCTTCCTAAGAAAGGAACATTAATCATGACCACTAAAGGTGTAGGCGAGGTTGTGGATTATGATATCTTACAACAAAAAGTAACTATGGAAACAAAGGATAAAAAATTAATTGTTGTATTAAAAGGCGAGATTTTGGAAAAAGTAAACGAAACACGCACGAACATCGGAAAAGAATGTGGATCGAATTGTGGGCATAGGTGTGAATAGAAATACGTTTTACATTACTACCCCAATTTATTATGTAAATGATATACCGCACATAGGACATTCATACACTACCATAGCCGCAGACGCCTTAGCTAGATATAAGAGAATGAGGGGTTACGATGTATTCTTTTTGACGGGAACAGATGAACATGGCCAAAAAATACAGAAAGCTGCCCAGGCAAACAACGAAAAGCCCATTGAACTGGCAGATCGAATGGTAGAAAGATTTAAAAATCTGTGGAAAGTTCTTAATGTCTCAAACGATGACTTTATTAGAACCACAGAGGATAAACATGTCAGACAAGTAGAAGACATATTTAAAAAAATATATGAAAATGGTGATATCTATTTAGGAGAGTATGAAGGTTGGTATTGTATACCCTGTGAAAGTTTCTGGACAGCACCACAATTGTCTTCAGGCAACTGTCCAGAATGTGATCGTTCTGTCGAAAGGCTAAAAGAGAAAAATTTTTTTTTTAGGTTATCAAAATATCAAGATTCACTCTTAAAGCATTTCGAAGAACATCCTGATTTTGTCAGACCAGAATCTAGACGAAATGAATTGCACAGAAGGTTAGTAGCGGGCATAGACGACATTAGTGTGAGCAGGGCCGCAGTTGAATGGGGTATCCCAGTACCAATGGATAAAAAACACACAATTTATGTATGGGTTGATGCACTTTTTAATTATATAACAGCCCTAGGATATTATGACGGATCAAAAAGACTAAAGAAATATTGGCCAGCCAATGTCCAAATAATGGGCAAGGAAATTCTATGGTTTCATGGTATCGTGTGGCCAGCAATGTTGATGTCGTTAGGAATAGAACCACCTTATCAAATATACGCCCATGGTTGGTGGACATTGGAAGGACAAAAGATATCGAAATCTTTAGGGAATGCAATAGATCCTGTTGAGATAACAGATACATACAGTGTAGATACTTATAGATACTTTTTGCTTAGAGAAGTACCATTTGGACTGGATGGAAATTTTTCATACAATGCCCTTGTAAATAGAATCAATTGTGACCTGGGAAATGATTTGGGAAATCTTCTTCATAGAACGTTAACTATGATCGAAAAGTATTGTAACGGAATTGTCCCAGAAGTTAAAAACGTATCAACAGATGGTCAAGAACTTATTAAAAAATCTAAAACTCTTAATGACGAAGTCGAGCTTGCAATGTGTGATTTACAATTTAGCCGAGCATTAGAGGCAATCTGGGAATATATTGGGTTAGTTAACAAATATGTAGAAATATCAAAACCTTGGGTATTGGCAAAAGAGCATACTACAAGAGATGAGCTTAATGAAGTTCTATATACCCTGGCCGAATCCATTAGAATAATTTCGTTATTTATATCACCGTTTATGCCAGACACAGCTATTGAGATGCAAAAACAGCTAGGATTATCTGCTAATGAGAAGTCCATTGAATGTGGAACTACATGGGGTGGTATGAAATCTGGAATAAAAGTGCATAAGGGAAAACCTATCTTCCCTAAGGTTGAATACTCTACAATTACTTAGTAAACATTAATTGCAACAAATTCCATAACCTGATAGTGTAGAGGAAATAAAGTGGGCAAAAAAACTGTGTTTGATACCTGGAAAAAACTTCAAGAGATTACCAAGAAAGATAATCGATTTTCAATACATGCATACCAATTTATCTTTGAATCTCTTGATTTTACTGCTTCTAAACTCGGTAAAAAATATAATAGCTCAAGGGAGGAAGAACGTCATGTTACTGGGCAGGAACTTTCAGAAGGAATTAAGCAATACGCTTCGAAAAAATTCGGTTTCATGGCAAGGATAATCTTCGAACAATGGGGTATAACTAAAAGTAGAGATTTTGGGGAAATAGTTTTTAATTTGGTTGAAAGTGGATTAATGGGCAAAACCGAGACAGATTCATTGGAAGATTTTGACAATCTTTATGATTTTAAAGTGGAATATGATGATAAATTCAAATTCGATGGAAATTTTGATCTTACGTATGATTGGAATATTTTTGGGAAGAAATAATAGGTATCACCTCTCTTATGCATCTTGCTCCATAATATAACACTTCCTGCATCTGGCTTTAAAGAACACTTTCCTACAACATGTTTGAGTATGTCCTTTATTGTACGTTCATGCGTTTGCCTAAAGGAACTTTCCACCTCACATCTACATATTCCATGTTGGCCAGAGTAATTCCTTCTTCTTTTGCAACACTCAGTAAGTTTTGAAGCTTTTCATAATTTGACAGTTCGTTAGGCCTTTCGCATGATGGTGGACATCCCCACTTTATCATTGTTCCATTTTCTGTATATAAGATTATGTCACTCTTACCACTTTTCAACCTTCTGGCCACATTTGAAACGTCTATGGTAGCAATTTCTAAAAGCTTATCTATACCGTTATATTTTAGATAATTTAAAAGATTTACACCTTCCTCGATTGACCTGTCTTCCCATTTTTCGCCGTATTCAGGAACCCTTGAAAACCTGCTACAAATTACATAAACCGGATTTTCACCTCTTTCAGGATATTCATAAAATTCATCTGGAAGTCTTACACAATCTTTGTCTACTAAGTACTCCTTCCCTTTCCTTTTAACAATGGCTATTGGCCTGCCTAATTCAAATTTTAAATTTATCATGTTAGGCAGTTCTCTTTCAATATAGTAAACCCTATAGATAAGTGGACTATTTTCATACACTTCAGCAATCTTTTTTGTTAAGTCTTTTTCGAATATATTGTATTCTCTTTTTAACCCTGGGATATTCTTTATCTCATTGATGAGTCTATCAGTTGCCCAGTCTGGCGTATCAAACGAAAATGTTACGGGGCTTACTATAAATGTACTTCGATTTGTTAAATACTTCCATGTAGATTTACCCAACCACATAATAGCCAAGACCGCAACAATTACAAGCGCCAACCAGAAAGAAAAGGATAAGGTTATTTTCTGCGTCTTCTCAAGATACGGTCTTAATTCATCAATACTTTCCCTTACTTTATCTGCAACTTTACTGTAATAATACTTGAATATTTCTATCATTTTCTTTTCGTGAACTACGGTCTTAATTTACAGCTGTGTAAAATTTTACCTGTACCCGCTCAATAAATCTGATGATTGGTTATGGGGTTAGTATTCAAAACCCTTACGACCACTAATCAAGGACACACAATATGAGTATCTTCATAGGTAGGTTTAAATGCAGTAGCAATGACCATATTACATAATTCGGTAAAGCCAATATTTACTGCTCTGGCGGCCTTTGGTAATAAACTTCTTTCTGTAAATCCAGGAATTGTATTAACTTCAAGGACGTATATTTGACCGTCTTTGCCTAAGATCATATCTACTCTCGAGATACCAAGGCAACCAAGGCTATTATGTGTACGAATTGCTAGTTCTTGTGTACTGGTATAGACAGAATGGTACAAAGATTCTTCAGATGATACATCACTGGCTTTCAGGATTATATACTGAGTTCCCTTGTCTTTATACTTTGAATCATAGTCATAAAACTTTAATGCAGGTTTTATTTCGATAACAGGTAGAGGTGTACTGTTAAGGATACCAACGGTCAATTCTCTGCCTTCAATATATTTTTCAATAAGAACTTCTTTGTCAAACGATCCTGCATAATTTATTCCATTTTGTAATTCGTCATATTCTTTTATTATAGATATTCCAACGCTGGAACCATTACTTATGGCCTTCGTAACAACAGGCAATTTTAATCTTTCAACTTTTTTGATGATCTCAGTAATACTCTGTACAGCTGACACTGTAAGATAATCTGGGGTTGGTATATTGTTCCTTTTAAATATATTCTTAGATTTGAGTTTGTTCATTGCAAGTTTGCTCGCATGAACACCAGAGCCAGTATATGGAATACCCTTTGATTCCAGAATTTTCTGAATACCACCATCCTCGCCAAAACGTCCATGAAGGGCTATGAATGCTACATCGATTTCATAATTGTCAAGTTCATCAACTCTTTCATCTTTAACAATTATCTCGATAATATTACTATTGGTCTCCCTCAGGGCATTTGCAACAGCTTTACCTGACTGAAGTGAAATCTCTCTCTCGGCAGATATTCCACCCATTAACACCGCGATGTTTTTTTTATCGGACATAGTCCCTCAAATTATTGGATGCACAGAGAATTGCAGATCGTACCAAAATTTTTTTATTGGTTTTTTATTATTTTTTCTGCACTCTCTGTGCATCTATCTTGGTTAGAAAGATAACACTAATACTGTATTAGATCCCATGTATGTATTACGGTAGACGTTATAATCCTATGTAGAAGAAAAAAATGTTTAACTTTCTACAATCATCTCAGATATAATAATAATCTATGTATCCATTTTTATGAAAAAGATTTTAAATCTGAATTTAACTTCACTGCTTCGCAAGACATAAAGGCATTTACTAATTCTGGGTCAAATTGTTTTCCAGATACTCTGTTGAGTTCGGATATTGCATCCTTTACGCTTTTAGGAGGGCGAAACGCCCTTACAGAGGTCATTGCATCGAACGCATCCGCTACAGTCATTATTTTAGTTAGAAGTGGTATATCTTCTCCACCTAATTTATCCGGATATCCACTACCATCAAAACTCTCATGATGACCTCTTATATGGAGACTTGCCTCCTTGAGAAAATCTAAAGGTTCTATTATTTCTTCACCCATAATTGGATGGGATTTTATTACATCAAATTCAGATTCGTTCAATTTGCCGGGTTTGTTAAGTATGAGTTCGGATATACCTATTTTGCCTATGTCATGTAGTAGTGCTGCATGATGTAGTCTGTCTTTTTTCTTAGGAGATACTCCTATCACATCTGAGATGGAGGCTGCGTATTCAGATACTCTTTGCGAATGACCTCTTGTATAACGGTCTTTTGCCTCAAGAAGATTAGCCAAAGATCGAACCGTGTTAAAACAATTTTCTTCTATTGTCTCGTAAAGTCTTATGTTTTCTAACGCAATGCTTACCTGGCCCGCCATAATACAAAGGAAATTAAAGTCCGTCTCAGAAAAACTTTCTCTTGACATCTTGTCTGTGATGTTTATTACTCCGAGAAGTCTTTTACCTGAAACCAAAGGTGCAGAAATATATGATTTTGTTACATAATCAAATTTTTCATCTCTTCTAAACCCATTATCATCACTATTCTTAACCAAGATTGGTTTTTTTTCTTTCGCAACACGCCCTGCAATACCCTCGCCTATCTTTTGAGTTTTACCTAAAACTTCGTTGCATCTGTAACCCTGACATGCCTTAACTATTAGCTCATTCTTTTTTTCATCAAACAACATGATTGAACTTTGATTTACCTTTAACTTTTCATTGATTTTTTCCAAGCATAGCTTTAGAAGTTCATCGATATCCAGGACAGATGTAGTTGCTTTACTAATCTCATTTATTGCGTTCAGTTCCCTTATTCTTCGAACAAGCTCTCTATTGGCATCCTTTAGATGCTTACTAGTTGCTTGAATCTTTTGAGTTAATTGTTGTTTATAAAAATCGAGCTCAATATTTGTTTTCTTTAAATCATATAAAAGTTGTTTATTTTCCTTTGTAATCTGATGGCTATATAAGGTTCGCTTTACTGCCTTTTTCAACTCAAAAATATTAAAGGGTTTGGTTATATAGTCATCCACTCCATGTTTAAGTGATTGAACAGCGGTCTCTATAGTTGCATAACCAGTAACCATTATAGTGCTGATTCCTAGTTGCTCCCTTTTGGCTCTTCTAATCAATTCCAAACCATCAATCCCTGGCATCTTCAGATCAGTTATCAACATTTGATAATTATATTTCTTCATCATCTGTAGCGCTTCAATGCCTGACAAACTTGTATCTGTCTGATAACCTTCTTGTTTGAACAATTCTTTAATTAATTGACATATTTTGGGTTCGTCATCTACAAATAAGATTTTTATCCCATCAACCATTTTTATTCCTCTAAGAGATTCTGAGACTTAAGTGCTTTCAATTGGTAATGTGAAACGGAAGGCGGCACCTTTATTCTCCAGGCTTTTAACGGCTAAATCTCCTCCATGCCTTTCAATAATTTTATGAGAAACACAAAGCCCTAGACCCATTCCTCCTTCAGCCCCGTTTACCACCGAGAAGGGATCAAAAATCCTGTCAATTACCTTAAAAGGAATTTCTTTACCTGTATCATAAAAAGTAGCGGCTACATTGCTTTCATCTCTTCCTGTAGAAATATTTAAAACGTCCTTACTGCCAACAGCCTTTTTGGAACTACAAATTATATTTTTACAAACTAGGGCAATTTGTTTTTTATCGGCCATAATCATAGGTAAATCCTTGTCAAAAGCTTCTATTACCTGAGTATCTTTTCCTCTCCTTGTATCTTTAAAGAAATGGATTACATCTTTTAAGATATCGTTCAAATTTACAACTGCCTTTTTAGGCTCTTTCAGTTGAGCATATGCAACTAGACTTCTCACAGCCTTAGCTACCCTCTGCGTTTCCTCCTCTAAAGTTACGTATACGGGATAATTGGGGGCACCACTTTTCGCCTCTGATAAGAGTAATTGTAACTGGCCACTTATTATGGTTAATGGATTGTTAATTTCATGGGCAATCTTTAATGCCATACGTTCTAAAGATGACTGTTTTTCAATTGATTCCTCTAAGATATTACCCTTAGGATCTGTTCTATCCAAAAATTGACGAACAATAGTGAGTAACTCATTTATATAAAACGGCTTTAACATATAGCAATCTGCTCCACTTTCGAGAGATTTAATAGCCTTCTCCCGATTTACAAGAGAGAAGGAAATCAAAATGAACAGATTCGGATTAATTTTTTTTGCAACGTCAAAGAATTCCATTTCCTTTAATTCCAGATCGTCTATATCAAGAACAATAACATCTGCTTTTCTTTCAGCTAATGTAGCTATTGCTTGAAATATACTTGTTTCGGAGAAAACAGCGTAGCCCTTTTTTGCTAAAAGACCCACAGCAGCTTTCATATTTTCATCTTCTCCAAATATAACTATAATTTTAGGGGTGTTTGACATTTCAAAGGTTTTATGTTAACTAGAAGAATAACACGGCACTCGGCAGGTTAATAGTAATAACCGTTCCCTCACCCATGTTACTACCTAAATCTATTGTCCCATCAAATTCTTCAATAATAGTTTTACATACAGATAATCCTAAACCTGCACCCTTGCCATTGGTCTTGGTAGTATAAAAAGGACGAAAGATCCTACTTAATTGATCCCTCGTGAGTCCACATCCTGTATCACGGAGTTGAATTATAACTGAATTACTATGGATAAGATTGGTACTTAGATAAATCTTACCCCCATTTGGCATGGCTTCCCTTGAATTTTGCAACAAATTAAAAACAACTTGCTTTAACTTGTTGCTATCTCCCTTTACCTGAAGTTCAGAATGTAACAGGTCCTTTATTAATTCGATATTTTCATTCTTCATAGTATATACAACCATAAGTACCACATCTTCTATTGCTTGATTTACATCAAAGATTTGTTTTGGCCCGGGAGTTTGTTTTGCAAATGCAAGTAAGCTTCTGACCAACTTAGCTATACGTTCAAACTCTCTGATAAGTGCCTCGTAGGTCTTTTTTTTGGGATCATTATCACGGGTTTCTGCAAGAAACATCTGTAGCCATCCTGACACATAGGTCAAAGGATTACATATCTCATGGGCAATCCCAGGAACTATTTCCCCGAAACACAACATTTTATTCAGATATTGCGTAGAGTCTTTTTCATCATCTATTTTCTCAATCAAGATATGAAACCCGGAAATAACTCCTCTTTCACCGTAAGAAGGACTTACTGAAATTTTTTGTCCTTCTTCTGGTAGACTGAAAATTTTGGGACATTTATCTTCGATCTTATAGTATTCTTTTTTTGGTATCTTAAGTGCGGTATACCACTTAACTCCAATTAAATTGGAGTTAAAGTTGCCATTACTGCAACTTATTGATTTTACAATTCCATCCCTGTCTGTAACGATAATTCCCAAAACGTTTTCTAATTGAAACATAAAGCAAGAAATCCTCTTTTTATTGTGGAAAATAATCTTTTAATATTACAGATGCACAAAGAATCCACAGAATATAACAAAAAAGGTTTTCATCATTCTTTCTATATTCTCTCCATGTTAATCAGAAAATAGCTTAGATTGTAGAACGGATGTCTTACCTTGGTTCATATAGCAATACATTGATACGATAAACCATACACTAAACTGGACTCTCCATTTTACTAAAACCACTAATGGATGTGAATGGTTACCATATTTGTATTTCGGTCTCTAATGAGATATCATATTTCTCTTTAATGGTCTCTTTGATTATCTTTATGAGTTTAAGTATATCAGCACTAGTAGCATTTTCCCTATTAACTACAAAATTTGCATGTTTTTTGGAAACAATTGCACCCCCTACTTTCTTGCCTTTAAGGCCTGCTTTTTCAATAAGCTCTCCTGCTTTAAAGTAAGGAGTATTTTTGAATATACAACCTGCACTAAATGTTGATAAGGGTTGTTTTCTTTTTTTTTCCTTATAGATTTCATCCATTCTTTCAAGGATTTCTTCTTTTCCTGATTCCTTAAGCAGAAATTCTACTTCTATAACTATTTGCTTATTAAGATTACACCCACGATACGTGAATTCAATATCTTTGCGACTAATATTTTTAATTTCACCGTCAAAGGTCATAGTGGTTACAGAACTTATCGTTTCACTTATATTACCGTATTTGCCTCCTGCATTCATTTTAACAGCACCACCTACAGTGCCTGGAATTCCTGCCAATACTTCTAAACCCCCTAATCCCCACGAGGCTGATTTCCTAATAAGCCGAGGGAGCTTTACTCCTGCCTTAGAAAATATATATTTACCATCTCTCTTTACTTTTTTAAAATCGACTCCCCCCAAGTGGATTACCACACCTTGAACTCCGTTATCATCGACCAGGATATTGCTCCCATTTCCAAAAATGAAAATCCTTTTCCGCTCATTCTCACAAAATTGGAGTACTTTCCTTAATTCTGATATATTCCTCGGTTCTGCAAAAATCTCGGCTACGCCTCCTGTTTTGAAAGAGGTATATCTTTGCAGGGGCACATCATATTTAAAGATGTTATCGATAATTTCTGTACTCTTAATCATTTTGATGATAACTTACCATGGGATGTTCTTGGAATTACACTAAATTATCAAACACCATCCCTTAATTAATAACTTGCTCGTCGCTTATCATTTTCAGTATCATTCCGCATTTTTCCCTAATGAACGCTCAGATCATGCGCTTCCAAGTTATTTTTTAACTCGTAGGCTGTTTTCCAGATATCACCTGCACCCATGATTAAGACGATATCATCTCTTTTCACATCTAAGTGCAAATAGCTTACGATCTCAGAAAAGCCTTCAATATATTTAACGTCACTACCCATTTTTAGTAATTCGTGTACAAGGTTTAACGATCTAACAGAAGCCCTGTCTATATCTGAATCTCTTGCAGCATAAATATCGGTGATAATTACCTTGTCAGCAAGGGTAAGTGCCTTGGCAAATTCTTCTAGAAGGTGTCTTGTACGATTATACTGATGTGGTTGAAATATACACCAAAGTCGTTGTGAGGGGTAGGCCAATTTTGCAGTCTCCAATGTCATTCTAATTTCTGTGGGATGGTGGGCATAGTCATCAATAATTGTAATTCCATCTTTACTACTAATAGTTTGAAAACGCCGTCTCACGCCTTTAAATGATACCAATGCTTTTGTAATAACTTCTTCATTTAATCCGACATAACTGCAAACAGAAATTGCAGCAAGTGCGTTTGATACATTATGAAATCCAGGCATCTTGAGGCTAAATCCACCAAAATATTTTCCTTCATTAAATACACTAAAAAGACTCATCTCCTTATCAAAATAATGCACGACAGCAAGCCATGTCGTATCCGATTCATAATAACATGCGCTACTATGTGACGCATCAACTAACGGTTTGGGTACAGTATTAAGCAAGGCAGACTCTGACATGGATACCTTTCCAGCCTGAACAACGTAGTCGGGCAGGTGTTTACTAGATGCCATAATAACTGAATACTTTTCAACCCTGCATCTTGCACTCTTGATGGCCTCCTTTATATTTTCATCATTACTATTTACAACAAGCAAACCATCTTCAGGTATTAAGGACACAAACTCTGAAAAAGCATTTGTTACTCCATTGATATCTTTATAGCAATCCAGATGGTCTTCATCAATATTAGTGATTACTCCTATCTGCGGTGATAGATTTAAAAATGTTCTATCATATTCACATGCCTCAGCAACAAAAAGGCTTCCTTTTCCAACACACGAACCACCCCCAATTCCCTCAACGTTACCACCAATTACAAAAGTAGGTTCACACCCTGTCTTCTTTAATATTGTTGAAATCATTGCACCTGTTGTAGTTTTCCCATGTGTACCACTTACTGCAATACCACGTTTGTTACTCATTAAAGAACCTAAAAACTCAGAATATTTAACAACTTTTAATCCTAACATCTTTGCCTTCATAAGATCAGGATTATTCTCCTTTATAGCGGCAGAAATTATCACTAATTTTGTATACGGGTCAATGCTTTTTCCATCCTGGTTTGTGTTAATCTTTGCACCTAGTTTTTCAAGATTATGGGTAATGGGAGAACATTCCAAATCGGAACCAGATACAAAGCAACCCTCATCTATTAAAATCTTAGCGATTGCACTCATCCCAACACCCCCAATACCGATGAAGTAAACACATTTCCCCTGCATATTGCTACAATCGATAACACTAGGGTAATGTTTGTGATTCATTTTATTATAATATTTTTGTAAGGTAAGATTCATCTTTCTTTATATATTTTCTTGTTTCAGACCCCTCTGCCGTTCGAGTAAGGATTATGTTCCTCTTAGGTCTTTTCACTTCAAGAGTTTGAAATATTTTGTCCACAACTCTTTTAGCAGCAAACGGTTTGCTTAAGCTTTTGTTAATTTTTCTCATATCATTCAATTTATCGTCATTCATAAGCAAGTTTGATACTAATTCTATAACCTTCTCAGGCTCTAGCTCTTCCTGCTTTATGATCAGCGCTCCTCCTCTTTTGGCAAGTTCGTAAGCATTCCAGTATTGATGATTATCGGTCGCATATGGATAAGGTATAAAAATCACTGGAATGCCTACAGCAGAGATTTCTGCAGTAGTGTTTGCCCCCGCGCGGCAAATAACCATATCTGACAATCCATAGGCAATGCCAATATCATCAAGAAATTCAGAAACAAAAGCCCTTATTTCCATCTTATCATAAGCAACTTTAGCCTCTTTATATCCATGTTTTCCAGTGAGATGAATAATTTGTAAGTCTGGGATTAAGCTCTTAAGTCTTGGAATACTTTGTAACATCACTTTATTTATCACCTGGGCTCCCTGACTGCCTCCCATTATCAACAACGTCTTTTTCTGAGAAGTCAAACCAAGCATATTATCAGCAATATCCATTTTATCCCTTATGATGTTATTACGTACTGGTATACCCGTAACATGTATACACCCCTTCTTAAACCACCTCGTCGTACCTTCCCAATGACAGAGGACGCAATCTACCCATCTTGCCATTAACAGATTAGCTCTTCCGGGAATAATGTTCTGTTCGATCAATACAATTGGTACGCCAACAAAATATGCTGCAATTACTGGCAAAACTGAACCATAACCCCCTAATCCGATGATTATGTCTGGTTTAATTTTAATGATATTAATTAAAGAATGTATAATTCCGATTAGAGAAACAAAGATAAAAACTGGTAATCGAGCAAATGATGTTAGTGTACATGCCTTGATTTGCCTAAATTTATACCCTCTTCTCTCTATGTATACTGATTCGCTCTTTTTATTTGTACCCAAAAATATCACTTCAGCATTGGGAAATCGGGATGTTATTTCTTCTGCTATGCTGAGCCCAGCAATTAAATGTCCGCCTGTACCTCCACCAGCAAAGATAACCTTCAAGTAACAAAGCTCCTATTATTTTCAGTGCACCGTGGCCGAGTAGGTTCTGGTGAGAGCGGCACGCTGCCATTCACCAAAACGGCACCAGTTTTTGATTGTCTCGCAATATTTAAAAGTATTCCTATCCCAATTGACGATAAAAACAGTGAGGATCCCCCCGCACTAATAAATGGTAATGGAAGGCCTGTTGTTGGTATAGCTCCAGTAGCAACAGCAATATTTATGGCTGATTGTAAGGTAATTGAGAGAGTTATACCTAATGAAAGGGAAAACCCAAGTATATCTGGCGCCGACCTACAGACCCTCATCCCCTGCCATGCTAATAAGGCAAACATAATGATAACACATGCTGCCCCTATAAATCCTAGCTCTTCTCCTATTATTGAGAATATAAAATCACTATTGCTTTCCGGCAAAAAAAACAATTTCTGCCGACTTTCCCCGAGCCCCAAACCTGTTAACCCTCCTGAACCAAGTGCAATCCATGATTGTATGATTTGATATCCTATCCCCTCAGGATCCTTCCAAGGATCAAGAAATGCAAGTAACCTGCTCTTTTGATAAGTTTGGAATTTATATATCATCGCATATATATGAGGGGCTGTTGCCACTAAGGTAAAGATTACATAAACTATCCTTGTTCCTCCTACCATCATTAGTATAAACGAGATTAATGATACGAATATTGCCGTACCCAAATCAGGCTCTTTTAAAATAAGTAAGGAAACGAGACCTATTAATACGACAGGAATCACGAAACCTTTAGTAAAACTTGCCATTTTTTCTTGTTTTATTGCTACATAACTTGACATAAAAATAATCATTGCAAGTTTAGCAAATTCTGACGGCTGAAATCCAAAACAACTCCCAAACCTTATCCACCTACAAGCACCATTAGTAGTAGTCCCTATCCCCGGAATGAGCACGATTACCAGGAATGCGAGGGCAATAATGAGGATTAACTTACTATATTTTTGTATATAATAATAATCAAGTCTCATCATAGTCAACATACCGATGATTGCAAGAATCACCCATAATATATGCTTAAGGAAAGTAAGATTAATTGGATTAAGACTCCCAGCCACTTTTGCTGAGGTTGTACTATATATCATAATTGTCCCTATTACCAGTAAAGTTGTAACAAGGTAAATAATAATATTTGCCGGTTCCAAACTGCGAATTTTTGTATTAAATACAAATCGATTTCTCAAGGTATTCATAATTTTAGGGTTATCAGGCTAAAAAGTGTCATTATTGCTGCAATTATAAAAAATCTTATTGTAATTTTTGTTTCCAGCCAACCCTTAAATTGAAAATGATGATGAAGAGGTGCACACATAAGTACCCTTTTCCCATAAATCTTGAATATGCCAACCTGTAATAAGACAGAAAGAGCTTCTACTATGAATATACTACATATAAAAAACAGAAGGAGTTCTTGTTTCACAATAATAGCCATAAGGCCAAGTATCCCTCCCAATGGCAACGAGCCTACATCTCCCATAAATACCTGTGCAGGAAAACAATTAAACCACATAAAACCTAATCCAGCGCCTACCAATGCAGAGCAAAAGATACTTAGTTCGCCACTCCCTGGTATATAAGGTACTTGTAAGTAGCTACTAAAGTCAACCCTTCCCACAACATAGGCGATCAAGGTAAAGGCCAAACCGGCAATTACCGTACATCCAATCGCCAGCCCATCAAGACCATCCGTAATATTGACTGCATTGGACATTCCCACCATAAAGAACATTACTAACAACACATAAAATACCCCCAGATCAGGTTTAATTCCCTTGAAGAACGGTATCACAAGACTCGTTCCATCGTTAATATTACTAAAATGAAAATACAATACTAAGCCCAGGATGAGTCCCAAACCACATTGAGAAAGGAGCTTTGATGTACCCGCTAACCCGGAAGAATGCTTACGAGTCAGTTTTATATAATCATCAAAAAAACCTAAAATACCAAGCCATACCGTTGTAAACAACACCATTATCACATATATGTTGAAGAGGTTACACCACATCAAGGTAGAAATGAGAATCGCTACCAGTATAATGACGCCACCCATTGTAGGAACATCCTTTTTGTCCTTATGAAGATCTTTTAATATTTCAGAATCCTTTTTTGTAGTGTCTTCTGAAACGTTATGCTTTTTAAGTATCTTTATTATCTTTGCCCCAATGAATATGGTTATTAAAAAAGCTGTTATAGCTGCAAGACCAGCCCTAAATGATATGTACTTTATCAACTCAAGTTCGGGAAAATGACTGTGAAAGTGATAAATCCAATTATAGAACAATTATTTCCTCCAGAGCAGTTTAATAACCACTTTAATAAGTGACGTTAATACATCTTTTTGCTTTAGGCTATATCGTTTATGCAATCTCACTTCTTTTTCTTTGAGAAGTAATTTTCAATTTGGCGTGAAACACGCTCAAGCTTCATTCTTCTTGAACCTTTTATTAGAACTGTATCTTTACTCTTTAGCTGTGAAGCAACCAGAGAACATGTCTCTTCCGAAGTATCATAACTAAAGACATTTTCACTTGACATGCCATTGTCAATGGCTCCTTCAGCCACAAATCGTGAAAAAGGACCAACGGTCCAAAGGATGTCAACCTTTGACGAGGCAACCCTTTTACCAATCTCTTTATGTAACCTTTGCGTATCTTTCCCTAGTTCTAGCATATCCCCACATACAAATATCCTTCTGCCAGGTGCTGGCAATTGAGAAAATTCATCTAACGCAGCTGACATTGATGAGGGACTGGAATTATATCCGTCATTGATCGCAATAACATCACCACAAACTCGTTTTTCCATTCGCATAGGCGGAAGCTTAAAGTCAACAAATCTTTCACACATGTCCTCCATACGAATACCGATGGCATTGCAGAGAGCTAAAGAGGCCAAGGAATTATAAATATTGTGCCTACCCAAAACTGGCAAATTGATAGTAAAGGATTTATTGACTGTAAAGGTAAAACCAGATTTGTTACGTTTAACTTTCGATGCTTTTATCTGGGCATTTTTACCAAAGCCAAAATTAATAACCTTACCGTTAAAACGGTTTGCAATTTGACTACACCAGGTATCATCGGCATTCGTGATTAGGGTTCCATCTTCATCCATATTTTCAATGAATTCTGCCTTGGCACTTGCAACACCTTCAATACTGCCAAGTCCTTCTAGATGTGTATTTGATATGTTAGTTAGGATGGTGAAATTCGGAGATATAATCTCAGATAACCTTTTTATTTCTCCTGGTGCGTTTGTACCCATTTCGACAACGCAAAAATCATGAGTCAAATCTGCCCCAAAGATCGTTAACGGCACACCAATAAAATTATTAAAGCTGTTTCTAGATCTTGACACATTCTTGAAATTCTTAAGAATGTGATAAGCCATATCTTTTGTTGTTGTTTTACCGTTGCTACCCGTAACCGCTATAAATTTAGTTTGCAAGTTTTGACGATAATATTTCGCCAGTTCACCTAAAGCTCTTAACGTATCTGATACTCCTATTAAAGTAACCTTATCAGAACCGTTAAGTGATAAATTCTCAATTCTTTTGCCAGCTGATATTACTAAACCTGCTGCCCCATTATATACGGCTTGTTTAATAAAATTATGACCGTCATAATTTTCCCCGTGTAAGGCAAAGAATATTTCTCCATGTTTTATAGACCTTGTGTCTGTTGAAATCCCCGCAATAGGTGATTCCAGGTTGCCATATATTAACCTCCCGCCAGTTGAGTTGAGGATTTCAGATACTTTTAAACTATTCATTAAATATTGTCAAAATTTTACACAAAAAGGCTTTAAAAAGGGAAATTAAATACAAGTGCAAAAATCAAGCCGTATTGTTAATTGAGTCCTATTTTTTTGCAATTTTATGATGAATTGTTTGAAAGCATCTTTTTGACTACAGCCTTATCGTCAAAAGGAATAACGGTATCTTTAAATATTTGTTTTCTTTCATGGCCCTTTCCTGCAATTAAGACAAAATCACCATTTTTTGCCTCGGCAAGTGCTTCACCTATTGCTTTATATCTATCTGTTTGGACGTGTAATGGCCTTCCAGGCCTTATTTCAGCCTTAATATCTTCTATTATACTCATTGGGTCTTCTGAACGCGGATTGTCATTCGTTATCCAAAAAATGTCTGAATTTTCATCAGCTATTTTTCCCATTTTCGGTCGCTTATCTTTATCCCTATCACCCCCGCAACCAAAAACAAGGATTATCCTACGTTTTGCCAGATTCTTAAGTGTATGCAATACAGTCTCAAGTGCATTAGGGGTATGAGCATAGTCTAAAAAAACGTTAAAACCATGCTTGCAAGGTATGCTTTCTAATCTCCCCGGTACAACTGGCGCAGTTTCAATACCCTGCTTTACTGTTTTTAGTTCGAATCCAAGTGAAAGCGCACTGGCAGCAGAAGCAAGTGCATTGTAAACATTATGTCGGCCCATGAGGGGCATGTTAATATCTATCTCTGCTCCTGAATAGCTCAGTTTGATCATAGTGTTATTCATGGATTCATCACATATCATCGCTTTTACGTCAGCATTATTTTTTATTCCAAACCATAATATTTGTGCCCTTGTTCTATCGGCAAAGTATTTACTAAACTCGTCATCGGCATTTAATACCGCAAAAGAGTCTCTTTTTAAATGCTCGAATAATCTTACCTTGGCATCCTTATAATTTTGAATTGTTTCATGATAATCCAGGTGTTCAGCACTTATATTTGTGAAGACAGCGGTTTTAAAGCTTACGTCATCGATCCTGTGCTGGGTAGCTGAATGGGAAGATACTTCCACCACAGCAAACTTTATATTTGAGGCTACCATTTCTGCGATGAAGCTTTGTAGTTCTATTGATTCCGGTGTTGTTTCATTTGCAGATATGACTTTTTTGCCTATCTGATACTTGATTGTACCAATCAAGCCTGTTTCATACCCTGCAGATTCAATTATAGATTTGGTTAAAAACGCGGAAGTAGTCTTACCGTTTGTCCCCGTTATCCCAACAACATCAATTTTCTTAGATGGATTGTTGTAAAAGCAACAACTTAAATTAGAAAGTGCCTTTCTTGAACTGCGTACGATTACTTGTGGGATTCTTGGATCAAGACGGAGTTTCTTTTCACTGACTACGGCTACTGCACCATGCTCAAGAGATTTTTCTATAAAATCATGTCCATTTGTTTTATAGCCCTTAATCGCAACAAAGAGGTAACCAGGCTTTACCTTTCGAGAATCATTAGTAATGCCAGTTATTTCAAAATCACTACCGCCAAGTACCTCTTCTGAATCTAAATGGCGAATCAGTGCATTTAATTTCATTAAAATGCCATAGTCGTTATCTTGCAATTTCTAAGGAAAGTTCTAATTTTTGTACTCCTATATTGTGTTGTGATATATATTCGCTCACATACTTTGAATTGTTTATCTTCTCGACTTCATCCGCATATTTATATAACAATCTTTCCAATGTTTTTTTGTTCGTCCTTTTTGCCCTTTCAATTTCTTCTAGAGTAGCATATTTACACCAAGTAAGAAAATTCTGTCTTTCTAGTTCTTTTTCTGTCATGACATTCTCCTTTTTGAAAATGGTTTTGTAATCTTTTATACGACACCCTATGCTGCCCCAAAGTTTGGGGCAAGCATAGGGCATCAACACATCACCCACTGATGTACTTACCTTCCAGCATTTTGGGTCATATATCACCTCCTTCCGTAATAAATAAAAATACCTCCCAAAAAAAAATTATCTTCGGACGGTTCGTAAATATTGTGGTTCAACCTGCATATAATGAAGAACCCTCTTTATAATATCTCTTACTACAGGTGCAGCCACAATCCCTCCATAATAGTCCCCGTTTTTTGGTTCATTTAATGTTACAAGGACACAAATTTTTGGATTATCTGCAGGCGCGTATCCAACAAAGGAACCAATATGTTTATTATCAGAATATCTCATTTTATTCCCAATCCTTTGTAATTTCTTAGCAGTACCCGTCTTCCCTGCAACTCTATACTCAAAAAGCATAGCATTTCTCCCTGTTCCTTCTTTTACAACATTCTCCAACATGGGACTCATCACCTCCCTCGCTACCTTTGGTGAGATGACTCGTTGAATTCGTTCGGGTACTTCATATCTCTTTTTCACCCTTTTACCTGCAAGATCAGCTATCGCATAAACAATTCGTGGTTTCAGTAACGTTCCTCCGTTAGCAATCGAACAGAAAGCGTTTATTAATTGCAATGGTGTTGCTGCTATCTCATAGCCAAAGGCAACGGAAGCAATTGAATCGACTGACCATCGGTTTAAGGGTCTTATTATCCCTTTAGCTTCACCTGGCAATTCTATCCCTAGCTTTTTACCAAAAGAGAAGTTACTCAAATGGTTGTATAACCTTTTTCTCCCCATAAGCGTTCCTAATTGCACCATTCCGATATTGCTTGAATTAACTACTATTTCCGATACAGTTAGATAATCGTATGGGTGAATATCTCTAATTACCCTTCTTCTAACTTTATAAGTGCCGTTGTAACAAAAAAACGTCTCATCTTCTTTTACTAAACCACTATCCAGTGCACCACACACGATTAAGGGTTTAATTATTGACCCGGGCTCAAAACAATCTGTGATTGCCCTGTTCCGTCTCTCATGTTGCTTAGAATCTTGAACAAAATTCAAATCAAATGAAGGGCGATTCGCCATTGCTAATATCTCACCTGTAAAGGGATCCATTACGATTGCAGTAGCTGAATTTGGCTGCCATTTCAAACATGCATTTTCAAGCTCGTTTTCAACTATAGACTGAATTTTATAATCAATTGTTAAAAAGATACTATCACCGTATTTTGCGGAAATGGTTTCTTCGTTTAATGTAGAAATTTGTCGCTGACGGCCATCTTTTTCGATTACCTTATATCCCTTGCTTCCAGAAAGTGTCTGATTAAGTGAATGTTCAACACCTTCCAGACCAATCTCGTCTACATCCGTAAAGCCTATTACGTGGCAACATAGCTCGCCATAAGGATAAACTCTTTTGTACTCATTCCTGAGTCCAATACCTTGAAGTTTTAGTCTCCTTATTGCCTCTGCATGCCTATCTTTAACCCTTCTTTTTATCCATACAAATCTCTTTTTACTGTTCAACAGCTTTACAACGTTTGATGTATTCAAGCTTAGTACATCCGATATAACTTTAGCGGTTTCTTTTTTGTCTTCTATTAATAAAGGATCTGCAAAGATCGAACTTACTTGAATTGATTCTGCTAGTTTTAAGCCGTTTCTATCGAAAACAAGTCCTCTCCTCGTTGGGATTTCTAATCTTTCAAATTGTTGTGACAAGGCTAATGTATAATATTTCCTGTGGTCAAGAATCTGGATACGAACTAGTTGATATAACAATGCAGGGAAAATTATAAAAACACTAGCATATAAAAGACCTGCTCTGATTCTGTAACATTTAGGTATTTTTCTTCTATCTGGCATATTGTTGTTTCTCACGCTTAATTTAGCATTATTATTTGCCTTGCAGGGAAACATACAGTAAAGGTCGTTCCTTTCCCTAATGAACTCACCACTTTAATCTTCCCACAGTGATTTTCTATAATCGTTTTGCATATAGTAAGTCCTAAGCCGTTTCTTTCTCTACCAGCCTTTATTGTAAAAAATGGGTTATATATCTTATCTATTTCATTCTTTTCAATTCCGCATCCCGTATCTGATATTGAAAATTGCACACAGGTATCACGTCCCAAATAGCACTTTGACTCAATCGATAATTTTCCACCATTAGGCATACTATCAAAGGCATTGGTCAAAAGATTTACAATTACCAGGAAAATATCATCGGCATTAACCCGTACCTTGGGTATGTTTGGTGTAAACTTTTTCCGCAAAGATATATGCTCAGTTTTTATCCTATACTCCATAAATATCAACGCTGATTTTATTATATTATTTAAATCATGTAACTTGTGGTTTAACATATTTAAAATATATATGGCTTACGCTTCAACTTTTTCCGTGAGGATTTTCGTCCATATGCTCGTGTGATTTTTTCACAAGAATAATATCTTTACCTTTATCCGGGATAATCAGATTCAGTTTCATGTCTTTTACTCTTAAAGAAACCTTCTCGCGCACCTTCAACTTGCCCGATTTGTATTCCAACTTTCTGTTTTCTTCTGATAACCTTTTTAATTCTTTCTCCATTCTCGCAATGTTATATCCAATATTTACACTCCGGGAACTTTCCGAGATAGTAAATATCGTCATGATTAAAATGATTAAGAGCACACAAATGTATCTACAGACTCTCATTAGTTATGTCCTTTCTGCCGCTCGAAGTTTCGCACTTCTACATCTGATATTTTTCTTTATTTCTGATTCAAGGGGTCTTAATGGTTTCTTTGTTAAAATTTTCAGAGTTAATGTGTTTTTACCTTTACGAAATGCGTTCTTGGCTAAACGGTCCTCAAGAGAATGAAAGGATATTACAACAATCTTTGAACCACTTAGCAGAAACTCATGAGCATTATTTAAAAAATATTCCAGGCTTTTCAGTTCATCATTTATAACTATTCGCAGAGCCTGGAATACTCGGGTAGCGGGATGAATTTTCCTTCTTTTCGTATGTTTTTTCGGTGTGTATACAGCCTTTTCGATAATTTTTGCTAATTGAGTCGTTGTTTTTATACCTCCCCTTTTTCTCCTTTCTCGAGAAATAGCTTTAGAAATGCTTCTGGACCGTCTTTCCTCGCCGTATCTCCAAAAAATTTCTTCCATCTCTTTTTCAGGAAGTCTTTTTAATAGATCTTCAGCGGTAATACCCTTTGATCTATCCATTCTCATGTCTAAAGGACCTTCCTTGATAAAACTAAAACCGCGTTCCTCGGAATTTAGTTGCACAGATGAAACTCCAAGATCAAGAAGAATACCATTAACCCTACTGATTTTTAATTCATTCAATATAGCACTTAAATCCACATAGTCAGCATGATACAGTTTAAAAGATTTGCTTATCTTTGATAGATTTTTGCTTGCTATCTTAAGTATCTCGGCATCCTTGTCTATTCCTATCAGGAGACCACCAGTTCCTATCATTTTTAATATTTCACGACTATGTCCTCCAGCACCAATTGTTGCGTCTACAATGATGTCATCCTTACCTGGCTTGATAAAGCTCATGACCTCATCAAGCATAACAGGTGTATGCAACAACTGTTCATCATCAAAAAAACCCATTTATAAAACTTTACTTATCTACACAGGATTTTGCCCCGTATTCGGAACATAGCCCAATTGAAAAAGATCTTCTGCATCTCTTTCAAAATTTTGCTCGTGATCTGCTTCATATTCTTTCCAATGTTGTAAGTCCCATAACTCAATCTTATTCATTACACCAACAATTACGACTTCCTTTTCCAAATCTGCATGTTCCTTGAGCATTTCTGGTATAATAATTCTTCCTTGTTTGTCACATTCAACACAACCACTTGATTTCGAAAAAAAAAGGCGCTGGAAATTTCGCGCCTTTTGATTAGTAAACATGAGTTGCTCTAATTTTTTTGCTAATTCTCTAAATTGTAACGGAGGGTATATAGCAAGACACCTGTCAAGCCCAGGTGTTATATAGAAGCCCTTCCCATCCTTTTCTTCATCAATGCATTTGCGCAGTATAGACGGTATGGCCAGCCTATTGCTATGGTCAATTACATGATTATATTTACCTGTGAACACGGTTTTTGTCCCCCATTTTTACCCATTGTTCACCATTTCGATAAAACAATACACCAATTTTTACCTTTGTCAAGGCATTTTTTGCAAAATTTCTTTGTGATTAAACCTGTAATTATTCTTTCTTTACTACATTTAATGATTGTAAAATAGAAAACAACAACATATTGTATAACTGTTCATGAAAAGGCTTAAAAATTTTTTTTATCCAATTTCTACCGTTGAGTGTGAAAAACATGAGTCCATATCCTTTCAAGACGTCTTACTACGACTATGTTCTTCCTAAGAACCTTATAGCTCAATATCCAACTGTTAAGAGAGATGAATCACGATTACTTGTGCTTCATAGGAAAAACTCTAAGATTGAACACAGGAAATTTCATGAAATTACTGAATATTTAAATTGTGGAGATGTCCTAGTACTAAATGACACGAAAGTAATTCCTGCAAGGATAGTAGGCTCTAAGACCACTGGCGGCAAGGTAGAAGCGCTTATTATTAAAGAAATCGAAGATGGGATATGGGAAATGCTTTTAAAATCTAATAAAAAGCTGAAAGAAAACGAAACCCTGCATTTTGATGATAATTCTGCAAAAGGGCGAATTGTACGTCAAAATGAAAATGGAAGTTTCACAATCGAATTTAAAAACGGCAAGAAATTTAAAGAGGTTTTAAAAAATACCGGTGACATGCCGTTACCGCCATATATAAAGAGAAACCCTGGGAATGAATCATTAAGAATACTGGATGCAAAACGTTATCAAACCGTTTACGCAAAAAAAATGGGAGCAGTTGCTGCCCCTACAGCAGGCCTGCACTTTACAGAGAACCTCCTGGAAGAAATAGCTGATAAAGGAATAAAAATAGCTTATATAACCTTACACGTTGGTTTAGGAACATTTAAGCCTGTAAAGGAAGAATACCTTACGCAGCATACGATGCACAAGGAATTCTACTTTGTTCCTAAAAATACGATAGACACGATTAATGAAGCAAAGTCACTTGGTAGGAAAGTTATTGCCACAGGAACAACAACATGCAGGACACTCGAAACTATAGCAAAGAATAGTACAACAAAAGAAAGTGCAGGATGGACAAATCTATTTATATATCCGCCATATAGGTTTGGGTTCACAGATTCGCTTATAACGAACTTTCATTTGCAGAGGACATCACTGATCCTTCTTGTATCCGCTTTCGCAGGGAGGGAAAATATCCTTAGCTCTTATGAAACTGCTAAGAATCTCAGGTATAGATTTTATAGCTATGGAGACTGCATGCTAATACTGTAACTACTTAACGTTCATCAATTCCTGTAAGTAAGAGCTCAAAAGTTCCCCCCACTGCTAGTACGCCGAAGGCGCACGAGCAAGCTGTGGGGGGAAAGACAGTTTTATTAATGTAATAAAAGGATAATCCGGCTTTACTTGTTTACTTCTACAGGCAAAACCATGTTTTGCATAGAGAGCTGTACGAATGCCTCAACATCAATATCGTCTCTATCAATAGCTGGATTCTTGAGTCTATCTGCATCTCTCTCAATATACTCTAAACCTTGAGTTCTGTACCTGTCCTTCAACAATTCGCATTTCGGACACTCAGGCGCCGTATATATATACCTCATAATATCCTCCTATCTGCATACCCTTGTTATAAAGTAAAGCAAACTACTTTATAACAAGGGTATACAGATATGTCAAGGTGAAAATACAATATTTAGTATATCATTCAAATTTTAATTGCACATATTGTGTAGTAGGGTTATAATTTATAGAGGGAAATATAAGAAAATCAATGGTTTATAGAAAGATGTCAAAACAATCCTTTCCAAAAACTTGTGGTATAAAAATTTCTTCTAAATCAAAAGTAGTCCTTGAAGAAAGATATTTAAGAAAGAATGAAAAGGGCGAAATTGTCGAAACACTAGAGGAAATGTTTCGTCGTATTGCCAGAAACATCGCATCCGCCGATGCCAAATATAATAATACAATAAATACTGCACGCATAGAAAATCGGTTTTATGATGCAATGTCAAACCTAGAGTTTTTGCCGAATTCTCCTACACTCATGAATGCAGGCAGAGAATTTCAGCAACTAGCCGCTTGTTTTGTGCTACCAGTTGAGGATTCAATAGAAAGCATCTTTGATGCTGTTAAACACGCCGCATTGATTCACCAAAGCGGTGGCGGTACAGGATTTTCCTTTTCGAATATAAGACACAGAAACGATCTTGTAAGCACTTCAGGAGGAAGGGCAAGTGGTCCAATATCGTTCATGAAGGTATTTAACGAAGCTACTGAAGCCATTAACCAAGGTGGTTTTAGGCGTGGGGCAAATATGGCCATATTAAGGGTTGATCATCCTGACATTCTTGACTTTATCAGTGCTAAAGATAGGGAAGGAAATTTAATTAATTTCAATATCTCCGTTTCTATCACTGACGAATTTATGAAGGCGTTAGAGAAAAATCGAAAGTATTCTCTAGTTAATCCACGAACAGGCATGGTAGTAAGGCAACTATACGCAAGAGAGGTTTTTGATAAGCTTACATATGCAGCCTGGAAGAATGGTGAACCTGGTGTTTTATTTATAGATAAGATTAACGACTCAAATCCTACACCAGATATCGGGGAAATTGAGAGTACGAATCCATGTGGCGAACAACCTCTTTTGCCCTTTGAATCTTGTGTGCTTGGCTCGATTAACCTGACCAAAATACTGGTCATGGATGATGGTAATTATAAAATCAATTGGCAAAAACTATCGGATACGATAAAGCTTGGTGTGCATTTTTTAGACAATGTTATAGACATGAACAGATTTCCACTTATTGATATTACCAGGGTGACAACAAGGAATAGAAAGATAGGGCTCGGAGTTATGGGCTTTGCCGATATGCTTATAAAAATGGGTATACCTTACAATTCAACAGATGCTTTAAATATCGCTGATAAATTAATGGAATTTTTTTCTAAAGAAGCAGATACTGCTTCAGCAGAGCTTGCTGAGGAAAGAGGTGTTTTCCCTAATTTTGAGAAAAGTAAACTCAATAAACCCGGTTCATTAAAGCTCAGAAACGCAACAAGGACAACGATTGCTCCAACAGGAACATTAAGCATAATTGCAAACTGTTCAAGCGGTATTGAACCACTGTTTGCCTTATCCTATGTTCATCATATCCTGGATAATAAGGAAATATCTGGTTTACACCACTTATTCGAAGAAATTTCAAAAGAGAAAGGATTTTATTCTCAAACTCTCGTTAAAGATATTTCAATGAAGGGAACTATAAGAGATATTAAAAATATTCCTGAAGACGTAAAGCGAGTGTTTGTTACGGCAAGGGAGATCTCTCCAGAGTGGCATGTCAGGATGCAGGCTACCTTTCAAAAACACGTAGATAATGCAGTATCAAAGACTGTAAACTTCCCTCAAAATTCTACAAAGGAAGATGTAGAAAGAGTATTTCTTATAGCATATAAAAATGGATGTAAAGGGATAACCGTTTATAGAGACAAAAGCCGTATGTCTCAAGCCCTTTCAATAGAATGTGCATGCGACGAGATTTTGTAACTATAATTCCTAACTATTCTTCTTTAAAAGCATGTTCCTTACTAAAGTCTGAACCTTTTTGCCATCAATAACACCTTTATATTTACTCATAATAATCTTCATTGCTGATCCAATATCCGTAGGTTTTTGCGATTCTATAATTTCTGCTACAACCTTCTCAAGTTCCTCATCAGACATTTGCTTTGGGAGAAACTCTTCAACAATAGCTAACTCTGCGATGCATGAGTTTACCCTATCCTGCACATGCAGGCGTTTATATTCTTCAATTGTCTTCCCCAATTTCTTTGCATATCCTTTTACCACATCTGTACACTCAAAATCTTTTCCAGATTTCTCCATATTCGTAATGTCAGCCAATAACATCCTCAGCACAGACATTCTTAATTTATCCTGAGATTTCATCGCATTTTTTAATTCTTTTGTTATTCGATCTTTCATAGCCTATGGATTATACCTACGAACCATATGCCCGCAGTGTGGACAATAAGTTGGATTACCGTTGTAGGGCTTTCCACAGAATTCACAGGGTGTTAATATTTCAGGAAGCCTTGCACGTCTCGCTTTCATTATTAAGTAAACAGGCAGAAACACTATCAGTAGCAAAAATACACCTGAAAGCCATCCTAAAGCTGCAGCTGTACTATATCCTGTCTTTTTTGCGTCTATATAAACCCAAACTGCAACACCTGCTGCAATGATTACGGCTATTTGTTGAGTACTCATTCTTTAATCAAAAAAACTATACTACGTCATTTAGTACAAAACTAAAAATCATGACATACATGATGCTTAACGTTTCAGTTCACAAGGCGAATTGCACAAATCACATGTTCCTGTATCCCATTCACTCTGTACGAAATCAATCCACTCATCTGGTTTGTTACGACATGAACTACATATACCGATATCACACAGCCCTTCTAATTTTCCTGCCTTTACGTCGAGATCGTTGATACCTCTACCGCAGCAGGCACATTGCCACGTGCCCAAGTCACAACTAATATCTCCTCCTAAATCACACATTGTTTCTCCTCTCAATTATAAAGAAGTTTTGAGACTTCAGATCTTATTTTCTCCATCACATCTTTTGATTGCTCTTTATTCTCTTTCTCAACTTTCGGAAATTCCAATGGTTTACCAAACTCAACTCTGATATCTCTGTTTTCGAGACTACCAAGAAAACTATTTTTGGGTAAGAAACCTCCGCTTCCTATAATAGCTGTTGGAATCACTTTTCTACCTGACCTTAGAATAACCATTGAAATACCCCTCTTAAAACTTCCGAGTTTACCATTGATACTTCTTGTACCTTCAGGAAAGAAGACTATTGATTTACCACCGTCAAGTTTTCGTATGACTTCTTTCAATGTTCCATATGCATATCTCTCGTCATTTCTACGAATACCAATATGACCTGAAGTCCTCATATACTTACCAAGTATAGGTATTTTAAAAACAACTTCCTTAGAAATAAAACTGAAATTTTTGGGTATAGCAGCTATAGAAAGCTTTATGTCTAGAACGCTCTGATGATTCGAGACAAATATTACAGGTTCCTTGTCCGGAATATTCTCCAGGCCCTTTATATTTAAATTTATTCCCATAAACCTGAAGGTAATTTTTGTAAAAGCACGTTCTATAGAGTTATATTTACCCTCTTTGTCCTTAATACCAATCGTAGAAAAAACAGCAACAAGATAACCAATACACCATATTAAAATACTTATGAGCCACGCATATATAGAATAAAAAACCTGAATAATCTTCTTCATCTAAATCCTTTTAAAGAATATCTCACCTATTTCTACAGTAAAGTATATTTAATACGAAAAACTATGTTTTTTTAACTTTTGTTGTTTCTTCTATTTCTTTTTCTTCACTAACAATTATTACATTTGCTCCGTGGCCAACATCATTTTGCCCAACAGTAATAACCCTATCACCTTCTTTAAGTCCATTCAATACTTCAACATTATTCCCTTCCCTAAAGCCAAGTGTAACCCTCGTTTTAAATGCTTTCGTTTCCACGCCAAAAGCAATATCCTTAATTTGCAATACCAGAATGTTCTTGCCATTATAAAAAGATACGGTATCGAACTTCTCATTTGTTCTCATATCAACAACATCAGTAGTTTCTATTGTTATAGCAGTAGGCATCTTGCCATCAAGGCTTCTGGAAATATCAACTATCTTTCCATAAGTAGTATAATCAACATCTGCAGTTTTTTTTTGTTTGCATACAACACTATCACCGATATCTAACTTTTCAATCTCAACTGCATCCACATTAATAACAATAAAATCCCTTATAACAAAAACCTCATCGGCTTCTGCTTCCAAAATCAATGCTTTTTTAGGTATGACAAGCACATCTTGATGTTGGCCTACGATTGTATAAACAGAGACAAATATCCCCGGCCTCAGAACTCCCCTCATTAAGCCGGCAATTTCTATTGTAACCTTCACTGTACCACTTTCAGGATCAACAACAGGGCTTATCATCTTTACCTTCCCCTTGAATTCCACTTCAGGTAAGAACTCTGAAATAATTCTAGCTGTTTGACCCTCTTCTATCTTGTTTAAGTCCCTTTCAGGCACATATATTCTGGCCAGTATCGGATCAAAATCTGCCACCTTAAAAACCATTTGATCCCTTTTGACGTTATCGCCTTTTTCAATACTTCGATCTACAATCACGCCATCAATTGGAGATTCTATTGTAGTATATTTATACTCCAAACGTTTTCTTTCCAGTTCAACCAAAGCCGTGTCAAACTGAAGTTTTTTATCTTCGACTTCTTCTTCGCTTATAATATTATCTTTAAAGGTCTCAAGAGACCGTTTATAAACCATTTCCGCATTTTCTTTTCTTACCTTGGCCTCCTTAAGTTCTAAAAGTATTTCTTCATCATCAAGTTTTGCAAGGATTTTCTGTGATTCTACATAATCACCCTCCTCTACCAAGATGTCTTTTACAATGCCAGAGGCTTTTGCCAAAATGTCAACTTGTTTCTCAGGTTCAAGCGTAGAGTTGTTTACTAAAAAAATCTCTATATCTCTTTTTTCTACCCTAGTTATTTCAACAGGTACTGCCTCATAATCCCTTCTTCCAATCCTGGAATAGGGCTTAGTTGCACCTTCAATCTTTTGCTCTCTTTTATAGGCACTATTGCTTCCTGGTTTATAGGATTTTATATCTTTTTTAAGTTCCTTGAAATGGCTATCAGGTTGACCTTTCCAAACGGTCGCCTTTAATGCTATAAATGCTGCAGCTACAAGGATAAGACAGATAAGGCAAATTCTAACAATAAATGTTGTTTTCATGGCTCCTATCCCCGTACTCTTAATCGGCCTCCAGTTACGCTCTTTTTAACGTAAGCCTAGATTTGGTATAATTTATCATATCATATACGAAAATCAACTTAAATAAAATCACGCAAATTCGTATCATTTATACCAATTTTTATTCGAATAATTGGTGTCCATATCATTGTTTACCAATAACTATAAAGAGATGCCCCTGATCTTCCAGGACCACGACAAATTCCATCCATCTTTTTCAAATCCCCGTCAACATAGAGACTTTCCATTTGATTTATAATACAGTTATCATCTAATCTGAAAACGTTTTCCCTAATCAAGTTCTCCATCCTAATAGTAATATGAAACTTTCGAATTCCTTTTAAAAATAATAAAAGAAACGGCTAAAACATTGCGCAGTTACCATTTTCCTGCGCTCCTATTGTAAGTACAGTAATAACGTGGCCTTAAGCAAAACACATCTTCTGTCTGGCAGATTTGCGCCAAATTTAAATAGTTTAAAGGAATGTTGTAAATATTTTGTTTTCCATTATAAGTATTTGTATTTATAGATTTTACCGTTACAATTTTTTATTGCTGTAAGTTTTGGTACATCCATTGCATTTTGAACTTACTTAACAGAGAATTTCTGCTCTTAAAGCACTTGATCGAAAATTTCTGTTGTAATTTATCAAATAATTAATAAAATCTTGTAACTCTACCACAAAAGAACATAGAGGAGTACATCTCATCCTTACTAATTCAGCTTGTATATCAACGCACAAAGTTTATAGAGCTACTAAAAAGTGTTATTCCCAGACGGACTTTCGTATCCATTATGTTTGTATCTCTATACTCTTCCTTGTATTCAACGTCTTAAACGAGTCTAAAAAAAGTTACGAGCTTAAACGCTATGAACTACTTAGTTTCGACTATAAAAAAAACATCTCCTCCACGAAAAATAAAGGCTTTCTTTGTAAGCTGTTTTCTTTGTTAAAAGGCCGAATAAAGCATAATTTATTCCTCCAAAGCATAAGTCATAAAGCCGTATTACCACATTTTTAAGTATGGGATACGGTTTTTTTTATACAATTTCTTGACGTTAAAGGGAAATATTATGCTTTTCTTTCAAAGTTAAAGTACCTATATATGCTACCTATCCGATTGCGGCCCCCTCCCTCCGCAAAAGGTTATTCGGATAGATTTCAGATGGAAGATGGTTGGTATAATGAGCAAAAAGAAAGGAGGTGCAATTTAATAGTTATACGGTAAACACATATTTTTGTCTTTTTAATGGTTAATAGGAGGTGACTTTAATGAAAAAAATTGAAGCAATTATTAGAGATGAAAAACTAGGCGCTGTTAAGGAGGCCTTAAAAGCTGCAGGCGTGGCGGGTATGACAGTCACAGAGGTTAAAGGTCACGGCACACAGAAGGGTATTACTGAAGTTTATCGTGGCAGACAGTATGCCGTAGATTTGATATCAAAGATCAAAATCGAAGCAATTGTTGACGATAAAGATGTAAAGACGATAACCGATACTATTGTAGAGACAGCTAAGACTGGCAGTATCGGCGATGGTAAGATATTTGTGTCTAGCGTTGACGATGCTATACGAATAAGGACAGGCGAAAGAGGAATAAAGGCAATCTAGATTAATTCACTTGTATCAGGCCAACACGAATCTTCGAAAAATGAAGAAAAAAAAGAACTTAAAAATAAAAGGAGGTTAAGCGAATGAAAAAATTCAGTTATCTATTTATATTGATGTTTATCCTGATGATGATCGCATCTTCTACGGCATGGGCTGAAGACGCTCTTGATACAGGCGATAATTCCTGGATACTCGCTGCTTCGGCCTTAGTTTTCATCATGACTCCGGGGCTCTGTTTCTTTTACGGTGGGATGTCTTCCGCAAAAAATGTTGTTAATATGGTCTGGATGTGCTGGATTACTATATGCATCATTAGTGTCCAATGGGTATTCTGGGGTTACAGTCTAGGCTTTGCAGGAGCTGACCATGGAGGTTTTATTGGTGGTCTTAGTGTGGCAGGTCTGAGCGGCATCACGCCCGATTCACTCTCTGGCACATTATCTGAGTATACGTTTGTGATATTCCAGTGTACGTTTGCCTTTATCACACCGGCGCTCATAATGGGCGCAGTCGAAGGGCGTATGAAGTTTAGTGCAGTCATGCTCTTTCTCGTTCTGTGGGCAACTGCCGTATATGATCCTATATGTCATTGGGTATGGGGTGGCGGATGGGCCGGCAACTGGGGAATACTCGACTTTGCAGGTGGAACGGTTGTGCACATAAACTCAGGCGCCGCTGCTCTTGCCCTGGTTTTATTACTTGGGAGACGTAAAGCGCAAAATATAAGGCCACCGTGTAACCTCCCGCTAGTCTGTATTGGGGCCGCCTTGCTCTGGTTCGGTTGGTTCGGTTTTAATGGTGGGAGCGAATTGGCCGCTGATGGTAGGGCAGCATTTGCGTTTGTGATAACGAATACTGCTACAGCCACCGCAGCCCTTGTCTGGAATTTCTGTGAATGGGCACATAGAGGTAAACCGACACTCCTTGGAGCTTGTTCAGGAGCCGTCGCTGGTCTGGTTGCCATAACACCGGCATCCGGTTTTGTTGGCCCTCTGGGCGCTGTGCAGATTGGAATCATGTGCGGGGTTGGATGTTTCTATGCATGTGTTAAAATGAAGGAAGCCTTCGGTTATGATGATGCATTGGACGTTGTTGGAGTGCATGGAATTGGTGGAACGATTGGTGCATTCGCCACCGGGCTTTATTGTACCAAGATGGTAATGGGCCCTGATGGTGTAAATGGTTTCTTTATCGGATGGGATATGGAAGGCCTTGCTCAATTGGGTAAACAGTGTTGTGGTCTCTCGGCTACATGGGTATACTGCTTTAGTGTGACCATAATCATTGGACTGATTATTAAATACACTATAGGGTTAAGGACCACTGACGAAGAAGAGACTACCGGACTTGACCTGTCTCAACACGGTGAGGTTGGTTATCACTTAGAATTAGAAGCCGTAGGCACACTGAAGGAATAATGACCCTTTGGTCATCTTGATCAAAGACGTGACGGTAAGGTCGAGTTGTAAAGTGCAAGGCGTTGTCTATGTTTTATAATAGGCAGCGCCTTGTTTTTTTCGTCAATTAGAAATTGTCAATCGTCAATTATCTATTGTCCCATCTTCTTTTGAAAGAGGTTTAAAGCCTCTCAGGCTGTAATTACAAACAGGACATCTCCTGATGAAGAGATACATGGCAAAAAGAAAGATTGCCCATAATCCTGCCGTGAGCAGGAAAAGTACAAAATCTCCAAAATCTAATTTATGAAGCCTCTTCGGAATGACGAGTTTTTCGCAGTATGGGCAAAAAACCTTCTTTGGACATCTTGCTAATGAATGGCTTGAAATAACTTCCCTTAGTTTTTTGACAGGAGTTGTGCTTGTCATTTTCTCACTTCCAAACCTTATATCAAACTGTTTGAGATTATGACAAATTAACTTGAACTTCTTTGCAGCAAATAAATCTACGCGAAAGCCCTTCGGTACACCTAATCCATAATACTTGCTTATAAGAAAGTGTTCTGGATCCTTGACTATCTCCCTGGCGATTTTTAGCTTCTCCCCAATGTTATCTACAAACATAAGTGTTTATTTGAAAGTAGAGCTTAATGTACCATTGTCCGTCATAGATAGGATTTGCTTGCCGAAAGTACCGAAAGTAGGCCCCTTTAGGGGGGCTCTGTAAGAGGAGGTGTTTTTATACCGTTACGTATCTTGTTAAGCTAGCTCACACGCCTGCCAATTCTTCTCTTAATTTCTCTGCAGAAGGGATCCTGTTTGATGAGTCCTCTTCAAGGAGTCCTAAAACTATTTCATTCAATTTCTGTGGAATTGCTTTATTAACTTCGATTGGAGGCTGGCCTGTTTCTGCCCGTATTTCACCCGTTAATACTTGATACAATAACAATCCAATCGAGTATAAATCGGCTCTCCCATCGATCTTAACTTGTGATAAAACAGCCTTTTCACCCTTTGAGTCTGTGACATCTTTCAATAAATTGTTCATCTGCTTTTGTTCAGGTGCCGCATATTCTTTGGTTACACCTTTTATAAGTTCTCCTATTTTTATGGCTAGTTCTAAATCAATTAGGCCAACTATTCCCGTGTCGGGATTAAGAATAAGATGGCCTGGTTTAATGTCAGTGTGGGCATATCCCTTTGAATGGAGATAATGTAAGGGTTCCACTACACTTGCAATATATTTAACCACATTTTCAATTTCACCAGAATCAGGCAATCCCTTATCTCTGTAATATTGTACTATATCTTCTCCTTCGAAATGTTGTATAACAATATAGTGTTGCTTCAAAACCAGCTTATCATCTTCAAACAATTCTCCTCTCCCACAATCATATCGCCTTGGAATCTGTGGATGAGAAAATTTCTTAAGCACATCATACTCACTGGAATAGCTGTAAGTTGGCGAGTACTTCATTCCCCATTCTCTGTTTCCAGGTTTATTCAAAACACCATAATTCGCCCTGTGGCCAGGCCTATATTTAAAACTCTCAAATTGATATTTTCCTAGCTTAAACATAATTATAACCCCTATTCCCCTAGAAAAATGATTATTCCATTTCTCCGAGGTGCTTTTTAGCGGTGAAGATTTCTTCTCCCTTTACGATATATGCCTGATGGTTTTTGAATTTCTTATAAAAAAACCCTCTACGACTATTTAAGTGTTCTTCCAGTGATTCTCTATCATCAAATGTTTCGTAGTATAACCGTTTCTTTTCGTGTATTATCAAAAAATACATCTTTATCACCTTCGAATATTCACTTGATATTTTTTTGCAGTTAATGGCGTTAATTTAAGATGGAATTTTATGAGACTTTATTCCCTTCTTGTGAAAAAAACAAAACCTGTATCTTCTTATCAAAGATACAGGTTTTGCGTAATCTACCTTGTTTAAATGTTTCTTCTCATAGCAGCGTAGTATCTATTCAAAAGCCAGGATAACATTCAAGACCGTGTTCGTAGATATCAATTCCAGCGTTTTCTTCTTTGATTGGAACCCTGAGTCCTATAGTCTTTTTTAATAATAAAAATACCAAATAACCGGCAGCAAATGTCCATAAAATAAGTGTAACACATCCGATAAACTGTGCCAGTAGTTGCCATCCAGAACCTGCTATCAGTCCCTTGACACCCAAATAAGAGCCGTCGGCAAAGATTCCCACGGAGAGTAAACCCCAGAGGCCATTCGCTCCATGAACAGAGACGGCTCCGATAGGATCATCAATCCTCAGCTTAAACTCTATAAAGTATAAACTAGCCCTCAGTAAGATACCTGCAATTAAGCCAATTACTACCGCAGCCCAATGGGGCACATAGGCACTAGAGGCCGTAATAGCCACACAGCCAGCCAGGGCACCATTGCATGCCATAACTATGTCAGATTTTTTATCTTTAAAATAGGAGATGTACAAAAGGGTTATTGCTCCTGTGGTTGCAGCAAGAAAGGTGTTTGTCGCAATTATTGAAACCCTGAGATCGGTTGAACCCAATGTGCTCCCAGCGTTGAAACCAAACCACCCAAATAATAAAAACAGTGTTCCAAGTACTACATAAGACAGATTATGGCCATGAATTATATTTGGTGTACCATTCGGATTATATTTTCCAAACCTTGGGCCAACCACCCATGCCCCAACAAAGGCAACCAATCCACCCACACCATGAACCACACCCGAACCTGCAAAATCTCTCATCCCCGAACCGAAAGGCAGGTTTGCAAGCCAGCCTCCACCCCATACCCAATGACCATAAATAGGGTACAAGACTCCGCATAGTATCATGCTGTATAAGAGATGTGTATGAAACTTGAAACGTTCCGCAACAGCGCCAGCAACAATTGTACAGGCGGCTGCAGCAAACATCATTTGAAACAACCACAACTTTGACGTAGAGTAATCAAAAGAGTCACCATCAAGGAAAAATCCACTAAAACCGATAAGAGAATTTCCATCATCAAGCCCGAAGGCGAGAAATGACCCCCCAAACATTAATGCAAACCCAAATGCCCAAAAGATTAGGGCTCCAACACAAAAATCCATAAAACTCATCGTTAGATAGTTTAAGGTGTTTTTCTTTTGCAGGAAACCAGCGCCCAAAAATGCAAACCCCGCCTGCATATTAAAGACAAGGAATCCACATAACAACGTCCAGGCAAGATCAATAGATATCTTTACCCCTTCAATATCTCTGATTTCCGAATATATTGTGAAACTGCTGCTTGGGTCAGCAGCCTTGGTTAATTGGGAAGCTGCGAACAACACAATAACTACAATAATTGGGAATATAACCCACTTTATGTTTCTTATTATCATCACTTAATATTCAAAAACACGCACTCATCTGGTTATTACGAAAAGAATAGACATCTTTGTCTGGCCATACCTTAAAGATTTAAACATATGAACAAAAATCTGAGATGAATATCCACGTCCGCTCTGGTGTGAGATGCCTCAATTATTGATGCCTAATTACACGGTTTCATAAATGCGGTGAGATACATACTCGCATGTCATTGCGAGTGAACAACGACAGGCGTCGATTTGACATTGAATACATCGCCGTAATTATGAAATAGACTACTAATCTATGGAAGTATTTCAGATCATAGACCTGAAACTTGCAAAGTTGGTTCGAGGTTGAACCTCGAACCAACAAATGAAATATGCAAGTATCTAAAGAATCTAAGACCTTAATCATCCAAAGATATCAACGGCCAATAGGCCGCAAACAATAAAACCCTTAACCGCTTATCATGGAGCATTGCCTGATATCCGAACGGGATTAGGTGTTTTTAAACTGCGGCCTCACCTTCCTCCCCGGTTCGGATTCTATAGACATTTACCAGCTCAGTAACAAATATCTTTCCGTCTCCGATGCTCCCTGTTTGGGATTCCTTAATAATGGTCTGAACCACCTTATCTGCGGCATCATCATTGACAATAATTTCCATCTTTATCTTTGGTAGCAGATCTACTCTGTACCTCTTTCCCCTCCACACTTCACTTACACCTTTTTGATTACCATGACCCTTCATCTCTATAACCGACATCCCAGAATAACCCAGATCTGTCAATGCATCCTTGATAATATCAAATTTTTCAGGACGAATAATCGCCTCGACCTTCTTCATAAACATATCCTCCTTTATCAAACATAACACAATTAAAAATCTTCAGCTTCACATTGAAGTATTAGTTCTTCTCTATTTAGGCTTCGCATATATCCATCTGCCTAGTTTTTCAGAATAAATCTTCTCTCTTCTTGCATCCCTTGCAAGGGCTTCTTCCAGTAAGGCCGTTTCTCGTCGTGTTTCCGCTTCTTCTACTTCTGGTCCCAATTGAGAAGTAACCTCAGCCTGAGCAGGATAACAAGGAGAACCATGCAAATGTACGTCTACACCTTCGTGCTCTACTAATTCAGAAACGCGAATACCCATGGTTATTTTGAGGACGTAAAACATAAGTGCTCCCAAACCAAGAGCCCATGCCATGGCAACAACAACACCAATAAATTGAACCAGAAGCTGCCAACCGGAACCCGTAATTAGACCGTTTACTCCTGCATAAGTTCCATCTGCAAAGATTCCAAGTGCAAGCATCCCCCATATACCATTAGCGCCATGTACGGCTACCGCGCCGAGGGGGTCGTCAACCTTCAGCTTCGTTTCAACAAAGATTACTGTACCCCACATTACCGCTCCGGCTATTAACCCAATTACTGCAGCAGCCCATGGAGCAACGAAGGCACAAGGGCCCGTAATGGCCACCAACCCACCAAGGGCGCCATTACAAGCAAGGCCGATATCTGAAAAACCAAAGAGGGCGTATGTTACGAAGATTACACCAGCAGCACCTGCCGCTGCTGCTATAAATGTATTAGCAGCTACCACTGAAATCCTCAGGTCAGTTGCTCCTAGTGTACTACCCGCATTGAAACCGAACCACCCAAATGCCAAAACCAAGGTACCTACAACTACCAGTGTGAGGTTGTGCCCGGGGATAGCGTTTGACGTACCATCCGGGTTATATTTATTTTTTCTAGGCCCAAGAACGAATGCCCCTGCCAGGGCAAGCATCCCACCGATGGTATGAACAACTGCAGACCCGGCAAAGTCCCATACACCTGTACTTGTACCAATACTCAGGTTTTGCAACCATCCATCGCCCCATACCCAATGGCCATAGACAGGATATATTACACCACAAACGAAGAAGCTATAAATCAAATAAGGGGCAAACTTCATTCGTTCCGCTACGGCGCCTGCAATAATAGTAACTGCCTTGGTACAAAATACCATCTGGAAGAGCCAGAGCATGACTGCCTGAACGTCGTAACTACCACCAGCAAGGAAGAATCCACTGTACCCAATAATAGTATTACCACTTTCCAGGCCTGGTGCGATCATAGAACCACCAAACATAAATGCAAAGCCAAACATCCAGAATACGATTCCACCGATAGTACCATCTGCGAAACAGTGCGCCAAATAACCTAACATGTTTTTAGCTTGTAAAAAACCACCAAGGAGTGCAAAGCCCGCCTGCATCGAAAATACCAGAAATGCAGCAACGAGCACCCATGTAAAATTGATAGAATGTTTGAGCCCCTCAATACTGTCGGAGTAGGTATTCTCACCGCTTGGGTCGCCAGCCCATACCAACTTTGCGCCAAAATAAATCACACATGACAGGCATATAAGAAAATACACTACATTCATCCACCTTAACGCTTTACTACTTTTATTCCTATTTGAAAATATCATATTTTTCCCCCTCCTTTTAATAAACGCCCCATATTCTCCTCCTCTTATCTTTAAGTCAGACATAGCTTCAATATACTGATTTCAGATAATTGTTTATGTTTGTTAAAGAATTATCTTTTTATGTAAATCTGTATTGTTAGCCACATCTTGAATACCTTTTTTCTACACTAAAAAACTGTTTTACAACAATTTGGATTTCTGATAATATTATGATTTACAAAATCGCCCCTATGTCATTGGCGTTCACCCCCTTTACAAAAAAATGCTCCCTTAACGAAAGTCCGGCAACTTAAATAGACTCAACCTTTTAACCTGTTGGATATATTAAATGGTCTCTATAAGTTTTTATTTAATAACATATTGTGGTAAAAGTCGCAAGTGAAAAAGTATATAAGTTCAACTTATGTATAGAATAAGAGACTATAAATTTAGCTCATTTAAATCTGTTGCAGAAATGCATAAGTCAAATTATGCCATATTAGAAAACGATATATATGTGGGTTTAGGGATAAAATATTGTCCACATATACCCTTTGACGACGAATATTTTATTTTGAAAGAATTAGACCATAGACAGATTCCCAAGGCTTATGATTATGGAAAAGAAACAATGTTTAATAACCAAAAGGTTGTACTAACCCAACATTTTATTGTACTTGACCATATGAGTAATATAGATCTTGTTAATTATTTCAAAGAAAAAGTAGCCCAAAATTTCCATGGCCAATTAGAGAATGTCATCAAGTGCTTTATAAGCGTTTGTGAACCTTTGGATTATTTACACTCAAAAAATTATTTACACTGCGATATCAAACCTGGCCACCTAATGTTGAATCCAGATACAAATACAGTTTATTTGATTGATTATGAACTCACCATAAAAAAAGCTGGACTTTTAAAAGGAATTAGCAGAGAGTATTCCTCACCTGAGCAAGAGGCTTTGTTAAAAGATTTAAGGAATCCACCTAAGGAGGTTCCTCTAGAGGCAATTGCATTCTTCTTATCCCTAGATGATAAGTCGGACATATATTCCTTAGGCGCTGTCATGTATGAAATCTTGACTAATAAAAAATGGAAGGAAACAAAGATCCCTCCAAGAGACATTAATGATTTAATCCCCAAAAAGTTAGAAGATATCATAATGGCAACATTAGAAGAGGATTCCTCTAACAGGATTGCTACGGCAAAACAATTAAAACAGGTATTAGAAGCTATATTATAAGATAAAAAATGAGATTTGTAATTATTTCGGATATCCATAGTAACCTGGAGGCACTGGCCTCTGTTTTTTTAGACCTTCACAATAATAATGAAAAAATAGATAAAATTTTAATACCAGGCGATATCGTCGGCTACGGTGCAAACCCGAACGAATGCTGTGCTATCGTAAGATTTTTAAAAAACGGCAAAACATCTTTGAAGAATGAAATTCAAAAGATTATACAAGAAACTGATATTAACGATGCTGAAAAGAAGAGCATAATCGACTATATTTTATCTATGGGAAAAAAGGCAATAGTAATTGCAGGAAACCATGACAAAGCCGTAATTGGCCAACCTTCGTTATGTAGTTCAATGGCCGCTTCAGCAGATAAAGCTGTGAAGTTGACGGCTAAGGTCTTACAAAAAGAAAACTTCCGTTTCCTGAATTCCCTATGGTTTAGGAAAAAATTAAAACAATTTGGTATCGAATTAGTTCACAGCACACCTGTTTATCCTCAGGGTTATGAATATTTAAAAAATGCAGCAACCTTAAGTTACGATTTACTCTATTCAAAGCTAACTTTTGCCGGTCACACTCATAAACCAGCAGCATATTTATATACAAATCAAAAGAGAGACATTATCGCATCGGTCTTCATCCCTGCAGACCAATATGATAACAGAATTATGTTGGTCGAAAGGGAATCAATGGTAAGGCTGGAAGAATTCGATGTTGCATTGAATTCTGGCCAACGTTACTATGTAAATCCTGGTTCAGTAGGTCAACCGCGTGATGGAAATCCCAAGGCTTCTTATATGATTTATGATACTGATGTACATAAGATTTTTCTTAAGCGATCTGAGTATGATACAGAATCGGTAAAGAAAAAGATTCTCAAGGCAAAACTCCCCTTCGATCTTGCAGATCGTGTGGTTAAAGGCATTTAAAATTCATCAAAAGTGTAAAAATAAAAAGATTCACGGTAAAATATTATAGATCTTGTGTATTTCGCAAAATTAATACCAAAAGTTTAAATTAAAATTTTGTACTAAAATGATAATGTACGACTTAGAACTTATGCGTTAGCAAGGATAACACGATTTGAATGTCATCAAGATAATGAGCTGCAAAGGCTTATATAAAAGAGGCAAAAAAATTCCGTTGTTTCAATTTATACTTTACTGCAATGTTAAATTATCCATTTTATATCTAATATTTTAATTGCTAAAATAGCATAATAAATATTGTCAGATATCAGCCAAAATTTAGTAATTTTTTTTCTAAATTGCCAGTTTGAGCTTATTTTGGTTCGGAAGCAAATTCTTAAACAGTAGAATCTTAAATTCTTTATAAGTGACACTAATATCATATTTTTAGCAGCTTAAATTTTAGTAAATGGTCTTCAAGTAAAATATATGCATTCACGTTAAATTATGCGGAAAATTGACTCAATCATTCCTTTACGGTCTTTGTGCATTTGTGTTTTTATTACACTCCTTGCCACTAGCATACTGCATGCAAAAACAAATGTTTTCTTTTCACCCAGAGGTCTAATTAGAGATACCATAATAAAAACTATAAATTCTTCAGAAAAATCTATAGACGTGGCGGTCTTAATTTTTACCGCAGGTGAGATAGCGGAAGCGTTATATGAGGCAAAAGAACGAGGGGTAAAGATAAGAATCATAATCGACCAAAGGCAACAGAAAAAACGTTATCCGGTATTAGAGTTCCTCAAGGAGGAAGGTTTCGACCTCCAATTTCTGAAAGGCAATGTTGGGGGATTCATGAACCACACTTTTGCAATTTTTGATGCCAAGCTCCTTGTAACTGGTTCATATAACTGGACAGAATATGCCGAAAAATTCAATTATGAAAACGCCATTTTCATCGATGAACCAGATGTGGTAAAGAGGTTTCAGGAAGAGTTTGAATCACTATATAATAAAAGTGTAGCAAAAAAAGCTGGCAGGCTTGCAGAATCAGAATTAGATGCGCCTCTTTCCAAAGTAGAAGCTGTAACAGAATTGGATAAGAAAGAAGTTTTATCGGGTTTTGATGACGTTCGCATAATAAAGGTGAAAAGAGAGGAAGAGCCGGTTCGTAAAGACAAAATTACGACGCCAATTACAGAAAAGATTGTTCAAGAAAAGGAAACGGGCATAGAAAAGGAGCAGGTAAAAACTGCCAAAGAATCATTAAAAGATTTTTTAGATATTTCTTTTAATGATTTTGATAATACATTTGGTAAAAAAAGCAAGCTCAAAGCGGCTGAAAAAAAGCGGATATGGAAGGATAAATATGAAGGGAAATATGTCAGATGGACAGGAAGGATTATCCGTAAGGGGATTGCTGTTTACGACTGGAATAGGATGGTAGTAGATCAAGAAGATGCTGATACAGACGTTCAACTAAAATTTGACTGGACAAAACGCAAAACGGTAATGCGTTTGAATGTGGGTGATGTAATTACTTATACAGGAAGGTTAGTTTCATTACAAGGGTTTTCATCATTGTACAAGCTTGATTATGCAGATGTATTAAAGACAGAATGATCATTTAATAGAACGTATAGGATTTTCCATTCAGGACACCAATTTTTGCCTTTATACCTTGATATCACACCAAACGTCTGATAAAATTGATATTATAAGATATCTTATGAATTCAGTTTCAGAATTAATTGAAGAGCCATAAATTAAATTTAATGAAAAGTTTTTAGGTAAATTTCAAAATGAGAAAGTTTTTGATTTCCCAAATGCTACTTATCCTTTTCCTCTTGACATCTCTTGCGGCTACGTCTTATGGTCAAGGTAAGTTCTCTCAATACTACAATAAGGGTATTGAATACTATAAACAGGGCAAATATGATCAAGCGGGAGAACAGTTTAAAAAGGCATTGGAATTAAAGCCTAATCATGTTTATGCCATGTATGGATTAGGGAATACATATTATTGTAAGGCAAAGTACGATGAAGCTGTTAAAATATATATGAACGCTATCAAGATAAATCCGGACTATCCAAAGGTACATTATTCATTGTCGCTGGCTTATAGCAAACTGGGGATGACACGTGCTGCCGAAAAGGAAAAAGAGATATTCAGAAAGTTGACGCGGGGAGAAAAGAGCATTGTAAAAACTCCAACAAGGAAAAAAAGTGAAGCCGTAAGAGAGGTAAAGAAAGACAGAGTTGTTAAAACTAAAAGAAAGACCCTACTGCAGAAGAAGGCAATTGAAAGGAAACCTAAAGAAACAAAAGTGCAGGAGGAAATCATAAGAGAGCTTAAGAAGAAGCCGGTTGAAAGAAAAAGTGTTAAGGGAGATGAATCTCAAACAATTTTCAAGGGGTATATGAAAGAAACAAAGAAAGTAAAACCACGTGTGTATGTTAAAAAGTATAAGAAAAAAGTATATAAAACCACTGCAAGGCCATGGGTTTATATTAAAGAAAAATGGAGCAAATCAGGCATAAACAAAATATTAATTTGTACTTGCGGTTATATTTTCGCAACACAAATGTGGCTCTGCGTAGTAGCATTCTTTGGACTCATAATTTGGAAAATTAGAAAGAAAACTGAATAGTTACAACCTGTGTATATCTGACAATATCCTCATAATCATACAAACTTTAATAATATTTCTACATCTCGCGATTTAAGGAACTTTAGCATTCCTTTTCCAACTTTGTCACATCGTTGCTCATATCCGGATACAATCTATTACACTTCACAGTTAAAATGTACAGGATTAATTTTGCAATTGACGTTTACCCACAGGATTGTTATTATTCAAAAGTTACGATGTCTTAACAAGTTATGATGATTTTAACCTTAAAAAATGGAGAAAATTGTTGATAAAGATTGGAATTATTGGAGCTACTGCATACACAAGTCTGGAATTAATAAAGATCTTATTACGACATCCTGATGTGGAAATCGCGTATCTTGGTACTAGAAGGGAAGCCAATATCAAAATTTCCGACGTTTTCCCGGTTTTAGCGAAAACATTTGACATGCCCTGCTCACGATTAAGAGAAAAGGATGTACCGAAAAACGTAGATATGGTTTTTGTTGCACTTCCGCCTACAATCTCTATGCAATATGTTCCAAAATATCTGGATATGGGGATAAAAGTGGTAGACTTAAGCGCAGATTACAGATTTAGCGAGAAGTCAACATACGAAAGATGGTACAAGGTAAAACATACAGACCCATCAGGATTAAAAACGGCAATTTATGGACTTCCTGAGATATTCAGGGAAAAGATTAAAAATGCAACTTTAGTTGCAAATCCCGGATGTTATCCTACCTCCGCAATCATTGGTTTAGCTCCGTTAATTATAAATGATTACGTTTACACAGACGACATAATTATCGATGCGAAATCAGGAATATCCGGGAGAGGGCGTGAACCCCAGGAAGGAACTCATTATTTTGAATGCAATGAAAACATTGAAGCCTATAATGTAGGAGAACACAGACATACACCGGAAATTGAAAATATACTTTCTTTAATTGGTAAGTCAAATGCTTCAGTGTGCTTCACACCACATTTGGTTCCGATGAACAGGGGTATTTTGTGTTCGATATACGCTAAAATGAGGAAAAAAATCTCTGATGAAGAAATCAATATTATATTTAATGATTTTTATTCAAAAGAACCTTTTGTTCGAATCAAAACAGATCTTAAACTTCCGAAGACCAAGGATGTCGTCAATACAAATTTCTGTGAAATTGCGGTAAGGGTAGTGGATGGACGTGCTATAATTCTATCTAGTATAGACAACTTAACCAAAGGTGCTTCTGGACAGGCAGTACAAAATATGAATATAATGTTTGGGTTTGATGAGAAGACTGGACTTTTATAGCACAATGGGTACCTGACAATTTCTTCGTTAGCTTAAGAATTATAATTTAAGAGATAAAATAAATGGAATCAAAAGTAAAGGTAAGATTTCCACCCAGTCCAACAGGCTTTCTACATATAGGTGGTGCAAGAACGGCTCTTTATAACTGGTTATTTGCCAGGCATCATGATGGAAAATTTATATTAAGGATTGAAGATACTGATCAGTTGCGTTCCTCCAAAGAGGCAACACAAACAATCCTGGATAGTTTAACATGGCTAGGATTAGACTGGGATGAGGGGCCATACTATCAAAGTAACAGGCTTAACATTTATCAAGAACATGTAGATAAAATGTTGAAGGAAGGTAATGCGTTTCATGTTGATGACCCGGAAAAAGGAAGAGCAGTTAGTTTTAAGATTAAGGAGGGCACTATAGATTTTGATGATTTGATACATGGAAACATAAGCTTTGATACATCCCTAATTGAAGATTTTGTAATACAAAAAGCAGATGGTTTTCCTTCGTATAATTTTGCATGTGTCGTTGATGATGGGGTAATGGAGATAACACATGTGATTAGGGGAGATGACCACATATCAAACACACCAAGGCAAATTGCCCTTTACAAAGCTTTGGGTTTTGATATACCCAAATTTGCACACATCCCTATGATTCTTGGTGAAGATGGCACTCGTTTAAGTAAGCGTCACGGGGCAACGTCCGTTACTGAATATCACGAAAGAGGCTATTTGCCAGAGGCAATAATTAATTTTATTGCACTTCTTGGTTGGTCACCGGGGGATGACCAGGAGTTTCTAACCAGGCAGGAGATGATCGAAAAGTTTTCTCTGAAACGGGTTAACAAAACGAGTGCACGTTTTGATAATGTAAAACTTGATTGGATGAACGGTAAGTATATAATGGATATGCCCACTAAAAGTCTCACTGAAAAATTATACCCATATATCGAAAAAGCGGGTTTTGATACTGAGTCGATTTCAGACGAATGGCTGTATAAATTAGCGGAATTATATAAAGAGAGATTAAAAACATTATCAGATTTCATAACACAAACATCTCCTTTCTTTTCTGATAAAGTTGTTTATGATAGTGTTACCATTGAGAAATTCTTTAAGAAAGATGGTGTTTCCTCTTTGTTGAGAGATGCCTATAAGAGATTAAAGGAGATTGAGAGTTTTTCTGTAGAAGAACTGGAGACTTGTTTACGGGCAATTGCTACAGAACACGGGATTGGCTTTGGTAAATTAGCTCAACCGATAAGAGTAGCAGTTATTGGAAAGGGTGCAAGTGCAGGAATTTTTGAGACCTTAGAACTTTTAGGCAAGGAAAAAACACTTAAGCGCCTGGACCATGCAATAAATACCTTCTTGTGAAATTTTAAATGACTATCAGGGCTTTTGTTGCAATAGAAATCAACGAAGAAATAAAGAACAGACTGTCTGAATTTTTAACTCAACCAAAAAAAATCGATGCAGATGTTAAGTGGGTTGCTTGTGAAAATATACATTTAACTTTAAAATTCCTTGGACATATAGAAGAAAACATTCTTCCTGCTCTGAATAAGATAATTAATGACGCTGCTTCATGTTTACGTCCTTTCGATATAAATATAGAAAACGTTGGTGCATTTCCATCTTTAAATAGGCCTCGTGTAATATTTGTTTGTGCACAGGATAAAGGAAGTAACCTTTTGAAAATTTTCGAAATGCTTGACAAAGGAATTGAAGGACTCGGTATAAGGAGAGAATCTAAAAAATATGTGGGGCACATCACACTTGGTAGAATAAAATCACGGAAAAACATACCCAAACTTATAAATGCTTTAAACTCTGGCGTAGGATATTTCTTTGGCCAAGAAAAGGTAAACCATATCTCTTTGATGCAAAGCAAACTGACTCCAAAGGGGTCAGTTTATACAAGATTAAAAAACTTCACGATAGGTTAAGATGAAATCAGAAAATCTTAAATATTCTCCAAACCATAACTGGATTAAATTTAAAAGAAAAATCGCAACCGTCGGGGTAACTGATTATCTTATAGACGAAATTGGTGATCTTATTGACCTTAGTTTACCAAAAGTTGGAGATGAGGTTATTTCCGGCATTTCTTATGGTGAGATAGAATCTATCGATGTAATATCTGATCTGATCGCACCTATTAGTGGCGGAGTAATAAAGGTAAATACAGACTTGGCTAATAAATTGAGAACGTTACAAAAAAATCCCTTCGGTAATAGTTGGTTTATTAAAGTCAGGATGCTTGACGTCGAGCAATTAGATAGCCTTATGGATGAAGATGAGTATGAAGAATATAAGAAAAGCATTAAAAAGAGAAAGTAATTTATGAAATATGATTAATTTCAAAAGCATCTTAAAAGAAGAAATTAATGAGAAAGGGATTGAAAACATACGATGGAATTTAAAAGATATATTCAAGGTTTTTCTATTTTTCTTCTTCATGATGCAGGTTGGAATACCTGTTCTTTTGAAGATTACGAATCTCGTACTCGGACTAAACTTATTAGATTTATTCAACCAAAATACTGTCATTCTTAGTTTGTCACTATTTATAAATATTTTAACCTGCTTTTATGTTTTTTACATTATCCGGTCGAAATACGGTCTACCCATAACGTCTTTGGGATTTACAAGCAGCAATTGGAAAAACGACGTGAAGTTCGGCCTCAAACATTATTTCATAGTACTCCCGTTTATAGTATTAGCTGGCTTTTTAGTAGATTTCATTTCAAGAATATTTGGCATACCGCCCGAACAACAAGAAATTCTTAAAAGGGTTTTAGAAGAAGAGTCATTAGGAGTACTTACTTTCATGTTTTTTTTTGGCATATTGGCTGCACCTGTTATAGAAGAACTTCTTTTTAGGGGATTCATTCAACCTGCCGTAAGAAATAGTTTTGGCAAACTAAAAGCTATCTTTATCAGTGGATTGCTTTTTGCGATAGTCCATTTGAATGCCTATGTATTTTTACAGATATTTATTCTGGGACTTTTATTAGCTTATCTTTATGAAAAAACAGGGTCGTTAATAGCGCCAATAACCATTCATATTTTCCACAATACTGCTACATTAGCTTTCTTAATTTCATTTAAACATCTCTTGAAAGGTTATATAGCTGTGAATTAGTTTTTGATTTCACCTTTGAGATGCCTGCTTGACAGCCCCCATTCCTAGCTTACGCAAGGAAGCTATGGGGGGACGGGCAGGAACAATATATGTTTAATAGTACTGAAGAACAACTAAAGATAATTAAACGTGGTATTGTTGATCTGGTTAGTGAAGAAGAGCTCATTGCAAGACTTGATAGATCAATAAAGGCCAAGAAACCTCTACGTGTTAAATTAGGCCTTGACCCGACTGCACCAGACATCCATATTGGAAATGCCATTCCAATCCACAAGTTGCGCAACTTTCAGGAACTTGGACATACAGCAGTACTTATAATTGGAGACTACACTGCAATTGTGGGTGATCCCTCTGGCGTAAATAAGACACGACCTCAACTCTCACATGAAGAAATAGTGAAAAATACCAAAACTTATTTAAATCAATTAGGAAAGATATTGGATTTAAAAAAGACTGAGGTTCTCTACAACAGTAAATGGTTCATGAAAATGAAATTTATTGACATGATAACATTAGCCTCTAAAATGACCGTAGCCAGGATGCTGGAGAGAGATGACTTCACAAAAAGATATAATTCTGGAATTCCCATAAGCCTACATGAATTTATTTATCCACTAATGCAGGGATATGATTCAATAATGGTAAAAAGCGATATAGAAATTGGTGGCACAGACCAAATCTTCAGCTTACTTGTCGGCCGTGATCTCCAGAGAGATAGGAACATGGAACCACAGGTGGCGCTTACGACTCCCCTACTCGAAGGAATTGATGGAAATAAGAAGATGAGCAAAAGCCTGGACAACTACATAGGCATATACGAAGAACCAAGAGAAATCTTCGGTAAAACAATGTCTATAGATGATAGCCTGATGCGTAAGTACTTTGAGCTGGCAACTGACATATCTTTAGAAGAAACAGAAGAGATATTAAAAGCTCATCCCCGTCAGGCAAAGGCTAATCTTGGGAAAGCCATAGTCAGTCGATATTACGACAATGAGATAGCTGAAAAGGTGGCAGAGGAATTTGACAGAGTTCATAAAGAACATAAACTTCCAGACAATATTCCCCACGTGAAGCTTCCCTCCAGCGAATGTAAAAATCATAAGATATGGATAGTAAAATTGTTGGTAGATTATGGCTTTGCTGCCACTAACGGAGAGGCAAGAAGGTTAATCACACAGGGGGGTGTAAGTATCGACAATAATAAATTAACTGATCCAACACAAGAAATAGATGTGAAAAACGGTATGATATTACGGGTAGGAAAGCGTAGGTTTGCAAAGATTCTCGTCCGCCCGGATGACCCTGTCGGACGGGTAAATTAATAATATCTCTTAATTACAACATCTCTTTTCAATTCTTGTAAATATTTTCTTTTCTGTTTAAGGAACTTCTCTCGAAATAGCGTATTATAGATTTCACCCTGTGCCTGCTGAAAGGACGTTGTCTTAGCCGGAACTATTTCTCCTATCTTAAATATATGACAACCTATAGAGGTCTCTATTATTTGACTTATTTCATCTCCCTTTAGCTTAGATACAATGGCAACGAGATCTTTCCTAAAATCCCTTACTTCATCAAATTCCCACAGGCCTCCTTTATAAGCATGTGGACCTTGCGAGTGTTCTTTTGCTATAACCTCAAATTCCTCCCCATCTTTTAATCTACTTAAGACCTTCTCTGCCACAGATTTTGCTTCTTCTTTTGTTTTGTATCCAGAATACTTTATCAATATCTGCCTAAAGCTTAACTTTCTCTCTCCGGAAAACTCATCAATATTGTCTTGGTAGTAACGTTTCATGTCTTTTGGTGTAATTACTATTTTTCTATAAACATTCTCACGCAATATTACATCAACCATCAAATCTTCCTTTAATTCTGCCCTTTTTTTAAGGGGATTAATTCCTTGCTTATGTGCTAACTCATAAAATTTGTAAAGAGAACCAACCTCATCTACAGCACCTTTAACAAATGAATCAAGGTTCTTTTCAATCTCCTGTGCTTTTTCTGGGTCTGAAAGTATTACCTTCTTTGCCTCCTGCACAAGTATCTTTCTATCAATTAATTCTTCAATGGCACCAGACATTATCTCGCGCTTTTTCCGTTGGAATTCTACACCTTGATATTTTTCTCCGGCTATCTGAAAAGCCTCAGCTATTCGTTTTCTTATATCAAATTCTGTAATTATCTCACCATTTACAACAACCCGTACTGCATTCAGATTGTCAGCACTTGTTTGATACGAACAAAATAACTGCAATATGAAAAAAAAGAAAGCCCATCTTAGAAATTTCAAGTATATGCCCCTCTCTCTCTACAAATTTGAATTTGAGTTTAACAAATTTTTAAGAAAATCTACTGAATCTTCAGGCGACATCTTCTTTCTAGGTAAAACAAGGTGCAACTCATCGTTATCCACCACTCTTATAAGCCTTTTCGCATTCCTGAAAAATGATTCCGCCTCCTTTAAATTTTCAATTTGAAATATAATGCTACCATTCACCCGCACAAGTGAACGGATATTAGAAGCTTGAGCCGCTATTCTGACTTCACTTTCAACTAATAAATTCTTGACCGGATGAGGTATTGGACCAAATCTATCAACAAGTTCCTTTTCTATTTCCTTCACCTCACGATTAGAAGATATACGATTTATCTTCCTATATATTTCCATCTTTATCTTTGTGTCAGGGATATAATCATCAGGCAAATACGATTCTAAATTTAAGTCTATGTGCACAACCTTGTAAACTGGAACAGGTTCATTCCTGGCCTTGCGAATTGAGATTTCCAGCAATCTACAAAACATCTCATAACCTACCGCCTCTATATGTCCGTGTTGTTCTATACCTATAATATTTCCAGCCCCTCGAATCTCAAGATCTCTCATTGCAATCTTAAAGCCTGCACCAAGTTCTGAAAAGTCTACTATGGCCTTTAATCTTTTTTCGGCCTCTGGAGTTACCGGCCTATCTTTTGGTAATAAAAGATACGTATAAGCGCGATGTTTATAACGGCCTACCCTGCCACGTAACTGGTGCAAATCAGCTAAACCAAAAGCATCCGAGTGATTAATAAATATGGTATTTACATTTGGAATATCAAGGCCGGATTCTATTATGGTCGTTGATACGAGAATATCCGATTTTCCGCTTACAAAATCATTCATTTTCTTCTCCAGAGTCCTTTCCGGCATTTGACCATGGGCTACAGTAATCTCTGCCTCTGGAACTATCTTTGCAATGATATCTGCAATACGGTTTATGTCTTTCACACGATTGTGTACAAAATATACCTGTCCGTCACGATTTAGCTCAAAAATTATGGCTTTCCTTATTATTTCAGGGTTGTAACGTATTAATCTAGTTAGTATGGATTGTCTTTCCTGTGGTGGGATATTTAAAGAGGAAACATCTCTTATACCTAAAAGCGACATGTGCAAGGTTCGTGGAATTGGGGTTGCAGTTAGTGTAAGAACATCAACTGTTTCCCTGAGTTTCTTCAGTTTCTCTTTATGTTCAACACCAAACCTTTGTTCTTCATCAATAACTACCAGGCCAATATCTTTGAATATAACGTCTTTCTGAATCAATCTATGTGTTCCAATAACAATATCTGTCTTTCCATCCTGCAAATTTTGCAGTATCTCCTTTTGTTCCCTTCTGGTCTTAAATCTGCTCAATACGTCAACATTGATAGGATAATCTACCATCCTTTCAGAAAAAGTCCTGTAATGCTGTTGTGCCAGAATGGTTGTTGGTACCAGCACGGCTACCTGTTTTCCATACATTACGGCTTTAAATGCTGCCCTTATTGCTATCTCGGTCTTTCCGAACCCCACATCTCCACAAACAAGTCTGTCCATAGGCCTTGATGATTCCATGTCTTTTTTAATCTCTTCCGCCACTTGAAGTTGATCGTCAGTCTCCTGATAAATAAACTCTGATTCAAATTTTCTTTGCCATTCAGTGTCTCTTGGGTAAGCAATACCCCTTTTAGCCTCTCTTAAAGCCTGCATGGAGAGAAGTGCACTTGCCACATCCCGAACAGCTTCTTCCACTATTTGCTTCTTTCTCTCCCATGTTCGCTTGCCTATCTTACTTAACTTTGGTTTATGATCAGAACCACATATGTATTTTTGAACTAACTCAATCTTTGTAGCAGGCACATACATCTTTGCGCCTTCAGCAAACTCAAGCACAAGAAATTCGCCCCACCTCCCAGAGCCATCGTCATCACTAAGCATTTGCATACCCAAGAATCTTGCTATACCATAGCTTACATGCACTACATAATCACCCTTTTCTAAATCCAGGAAAGTGTCGATAGCTCTGGTACGTAATAATCTTTTCTTCGGTTCTCTCCTCACCTGGTAACGTCGGAATATCTCATGGTGCGTGAGAAAAGCTGCAGAGATATCCTCAAACAAAAAACCATAATTGAGATGACCGATATGAAATTCCACATGATTAGAAGACGCCCGCTTGCCAGAAATCTCCTGTTGAGAATCAGACCCTGATAATAGCTCTCTAAACCTTTGTTCTTCGGCCTGGTTATTACAAAAGATTATGGTCCGATCGTGTGAAAGGTTTATCTCCTCAACCCTTTTAATGGAGTTATTGACATCATTATCAAACAGATCAGATGATTTTATATCAAATGAATGTGTATTTTTACGTTCCTGCCTGTGCGTGTCCGCAAGCAGACAGGCAAACGTTAAACTAGAGAGAGAGATCTTTGTAAATTCTCTACACGATTTCACTATATGATCAAAAGAAAGCGCTTCATCAGAAAACTTTAAATTATTAATAATACTTTTTGCCTTGTTTTCTATTTTTTCAAATTCCTTAAAAACTATCCAGGAACCTTCAGGCACATAGTCGATGAGAGTATTAATCACACCATTGGATACGCCTTCTGTGTTAGTTTGCACATCAAGACCCCTGTGTAATATAGTATTACACGGGGCAAGTATTTGACACTCATTTACCTCATTTTCAGACATTTGTGTCTCTGCGTTGAACATACGAATAGAAACAACCTCATCACCAAAAAACTCAATGCGATACGGCATTTCACCAGAATAAGGGAATATGTCTATAATGCCACCTCTCAGACTAAATTCCCCGGGTAATTCAACTATGCTCGTCCGCTCAAAACCACCTTCTGTTAACCAATTTAAAATTAATTCCTGTTTATGCTCCTGACCAATCTTGATTGTAAGAATGTTCTGTTCAATCATTTCAGGTCGAGGAACCTGCTGCAAAAGTGCCTGGATCGGTACTATAGTAATTCGGGCAGTAGATTTACTACCATCTTCGTTATTTAGCAGCCTGTGTAAGATATTAAGCTGCTGTACATAAGCCTGATTATCAAGTTGAGATTCAGCCAGAAACATATCCTCCGAGACGGGGAAGAGGATAGTATTTCCGGAAAGAAAGATGTTTGTATCCTCAAAGACTTCCTCCGCGTCTTCTATAGTTGGAGTTATAAAAAGTATCTCTCGCCTCCCTGAAAGAGATCTGTTACTTGCCAAACTGGCAATTAGATAGGCAGCGGAGGAACCCCACAACCCGTGAATATAACAGTCCTTTCCTGATAGTAAATCATTTACTACTTGTTTATACTTTTCGTTTTTCTGGATTAACTTAAGCAATTTTTTCATAATAGCTTATATACTCTACTTATACTCATATACAGATTAATTGATTCTAATTCAAATATATTTATCATGTCAAGTGAATTTGGAATTTGCACTTAACAAACACATGACGCAATGCTATAATTTCAAATCTAAGTCGACTTAAGTCCTTGTCATAGTTAAATAAAATCTAAATTGAGCAATTTTTGCCCGCTCGTACCGAACGGTACGTTCGGGCGGGCAAAAATCGTTCAATTTAGTAGAAAGCAAATATACCCATGAAGAGTAAAGTATATTTTATTGAAACCAGGGATGGCGAATCACTTCAATCACTGTCAGAAAAAGTAAAACTTCTTTACGATGCTGCAGGAATTAAAAGTGTTATCAAAAGGGGTGATATGGTTGCCATAAAGACCAGTTTCGGTGAAAAGGGGAATATCGGCCACCTTAAACCCCCCTTAATAAAGGCTGCTGTGGATAAAGTAAAGGTAAGTGGTGGAAAGCCCTTCCTGGTCGAGACAAATACCCTGTATGTAGGAAAACGTTCTAATGCAATAGACCACTTAATGCTTGCTTATGAGCATGGTTTTACTATAGAAAATACTGGGGCACCTATTATTATTGGTGATGGTCTATTTGGAGAAAATGATTACATTGTTAAAATTGACCAAAAGCTATGTAAGAATGCTTATATTGCAGGTGTGGCGAAGGCAGCAAATGCCATAATTTCGATCGCCCATGTTACAGGGCATCTTGCAACGGGTATGGGTACCACATTCAAAAATATCGGTATGGGGTTATCCGCCAGGGGTGGTAAGCTAGCTCAACACTCCGGCGTGATACCTCAAATCATCCAGAAACATTGTAAAATATGCAAGGTCTGCCAGATTTGGTGCCCTGTAGACGCTATAACTATGGGAAAAGATACTGCCGTAATCGATCCGAATAAATGTATTGGTTGTGGGGAATGCCTTGCTGTCTGCCAATTTGATGCCGTTAAGATCGCATGGGATGAGGATACAATAAATTTACAAAAAAAGGTTGCGGAATATTGCCTTGCCATTTTAAAAGAAAAAAAACATAAAGTTGCATTCTTTAATTTCCTCACACATATAACCAAACATTGCGACTGTATGGATAAACCCTTTGAGCCCGATATCTCTGATATAGGTATCGTTGCTTCCAAAGATCCAGTGGCTGTGGAAAAGGCTACTATTGACATAATAAATGAACGAACCGGGAAAGATTATTTTAAACATATCTGGCCAAAGATTGATTATACCGTTCAACTGAAACATGCACACGAAATTGGTTTAGGTAGTCTCGAATACGATTTAGAAAATATTACTGTTGATGAGAAAGTGTCGGTAACTTAATACGATTAACTGACAATTTGAATTCATATTTTATTATATAGGAATTTTTATTTTGTGTTAAATAAAATGTAGCGCAGGTCTTTAGACCTCCACTCACCATGGGTGGATGTCCATGTAGCCATTTTTACCAGCTATCTCATGGACGTGGAAACCTGAAGGTTTCCGCTACAGCGGGTATGTGTAATTTAAGAAAGCAATTAAATTATAATAATTATAGGATTTCTCCAAAAAAATGATTTTATCTGATCGCAGGATTATAATATTTGGTCTGGATTCCACTCCACCTGAGTTAATTTTTGACAAATGGCTTGATCATTTGCCTAATATAAGGCATCTCGTTTCAAACGGGATCTTTGGCAAGCTGGAAAGCACAATACCTGCAATTACGTGCCCGGCATGGGCATCAATGACCACAAGCACTAATCCTGGTAAACTGGGAATATATGGTTTTAGAAATAGAAACCGTTATGACTATGAAGGTTTATGTTTTGTTGATTCAAATACAATTAACGTGGAAACTATCTGGAGCATACTTTCAAGATACGGCAAGAAAACCATCGTTATAGGTGTGCCGCAAACATACCCTCCAAAACCCATTTTCAACGGCCACATGGTAACGTGCTTTCTAACGCCTGACAAAAATTGCCAATACACTTATCCTGCCGATTTAAGGTATGAGGTGGAAAGGGTCTCGAAAGGTTATATCCTGGATGTAAATAACTTCAGAAGCGGAGAAAAAGAAGACATCTTAAATACTGTTTATGAGATGACAAGGAAAAGATTCAAACTTGTAAGACATTTTATAAAAAATAAGGAGTGGGATTTTTTTATGATGGTAGAGATGGGAACGGATAGAATCCAACACGCCTTCTGGGGATTTTTTGATAATAGACATTCCATGTATTTCCCGGGCAATAAATATGAAAATGTAATTTTTGATTATTATAAATATATTGACGAAGAAATTGGAAAGACGCTTGCGCTATTGGATAAAGATACAATAGTATTGATAGTCTCGGATCACGGCGCAAAGATGATGGAAGGTGGAATCTGCATAAACGAATGGTTAATAAATAACGGATATCTTAAACTGGTACATTATCCTGAAGAAATTACCCAAATCAATAAACATATGATTGACTGGGATAAAACTATGGTGTGGGGTGAGGGTGGATACTATGGACGTCTATTCTTCAACGTTAAAGGTCGTGAACCCAGAGGCGTAATCCCAAAGCAAAATTATGAGTTTTTGAGAAATGAATTAATAACGGCGCTTAAAGACCTGAGAGATGAGAAAGGGCAGGGCATAAACACAAAGGTATTTAAACCGGAAGAAATCTATTCAGAATGTAGAAACATCCCACCGGATTTGATTGTTTATTATGGAGATTTATCCTGGAGGTCTGTTGGAAGCGTTGGACATAATACTATCTGGACTAATGAAAATGATACGGGTTCAGACGACGCTAACCATGCTCAACACGGAATATTTGTGATGTCAGGTGATAACGGATACCATTCTGAAAGAAGGAACGATTTAAAGATAATGGATGTAGCACCTACTGTTCTGGACCGTATGGGGATCGAAATTCCTCCTTATATGGAAGGAAACGTAATTAGATAATTTTGCTATAAACTAAATTGAGAGATTTTTGCCTGCCCGTACCGAAGGTACGTTCGGGCGGGTAGCCGCAACCTTTTCATCCTTCGTAGTACTACGGAGAACGGGCAGGTTGCGTGATTTTATGCTGGTTCAATCTTGCAGATTGAACCAAAACATTAATCACTCAATTTTACTAAAAGTGAAAGCAAGCCTTGAAAAACTTCCTCTGGACACTGAACTTCTTAACAATAATTCCTACAGGCAAGAGATGGTATGAAAGATCACCAGAAATTGGTAAGGTAGCGTTCTGGTTTCCCATTGTAGGCCTGTTGATAGGTCTTGTTCTTTCTTTTATCTATTTTCCTGCAATTCGATTCTTTCCAAACCTGGTTGCAGATGCCATAATCTTGATAACCTACGTTTTTATAACGGGCGGTTTTCATCTTGATGGTTTTGCTGACACATGCGACGGTTTGTTTGGTGGAGATACCAGAGAGAAAAGACTCGAGATAATGCGGGATAGTCGAACGGGGAGTTATGGCGCTCTATGCCTTATCTGTACTGTTGGTCTAAAATATTTATGCCTTGTTTCGATAGATCCAGAAGCGATAGCTGGGCTATCCTTTATCAGTGACTACAAGACGATAGAAAGTTTAGGTTCTATTCATCTTTATGCCTGTGAAAAAGGTAAAGTCCTTCTTTTTATGTGTGCTATCGGGCGCTGGTCTCAGATACTGGGCGCAGCACTTTCGACTTATGCCAGAGAAGAAAAGGGTACGGGCCAAATAATTGTCGAAAACCTTAATCTGAAACATGTCTTATTATGCTCATTCATACCTGGAATACTTATTTTTTTATTTTGTGGTATTAAGGGAATCCTTGTATTCTTTATAGCGTTTATTGTAAGTATCTTGTTTACATCCTATGTCAAAAAGAAAATCGGAGGTATGACAGGCGATACCCTTGGTGCAGTGAATGAGGTAAGTGAGATAACTGTTTTACTTACATTTTTGGCTGTCTAATTTTGTATTCACCACGGAGAGACACTGAAATAAAAAGGAATTTTTATTATTTTTAAGCGGGTTAGTGGGGAATTACCGTTGTAAGCAATACAATAACTGTAAGATATGAATGCTTCTTCCTGTCATTCTGAATTTATTTCAGAATCTTCAAGTTTTAGGATTCACAAGGGTATGAGATTCCGAATCAAGTTCGGAATGACAAGTCCAAGACAACCTTTAAAAGTCCGCCCGAAGGGCGTTAATTTAATTGTTGTATAAGAATTCCCATTTTAAATATTTGAGAGTAAGGCTTTAGCCTTTTACTATATCTGTAGCGGAGGTCTTCAGATCTCCACCCATCATGAGAATCAGTTCTAATGTAAACGTTTGAATAACTATTTTTGCTTACCAAGACCACGGATGTGGAAACCTAAAGTCGTGCCGAAGGACAGACCTGCCTAAGGCATGGGTTTCCGCTACAGTTGGCAATCTGAGTCCGCCCGAAGGGGGTTAATTGATGTCAAAGCTAACATTCATAATCGGTGGTGCAAGGAGTGGCAAGTCTACGTTTGCAATGAAGCTTGCCGGTAATTACGAACACGTTTGCTACGTTGCCACTGCAGATTCTGCACAAACCTCGCAGATTAATGATGATGAGATGGTCAAGAGGATACAAAATCACCAAAAGAATAGACCCGCAAACTGGGAAACGATAGAAGCCCCTCTTAATTTAGACAAGGCCATTTCAAACCTTAACGGCAAATTACCTGTCTGCCCTACTTACAGCACAGGCAGGGCTGTCGTATTAATTGATTGTATCACCCTTTATATAACAAATATGCTTCTTAATAGTCGTGAAGCCAAAGAAGAAGAAAAATATATAATTGACTCAATAAATAGATTGTGTATTGTTTGTAAGAAGATCACGCCTCATGTTATAATAGTATCTAATGAAGTTGGTTACGGTATAGTACCGGACAATCCAATTTCAAGGAGATTTCGTGATCTCGCAGGCTATGCCAATCAACTGATTGCAAGAGAGGCAGACAGTGTCTTTCTTGTTACTGCAGGAATCGAAACTAAGATAAAATAACTGTAGCGGAAAGCTTCAGCTTTCCATTTTGTAAATCAACGAAAAATGGCTAGTTCAATTATAGATTATAGTGAACGCTATAAACCAGCCCGACCCGTCCGACCGAATCATCCAGCCCGGCAAAGTCATTCTGGCGGGTACCAGAACGGGCAGGCGAATGGTAAGCCGGGCAGGCAAGCGTTCTGGCGGGTAAGTAGGCATAAAATAATGTAGAACACCAGTTTTGTCATTCCCAACTCGCTTGGGAATCTAATATAGATTCCCGCTTTTGCGGGAATGACATTGGAGAATGACACCTTAATTACTTCGTTCACTATATTAACCTGTTATTTTTTAGTGCATTGGTGTCTTTATGGCAAAAACTCAACCATACTATTTTCGTAGAAAGGAGACAAAATGAAATTCTTTATTGATACGGCAGACGTAAAAGAGATAAGAGAAGCAGAAAGCCTGGGAGTCTTGGATGGGGTAACAACGAATCCTACATTGGTATCAAAGACCGGGCGGCCCTTCAGGGAAACTATCGAAGAGATATGTTCAATCGTAAAAGGCCCCGTTAGTGCGGAAGTAGTCAGTACAGAAATGGACGATATGGTTAAGGAAGCAAGAGGTTTATCAAAAATAGCTGAGAACATAGTCGTCAAGATACCGCTCATAAAGGAGGGCCTTAAGGCCGTAAAGGTTCTGACCTCAGAGGGCATACACGTAAACGTCACCTTGTGTTTTTCATCAAACCAGGCCCTACTCGCAGCAAAGGCTGGAGGCACCTATGTTAGTCCCTTCGTTGGAAGATTAGATGATAAAGGTCATACCGGAATGGAAGTTGTTGAGGAAATTCGTACTATTTATGATAACTATGGATTTAATACGCAAATAATCGTTGCCAGTATTCGAAATCCATTACACGTAAGAGATGCCGCACTTATGGGCGCCGATATTGTTACAGTTCCATTTACGGTGTTTAACAATATAGTAAAACATCCACTAACTGATGCGGGACTTAAGCAATTCCTTGCTGACTGGGAAAAGGTCCCCAAAGAAGCCGAGGCATTAGTATAGAAAAGCTTACGGGACAATTGAATTACATACGACCGACGATCTTTAAAAAAGGATTTTGGGCTGGTTGTAATATGAATTGAGGTTTGCTTGTAAAAAAGATACTATTATCTATTCATCAGGCGCTAGCTTGCGAACGTAG